>CAZAZY010000001.1:0-1154 GCA_964489785.1 uncultured Candidatus Saccharibacteria bacterium
AACCTGCGTTGACTACGTCTGCACCATTTTCAATGGTGAGGCGGACGTAGGCGGACGTGCCAGTTGATTGGAATATTGTTGTTGTAGTTGGACGAGGGGTAACAGGATTAGGTGTTGGAAACGGTGTCGAAACCAAAGGTGTTGTACGGAATGATAATGTAGCACCTTCGATTCTTCCTGCAGAATTCTGTGCAACAATTCGGTAATAATAGGTAGTATTAGCAACCAAATTTATAATCGGTGCATTGTGCGTTATTGTTGTGTTTTGATTTTGAGACATCATAGGTGTAACAAAACCAAGACCTTGTGTTGGCCCGTATTCAAACCAAATACTTGCAAGAGACCCTTGTGTTGTAGATGATCCAGTAATTGTTGCAGAGTTTGTACTAATTCCACCTGGATATAATGTTGTTACCTGAGGAAGTGATGCATTTGGCGTAACCTGATATTGCATATCGGTAACGAATGAATAGGTTGATCCACAATCTTCTCCCGCGTCATTTGAACCACAAGCTTTATAGTAATACACTCGATTAGATTCTAAACCACTAAGAGATCTACTGAAATCTCCTGTGGTTGACTGAGACCCAGAAACATTCAATGTTCGATTAAGATTGCTTTGGCTGGTTCCCCATTCAAACCATCGTGTAACAGAATCACCACCAGTGTTATTTACGTACCCTTCTAATGTTGCGCTCGTATAAGAAACATCTGTTGCAGGATACGTACTGATTGTTGGCTCATCATCTTCATCCTCATCTGCTGAATTTGTCGAAAATGAAACCGTGTTACCACAATCTAACCCCGCACTGTTTGAAGCACAAGCTTTGTAATAATATGTTTCATCATCTTGAAGACCATTTGCTGTTCTTGAAAACTGTCCTGTGTATGACTGAGATCCAGAAACAGACAATGTATTATTAAGATTGCTTTGGTTGGTTCCCCATTCAAACCATCGTGTAACAGTTTGGTTACCTGTGTTATCAATATTACCTTCAAATGTTGCCCAATCTTCACCGATGTTTGATGGGTAATAGGTAGACACCACAGGAAGAGAAACTTGGGGTTGCCCCTGATTTGTAGAGAATGGAATAATTGAACCACAAATCTGCCCCACATTGTTCGAAGCACATGCTCGGTAATAATACGTCACC
>CAZAZY010000001.1:1254-40256 GCA_964489785.1 uncultured Candidatus Saccharibacteria bacterium
TTCCCACTGATGGATTGTTTGTTGTTACTTGGGGTGGTAGTTGGGTTGGGGGTTGATTTATCTGTGCAGAAAAAGGAATTACCGATCCACAGTTTTGTCCCACAGAGTTAGACCCACAAGCCTTGTAATAATACGTCACTCCTGATTGTAATCCAGACAATGATGCACTGAAATCTCCGGCTTGATTTGTTGTGCCTGGAACATTTAGCACTGTTGTAGGATTAGGAGTGGTTCCCCATGCAAACCATCGTGTAACATTTCCTGAAACTGGTGATTGCAATGTTCCTGACAATACTGCATTCGTTTGTGAAACTGAAGAAGGTTGATTTGTTGTAACAGTTGGTGATTGAACTTGTGGCACCTGATTCATTTGCGTTGAGAAGGGTAAAATATTACCACAAATCTGCCCCACATTGTTCGAAGCACATGCTCGGTAATAATACGTCACCCCTGATTGTAATCCAGAGATTTGTGAAGTGAACTGTCCTGGTTGGTTTTGTGTTCCAAAGATTGAAACTATTGTTCCCAAAGAAGTTGTCTGCCCCCATTCAAACCATCGTGTAGAAGTTGATGATCCAGAAGATACTAATGTTCCTGATAGTGTTGCATTAGTTGTTCCCACTGATGGATTGTTTGTTGTTACTTGGGGTGGTAGTTGGGTTGGGGGTTGCACAGGTGGTTGCTGAGTTGTCTGAGTCATAAAAGAAACCCACGCTCCACAAGCTTGCACGCCCTGATTCGAAGCACACGCTCGATATGAATAACTAACACCCGGTGAAAGATTCTGTTTTGTATACTGGAATGCATTTGATGGATTATTTCCTTGGTTTGTTCCACCAAAAGAATTACCTTGAAATTCAAACCATGAATTTACCGATCCAACAGTTCCTGAAATAGAATAATTTCCAGAAAAACCTGCTGTGTTTTGTGTCACGAAACTAGGTGTGTTTGTTGTTACGTTTGGTGCAGAATAATTTGTTGGTGGTGGAGGCGGCGGAGGTGTAGTTGTTTGACCCACCTTGAATCTCACAGTCATTGAACCTTGTGTTCCAATAACTCCATATCCAGGATTTACTGTCCCAATCGAAAAACCATTAGAACTGAAAACATCGGCCCCATTTGGTGGATAAGTATAATTCTCAAAAGTATCAAAAAGTTTTACCGTATTTGAACCACCCATAAAATTAAGTGTTTGGGCTTGAGAAAGGTTTACTGTAGCAGTTCCTGTTGCAGTAGAGCCATTTGAAGACAAGATGCTTGCCTGCAATACATGTGTCGTGTTTGACCCAGAATTCTGAGGAGTTAATCGAAGTCGTACATTCTGAGCAGGACTGGTTCCTGTATTTTCAAAATAAATAACTGCAACGACCTCATCGCCAGGATTAGCATTTATAGACCCATAATAATTATATGAGTTTGGATCTTGTGTATAGTTTGAAACTTCTAATACAGGATAAGCCCCACCCTGAAAAGAAACAAATGCTTCTGAGATTGCTGGTAAAAAACCAAAAACACTCATTGCAAAAATTCCAACGACTGATATTTTTTTTACTTGTGATAAAATTTTTGTAAACATATTGATAACGTAATAATAATTTTTAATAACAACAAATTTGAAATCTGAATCGAAAATTCAGAACTCAAAAATGTGGGGGAATCTTTTTATCGACTCCCCCTCGTTCTACTTACCATGTGACATAGTCCAACAATTCTCCCTTGTAGGTTACAATCAAAGTTCGATCAAATCTGATACGCATCATTCCATCAGATGGGATTTGAATACTTACCAATCTTTGACCCTGCACCTGAATGACTCCATTATTATGGAGAATGGTAAAACCCTGGGTTTCAAGATTTCTGAACCTGCGCTCGTATTCAGCGAGCTTGGCAGAATCTACAAAGCCCGTTGGTCCACGAGGACCAGTTTCACCTCGTTCCCCACGATCACCTTTGTCACCCTTGGATCCAGTGTCGCCTTTGGGACCTTGGATACCCTGAGGACCAGGCGATCCATCTTTACCTGGAGCACCATCGCGACCAGGTAATCCCTGAGGACCAATCGGACCCTGAACACCATCCTTACCATCACGGCCTGGGGCACCAGTTTCACCTCGTTCCCCACGATCACCTTTGTCACCCTTGGATCCAGTGTCGCCTTTGGGACCTTGGATACCCTGAACACCATCCTTACCATCACGGCCGTCTTTTCCATCGCGCCCATCTTTACCTTTTTCACCCATGGGTGGATTAGGTACATCATAGGCATCT
This sequence comes from uncultured Candidatus Saccharibacteria bacterium, assembly GCA_964489785.1. Lineage (GTDB taxonomy): Bacteria > Patescibacteriota > Minisyncoccia > Phycocordibacterales > UBA1006 > JAIPIY01. The sequence goes on from CAZAZY010000001.1 coordinate 3,523, forward strand.
TCTGGAATTTTTAGGTCTGGGGTTTTTGGCTCGCGGGCCACATAGGGAACCTCCTTGCTTTGACCAGACATCATTTTGCCCGTGGGAACATCTTGATATCCAGATTTCAAAGGATTATCCTTGTCAAAGAGTGGACTATTCATTCCCACTGGCGAACCATTTGCCAATAATAAAATAATCTTACCTTTGTACACCAAAACTTTTTCACCACGAAGGTCACTAAGTTTGGTCTTCTTGGGTTTTGAGAAATTATCATACACCCAAACAAAAATACCTGGGTTTTGACGAATAAGGCTTTCATTAATGACAATTTCTCGAGAATCCTCGAGAATTTTCCTGGCTTCAATGATATCCCACATACTTTCGCGTGTAGTATATATATTGAAACCAACATCACCTCGATAGCCATAATAAAAAATTTGCCCTAAAAAAAGACAAATCACATCTCCAATGTTTGAAACACTGGCAGTACCAGCAATAGAATCTTGAAATGTAGATGGACTCATCTTGCGATATTCTGGACGAACCAATTTTCGATCGCCAGAAAATACACCATTTATCCAACCCCAGCGATTCTCTGCTGAATATGTGAACCCGGATTCCTCTGGGTTATATTTTTGGGCCCAACCTTCAAACGAAGGCAGAACCCCCAGTATGCACACAGCACACATGACAAAGAACTGTTTCATTGTGTAAGGTTTAAAGGTTCGTATTTCTGAATGAAAACCACACGGTCTCTAAATATAAGCTTAGCATAGTTTTACTTTTTTGTCAACATGTTGCTTTATCCCTTTCTCTACTTTTTTAAAACTTCTTTTCTATGAAAAATCTTAAAAAAATAGAGGAGGTTCGCAAGTTTGCAAACCTCCTCATTTAATTACCAACCATTACCACCACGTGTTGGTCGACCACCTTGAATAGGTGAGACAACCGGGGCTGGTTGATATCCAGGTTGAACTTGTCTCCCGGGCCGATAATTGGGTGGAAAGTATCCAGGAACACCACCGCCACCAAAATTCAGTGACAGACCGGCATTCACGTTTGTGACACCACCCATTCCATGAGCACAGTATCCAGGATTACAACCGCAAGCAGTTCCACCTCCACCCTGAACATAGACAACGCGACTTCCATCACCATCATGATGAGTGTATTCGTTATTACTACGTTCTTGCTTTTGGTCATCACAACAGCGTGACTTTTCCACCAGAGCATCCATAGCCTTGTCTTGGTTCCGAATATTACTTTCCCCTTGTTTTACACGCAGGTACTCGTCATTCATTCTTGCCAAGTCTCGGTCACGCACACTCAGGTACTGCTCCACCTCGTCATAGTGACTCCTGACGATCTTCTTTCGAACACCGTCACAATCGTCACCATAACAGTCTGAAGATGATCTCGAGGATGAACTCGCATGCGAGCTTGAACTCTGTTGATCATTCTGGCGAACCTGTTGATTACCAACAGGCACTGGAGCTGGCTGAGGCCTGGTGTCGATTTCCACCTGCTGAGGTGCAGGAGTAGGATTATCAGCTGTAGAATAACCACTGAGATCTTGTGTCGGATCAGCAATCCAATCACTGGGTTCAATCACAGGGTTAATACATTGACATCCAGCAAGAACTTTACCCGATGGTTCGTGTACTAACAGCTGTTCACCAGAGCGAAGACCTCGGGTATTACCCATCTTGGTCATCTTACCCCTTACCTGACCCCATAACCGATACTGATGGGCCATCATGGCTTTGGTTGGTTCCTTGCACACCGAAGCGTTCAAGACATCCATCCAATTCTGTCCTGGAACAGCGCGCTCCACAACATCTCTGATGACCGGCTCGAGGTCTTTAAAATCTACCCCAAGTGTATAACCCGGAGGATTAACACCAGCCGTCAATGCGTTAATAACATCAACGGTTGCGTGAGATTTCCCCTCTGGAAATTTGCAGATGGGATCAACTTTTTGGGCAAAGCCCTGGAGTGTTGTCATAATGGCAACCACCGTGATGGAAAAGAACTTGGTTTTCATGGTATCTGGATTTAAGTGAAACTTGGTTTGAATTGATTATTTTTTTATACAATTTTTATTGCGCTAAAAAAATAATCAATTCAAAAAAGTAACTCCTCAATCCAAAGACCTTCATATACAAGTCTAGCATATAAATAACAATATGTCAATACCCCATAGGTAGGTATTTTATTGGTTTTTTGGTACAATACAACGGTATAACTATTCCCTCTTCATAGTATTTTCTTTTTTTACACTTATTTATGTCATCAACATTTCAAGAAGACGATCAAATAAAAACCCTCGAAGAGCTTCGCCGCAAAGAAGAAGAATCTTTGGTGCAGATGTTGGCATCAAAAAACAACATGGCGTATGTGGATTTGACTGGAATGAGTATTGATAACGATGCTCTTATTCTTGTTTCCGAAGAAGAAGCTCGCGCATGTGAAATTGCACCATTTAAAATTGTCGGCAAGGAATTACAAATCGCTGTACGCTCACCTCATGCGCAAAAAGTAAAAGATAAAATTGCAGAACTAGAGAAAAAAGAATACCAAATTACCACCCATCTTGCATCATGGAAAAGCCTTGAAAAAGCTTGGTCTAGATACAAAGACATAAACCAAACAACTGCAACCCGAGGTGGATTCGTTGATATTTCTTCAGAAACTTTGGAAAAAATTGCTTCCCGGGTAAAAACCAACAATGATATTAAAAAACTGATTGACGAAGCCATTGAAACTGATCCAGGACATATCGTTTCTCGAGTTCTTGAAATTACTCTTGCAGGAGGTATCTCTACAGGATCATCAGATATTCACCTAGAAGCCCAGGAAGAGCACGCCCTCATCAGATTGCGCCAGGATGGTGTATTACAAGATGTTGCCATTATTTCTACAGAAATCTATAACAAGATTACGTCTCGATTGAAGTTGCTTTCTCAAATGAAATTAACCACAACTGCCGGAGCACAAGATGGACGTTTTACTATTGAATACCAAGGAACAGAAATTGAAATTCGTAATTCTATTATTCCTAGTTCATATGGAGAAGGTTTTGTTATGCGTATTTTGGATCCAAAAGGTTTAACTCGCGGGTTTAATGAATTAGGTATCGAACCAAAACTACTTTCTATTTTAGATAAAGAAATCAGAAAACCAAACGGATTACTGTTGACCACTGGCCCAACAGGTTCTGGTAAAACAACCACCCTATATTCATTCTTGAAAGAATTATATTCTCCTGAAATTAAAATATTAACTATCGAAGACCCTATTGAATACCATCTTCCAGGTATTACCCAAACACAAACCAACCATGAAAAAGGGTATGATTTTTTGGCGGGTCTTCGTGCTGCATTGCGACAAGACCCCGATATTGTGATGGTCGGTGAAATTCGAGATGCAGAAACTACAAAGATTGCTATCAATGCGTCTCTGACTGGACACTTTGTGATTTCTACATTGCACACAAACAATGCTGCGGGTGCTATTCCTCGTCTTTTGGATCTTGGTGCCAGCGCGCAGGTATTAGGGTCTGCCCTATCTGTTGTCATGGCGCAACGTTTGATTCGTCGTGTATGTAAAGATTGCAAAAAAGAAGAACCCCCTACCCCCGAAGAAGAAATGTTGATTGATAATCTTATCGCTGGTATTCAGTCAAAAAATATTGATATGGAAAAAGAATACGGGTTGGTATACAAAAAAGGCGAAACAAAAATTGTACGCGCTGTTGGATGTGAAAAATGTAACAACACGGGATACAAAGGTCGTGTCGGTTTATATGAAGCAATTCTTATGGATAAAAAGATGGAAGAGTTATTGTATGTACGACCCAGCGAACGTGAAGTTATGAAAACTGCACAATCACAAGGTTTGTTTAATATGCAAGAAGACGGATTATTAAAAATCCTTCGAGGAGAAACAACCTTCGAAGAAGTTGGCAGTGCTGTTGATATGGAAGAATGGTTTGATCTTAATCAAGGTGGCGTTCCAAAAGAAACACCCACACAACAACCAGAAACAATTTCACAACCAATCGTTACTGAAAAAAAAACCGAACCAAAAATACCTAACCCTACTGGAATTAACTTTAATCCAACAGAAAAACCCTTGCGTGACCAAGAGTTATCATTGTTAGTTGATTATCTACAAACATTAGAACAAGATTACACACAACGCCCAGAAGAATCATTAGCACGAAAAATACAAACAGCAAGAAATACTATTTTAGAAATTGTAAAAAATCGCTTTACAGACAACGAAGATAATACTCTTCATGAACAAGAAAAATTAAAGAATGAAATTCACACCATTGTAGAAGAACTTCAAAACTTAGAGAAAACTTCTCTTGATGTGGGGTCGTTACCTACGACAGTAAATCAATTAACTACAATACGAGGCATCGTAGAAAAAATTCGGCAACAAAAAACCCCGAGTACACAAATCTCTCAATAATCCTTTTAATAAAACTTACCAAAAGTTCCATACCTTACCAAGGATGGTCCTCGCTAACTGAATAAACAGGTAGCCAAGACGTCCTTCTTAAAGCATCAATAAGACCATGCGGTCCGATTACTGAGAGATTTATAAACTCGGGGATGTGCTATAATCCAAAAGCGCTCTTATTCAATTATTCAAGTACCTAGAGAGTTTAGCATAATTAAAAATATATGTCAACCCCCCTAAAAAACACCCCTGATACCAATCTAGATCAAACATTGCGTCCAACAACGTGGGATGAATATATTGGACAGACGACTATAAAACAAAATGTTCGTATTTTATTACAAGCAGCTGACCAAAGAAACCACCCTGCTGAACATATTTTATTTTACGGCCCACCCGGACTTGGGAAAACAACTCTTGCACACCTGATTGCACGAGAAACAAAAAGACAAATTAAAATAACTTCTGGTCCAGCAATAGAAAAAGTTGGAGACCTGGCATCGATACTCACCAATCTTTCTCCAGGAGACATTGTATTTATAGATGAGATCCACCGATTAAATAAAATGATTGAAGAAGTTCTCTACCCTGCGATGGAATCTGGTGTATTAGATATTATTATTGGAAAAGGTCCCTCTGCACGAACTATTCAGCTGGAATTACCTCCGTTTACATTGATTGCTGCGACGACGAGAATCTCTTTACTGTCTGCTCCATTACGATCTCGTTTTTCTGGTGGTGTTTTTCGACTAGAATTTTATTCTGAAAAAGAGATCGAAGAAATAATAAAAAGAAGTGCAAAGGTTTTACAAATAGAGATAGCCCCCGAAGCAATTACAGAAATTGCAAAACGTTCCCGATTTACTCCACGAACTGCGAATTATTTCCTGAAACGATGTCGAGATTACGCACAAGTACATAATCAACCATTGGATAAAAAAACTGTTTTTCTTGCTTTGTCTCTTCTTGGAATTGATGAATTAGGATTATCTGACAATGATCGGATGATATTAGAAACTCTTATTGAAAAATTCAAAGGCGGACCGGTTGGATTAGGAACACTCTCTGCATCAACCAACGAAGAAGCGGCAACCATAGAAGAAGTTGTGGAGCCTTACCTTCTTCAACAAGGACTCCTGGAGCGAACTGCAAAGGGGCGCGTGGCAACCCAAAAGGCAAAGGATCACCTTGGTTTTTCATAGTTTTTTCGTGCTATACTTTTTTTATGAGAATAATTTCACTTGACCCAGGATTTGATCGTGTCGGAGTTGCGATTCTAGAACAGAATAACGGATCAGCGCCAACATTAGTATTTTCTGAATGCATCACCACAAATGCAAAAGATTCTTTTGTATTAAGAATCTTTTTAGTATGCCAAAGAGTTCGTGAAATTATAGCTGAATTTAATCCTGTTTTTTTTATTATTGAAAACCTTTTTTTTGCTACCAATAAAAAAACCGCCATGCGTGTCTCCGAAGCGCGCGGGGCACTGTTATACGTAGCACAATTGTGTAATCTTGAAATACATGAATACACCCCCATCGAAATCAAGGTTGCCATCACTGGTTATGGTAAAGCTACAAAAGATGACATTCTTTTTATGACAAAAAAACTTATTCCTCTTTTGGATTCTAAAAAATATGGAGATGACGAGATTGATGCCATCGCTGTTGGTCTGACCTTTTTTGCGAGATACAAAATAGACACCCTTTTATCCACAAAAAAATAAAAAAGAGCTTGCCTGTATTTCATAATTCTGGTATTAATAAACCATTAACACTTACACAAAAACAATTTTTATAATTTATGCACAACGAAGAAGAAAAAGAAGTAGCTTTGGGCGAAGTAATCCTTGATGACGAGGCCATATTAGAAGATGTTCTTTTGGAAGATGACGAAGTTGATGAGTTGCTAGGCGAGGAAGACATGATCGATGAAGAATCAGAAGAAGATCTAGTAGACGAAGATGAAATTGATCTAGATATCGCATGGAAAGACGACTATTAACATCTACTGACAAAAATCACTTCTTCCTATAAGATGTAGTCATGAAGAACAACCACAAAAAAATATTTACGACCCATTTGCAAAATATCATTCTCGCATCTTTTGCTTTGGTTTTTTTTGTTTTTGGTATATTTATACTTTGGGCGGCAAGTTTAAAATTACCAACCATTACCTCTTTTGAGGAAAGGAAAATTGCAAATTCTACCAAGATTTACGACAGAACTGGAGAAATTGTTCTTTTTGATATTAACCAGGATATAAAAAGAACCATCGTTCAATATCAAGACATTAATGTGTACGCAAAAAATGCAATTGTGGCGATAGAAGATGATGAATTTTATAATCACAAAGGTATTCGCGTCAAAGCATTATTACGAGCCATTGTAGCCAACCTGCAAAGCGGTAAGGTTTCTCAAGGAGGATCCACTCTTACCCAACAGGTAGTCAAGAACACACTTTTAGTTGCGGATAAAAAAATATCTCGAAAAATAAAAGAATGGGTTCTTGCCATAAAAATGGAAAAAGTGTTTTCTAAAGATGAAATATTAGCATTGTATCTTAATGAAGCACCCTATGGTGGTGTTATCTATGGAATTCAAGAGGCCAGTAAATCTTTTTTTAACAAAGATGCAATAGATTTAACTTTGGCAGAATCTGCATATCTGGCAGCCATACCAAATGCCCCTTCTTTTTATTCCCCTTTTGGTAAAAACAAAGAAGCCCTAGACGAACGAAAAAATCTTGTATTACAAAAAATGTACGAACTGGAATTTATTACAGAAGAAGAATACATAAATGCAAAAGATGAGGTTGTAGAATTTAGACCTCAAGAACAAAACAGGTCAAAAGCGATTCATTTTGTACAATTTGTGACAGAACAACTAGAGAAAAAATACGGGTCAGATGTACTGGCCAGTGGAGGGTTACAAGTTATCACCACATTGGATTACGAACTACAGGAATATTCTGAAACCATTGCACGAGAACATGCACTAAAAAACGAAGCCGAATGGAATGCATCTAATATAGGTATAGTAGCTCTTGATCCAACAAATGGAGAAATACTGACCATGGTTGGATCTCGTGGATACAGTGATCCACTGATTGATGGAAAATTCAATATCGCAACTGCAAAAAGACAACCGGGCTCTGCATTTAAACCCTTTATTTATGCCCTTGCTTTTGAAAAAGGATACACTGACTCTACAATTCTTTTTGATACCCAAACTCAATTTAATCAAAGCTGTGGGGCTTTTGTATTTAACAGCAACAATAATTGTTATTCTCCTTCAAACTATGATGGAGAATACAAAGGCCCAATAACCCTACGAAATGCATTGGCTCAATCAAGAAACATTCCTGCAGTAAAATTACTCTATCTGGTTGGAATCCAAGATGCTATTAATTTTGCACGATCATTAGGAATATCTTCTCTGCAAAATGCTAACCAATATGGACTTACTCTTGTTCTTGGGGGTGGCGAAGTTTCATTACTGGAAATGACTTCAGCTTATGGGGTATTTGCAAATGATGGTATTCAATCAAAACCCATAAGTATACTGCGTATAGAAAAACAAGATGGAACAATACTAGAAGAATATACTCCTCAGCAAAACCAAATTGTTTCACCTAATAGTGCCAGAATAGTAAACAGTATTCTATCCGATAATACTGCGAGAACCCCTCTATTTGGCTCGACATCGTTTCTTTCTTTCCCAGGTAGGGATGTTGCTGGAAAGACAGGAACAACAAATGATAACCGCGATGCATGGCTTGTAGGATATACTCCAAATATTGCCGTAGGGGTTTGGTCTGGGAACAATGACAACTCTTCTATGAAAAAGGGATCCGCAATATCTGGCCCACCATGGAGAGACGTGATGTCAAAAGCAATGGAAACACGAGAGCCTGCAAAATTTATACAGCCCGAAGAACTAAAAAAAGATCTACCACCCATATTCCGAGGAATCTGGAAAGGAAACGAATCTGTTTTTATTGATTCTATTTCAAAAAAACGAGCAACTGAATTTACACCAAAAGAAACACTAGAAGAAATTGTTATCCCTAACCCTCATTCAATTTTGTATTGGATAGATAAAGAGGATCCTCTGGGTGAACAACCTGAAAACCCAAACAAAGATCTTCAATTTAAGAACTGGGAAGCATCCGTTCTTAGTTGGGTACAAAGAAATTCCCATCTTATTCCCCAGGTATATATTCCTTCTGATTTTGATAACATTCACACAGAAGCAACTCAACCATCAGGAGAAATCATAGTACCAGATCCTCTACCTTCATCAGCAAATATCCCATTGCAAATTAATTACTCTGGGGCATACCCTCTTAAATCAATCAATGTATTTATTAATTCTGATTTTATTGGATCAAGCGAAAATAATTCTTTTACCATTTCGCGAGATCAAATCCCGACAGAAGGAGGTGAATATGAAATTCGTGTAATTATACAAGATAGCGTATTTAATCAAACAGAACTATCAAAAAAAATCACCCCCTAGCGGAGGGTGATTTTTTTTTGAAAAAGATCTGATAATCTTTTTTCTATTTCTTCTTTACGAAGAATAATTTTTGATTTTAAAAAAGGGTTTGGATTTATCACCACAAGAGAATCTTTTATCGTAAACATTGTCTCGTCGATAGGAACTCCAAGGATTTCTTCTAATATCACAGCTACTTCTTTTTTTCTATCCAATAGTTTTGAATATTGATTATGTATCGATCTAAAAAAATCACTAGCATTTTGCATAAGAATTCATTAACGACTCATTGGCATAATAAGATAGGTAAAAGAAGTGTCATGCCCACCCTGAATTACTAATGGCTTTTTAACATCTTCTAATTGTAAAACAACGGTATCATCAACGAAAGACCCCAGACATTCTGCAATATATCTATGATTAAGAGACAAAATACAATCATTACCCGTAAACGAAACAGGGGTTTTACAAGAAGTTTCCCCGACATCTTTATTTGAAGAAGTACACACTATTTCATTATGTTCAGAAGAAAATTGTAATTCAATATAATGAAATTTATCAGTAAATAATTGAGTTATTTTCATTGCTTTTTTAAAGTCATTCAAAAGAACTCTTGCTTGAGTAGTAAAAACCACCGGAATAATTCTTTTATAATCAGGAAAAGATCCTTGTACTAATCTCGAAGTGATATAAGTATTTCTTGTTTTTAGCACAATTTGATTATCAGAAAATCCAATATACAATTTTTCATCCTCTTCATCATCAGAAATTATTCGACTAATATCTAAAGCATTTTTAATAGGTAGTATTATACCTTCACAGTCACCTGAAACTTTTACTATTTTCTTTTCTGCTAACCTAAATGAATCAGTACTCACAAAAATAAGATTAGTATCATCTGTGTACATGTATACCGATGATATTTCAGGTTTTATATCAGACAAAGCAGCTGCATAAGAAACAGATCTTATTCCTTCTATAAAAGATTTTATAGAAACAATCAAAGAGTGATCCTCTATGGTTTTTGGTATTACAGGAAAATCATCAGCTGTTTGAGTATGTAATTTTGTTGTATTCTGTTCCGTTTCTAAAACCAATAACTGACCCTCGGTATATATTTTAATAGACTCGCCTTTTAATTGAGATACAGTCTGATTTAATACCTGCGCTGAAACAATAACAACACCTTCGTTTTCCACCTTTGCATCCAACATGGTTTCAATCCCAATGTTTAAATTTGTTCCCACAAGAGTAAGTTTATTTTCTTTCGCTTCTAGCTTTAAACAGGCAAGCACGGGTAAAGTTAAATTTCTACCAGAAGCCTTTTCTGCTTTTGATACTCCTTGAATAAATTGCTGTAGAGATAATTCTATATTCATATTAATTATAATTTATATTTATAATATACCCTGTGGAAATGTGGAAAACTTTTTTCGTCTTTATTTTATAACCTGAATTCATATTGAGTGTCTTTTTCTAATGTTAATAACTTTCGGGTACCTGTTAGTAATCAGTGCGGGCTGTCTGGGTATGTGTACTTGGTGTGTATAAGTGATTGTTGCATAAGACGATTATCTACAGGTTGTACACAGTTATATACTCAGAAGTGAACGTATCTTTTCTATCTCATTATGTATCTCTGGATCATTTTTTAATTCCTCTTTTACTTTTAAACAAGAATGAATTACCGTTGTATGATCTTTTCCACCCATTTTTCTTCCAATAAGAGGATATGAGATACTAAAATCTTCTCTTAATATATACATCGCAACTTGTCTTGAGCGAACCACTTCCTTCCTTCTTGTTTTTTCGTAAAGCGTTTCTTCTTCTAGATTATAGAATTCAGCTATTATTTTAATAATATCTTTGATGGAAATATTTTTCTTTGATTTTCCTGTTGATTTTATTAAACTTTGAATTTCTTGTTGTGATAATTGTTTTTGTTTTAGCTGTATTTGGCACATTACGGTATTAAGAGCACCCTCTAGTTCTCGTACGTTCCCTTGCACGTGGGTTGCAATATATTCAAGAGATTTAGGATGAATATTTAAATGTTGACGTTCAGCTTTTGTTTTTAGGATCGCAAAACGAGATTCGTAATCTGGTTGACTGATATCTACAACCATACCGGCACTGAATCGTGATCGTAATCGATCTTCTAATCCTTGGATAAAATGGGGATGTTTATCAGAAGAAAAGAGGATCTGCTTGTTATTGTCGTATAAAGTATTAAAGACATGAAATAGTTCTTCTTGTGTTTTTTCCTTTCCAGATAAAAATTGGATGTCGTCCATAATAAGAAGATCATATTTTCGGTATTTTTCTTTAAATGGATTTACTTTGTTTGTTTGTACTGCATTTACATAATCCATGGAAAATTGTTCTGAGGTTACATAAAAAACCTTTACACCAGGATGTTTTTGTTTATAGGTGTTCCCTACCGCCTGGATAAGGTGGGTTTTACCTAGTCCGGTTCCTCCATAGATAAAAAGAGGGTTATATACTGTTGGCCGATTAATAATAGCCTGAGAAGCTGAATATGCCAGTTCATTAAATGGACCAATAACAAAAGTATCAAACGTATATTTGGGATTAAGATTATCTTCTTTACTAACAGAGAGCTCTAATAATGGTTGTTCATTTGGTTTCTCTTCTTTTTGTTGTTGGATTTGTTTTTGTTGCTGAGCTGCCTGTTCAGGTTTTGTTATTACGTATTCTACTGCACGCACAGATTCATCTCGGTCGCGTAATGCCTTTACTATTGCTTTGTGATATTTTGTTAATAACCATTCTTTTACGAATTCATTTGGAACGCCAACCACGATAGTCCCCTGGTCATGTTTAATGATAATAGTGTTCTTGAACCAAGTGTTAAAATTGGCTCTTGATGTCTGGCTCGCGATTTCTTGAAGTGTATTTTCCCACAACATGGTATTATCTTGCATATATTTTATTATTATACTATGTTTTTGGTTTTATATTTATACACACCATACGCATAACCCTGTGTAAAATCTGTGGATTGTGTGCATAACTTAATTTGCTTTAAAACACTTGCTTTTTTGTTTATTATAGGTATACTACATAACAACAAGAATCAGGGTTAATAAATATTCACTCGAATTTTGTCTTATATATGTCTGTAACATACCAACCAAAAAAGAAAAAAAGAGCTCGAAAACACGGTTTTCTTTCTCGATCTGAAACACCTTCAGGTAAGAAGATTTTGTTATCTCGACGAAGAAAAGGTCGAGAAAAGCTTTCTGTATAACAATAAATGAAAAAGTCTCCTAAAAGCCTTTCTTTTGTTGATTTTAAAAAAATACAGGGAAAACGACCACTGTCTGTAAAAAGGGGTCGTTTTTTTAGTATTGCATTTTTTCCTGATGAAAATATGCGCTTTTCCTTTGTGGTTTCAAAGAAAAAGACAAAAAAAGCAGTCTCAAGAAACAGGATCAAGAGAAAATCAAAGGCTTGTTTGTTGGAAATCCTCCAGTCTGGTGAACCCAAAACAGGTTTTTATGTTATTAATGCAATTATTTCAGGTATTGAAGATGTCACACACGAAGAGCTTTTACAAGAGATTAAAAGCCTCTTATCCCTATGAAAAAGGCTTTAATTGTGCTTATTTCTCTGTATCAGCGTTTTATATCTCCTCTTTTTAGTAGATCATGTGTGTTTCATCCAACTTGTTCGGAGTATATGAAAAAATCTATTGAATATAATGGTTTTTTAGGATTCTTGATGGGAATAAAAAGAATCCTTCGATGTCATCCCTGGCAACAACCCCAGATAGATTTTCCAGAAAAAAGATAAAAGATTGAAAAAACTACAATTTCTGGTACACTGTCTGTAATGATTATCGATATTTGGAATACTATTTTTTATGAACCACTGTATAATGCACTTGTTGTAATTGTATCTTTTTCTCCTGGTGCCAGTTTGGCTATTGCAGTGATTTTACTAACGTTGTTGGTAAAGCTTGTTTTATCACCCCTTTCTTACAAAACATTCATGGGGCAAATGAAGCAAAAAGAACTTCAACCTTTAATTCAAGACATCAAGAAGAAATACAAAGATCAAACTGAACAATCAAAAGCAATCTTTGCTTTGTATAAAGAACATAATGCTAATCCATTTTCGGGTTGTCTTACGCTATTATTGCAGTTCCCTATTATTATTGGGTTGTATCAGGTTTTTCTCAAAGGTGTAGAATATTCACAAGAGAAAATGTATTCCTTTGTTTCTTTGCCAGAACAAGTAAATTATTTCTTCTTTGGAATTGATTTACACGAAAAAAGCATTATTCTCGCTATTCTTGCTGGGATTTTCCAATTTGTGCAAATGTATTATTCTCCTGCGATGAAGCAATCGGCGAATGCAGACGCTGTTTTAACCGATCAAGAACGTATGGCATCAGCCCTTCAGAATAATATGAAATATATGATGCCCGTGATGGTTGGATTTTTTGCCGCCGTTGTTCCTGCTGCGGTTGCTCTGTATTGGGTTGTGAATAATATCTTTATGATCGGCCAAGAGATGTTTATCTGGAAACGATATCAAAAAAAGATAGTATAAAAATCATATGAAAACAGAAGACATATTACAAACCACAAAAAAAATTCTAGAACTTGTTGGTTTCCAATGTCTTTCTGTCTCTGGCGAATTCGATAATTCGCTAAACCTATATGTCTGTAATGTTGCTGTAGAGGATTCTCCTCTCGTTACGGTGGATGTTATTACTTCAGTGCATCATTTGGTAGGAAGAATATTATACGCGCAAGATGAAGCTGCTATTCCCTCGTTTGTTGTTGATATTAATAATATTCAGCGAAATCAGATTGAAAAAATAAAAATGCAGGCTGACGTGCTTATGGAGAGGGCAAAATCTTTTGGTCTTTCAGTTCCATTTCCACCGATGTCTGCATATGAAAGATTACTGGTCCATACGTATATTGCTTCTCATGATAATTTTACAACAGAATCAGAAGGTGAAGGTGTCGAAAGGCATATTATTGTTTCCTATAATCAAAAAACACTATAGAAAATTCTACAGTGTTTTTTGATTATGTTGTTATTGTATTACTTCAATTGGATCTACCTCTTCGGTTTCTTTATTGAGATCGGCGTAGAATTCTTCATCACTTCGAAGATCTAATAACCATAATGTTTCGTCTTCTTTGTTGATTATGGACATCCATTTTTCATCTGTACTTATTTCTGTTGACCAGATATCTATGAGCTCTCCTCTTTCTAACATTGGCTGGCTGATAAGCGATTTTTCACCTGTGGTTGATATAAACCAAATGTCATCAAAAAATCTCGTCATTCCTTGGTACCATAAATCTGGTTGTTGTTCTGGGGTGTCTATGGTTGCTGGGATACCGCAATAAAATCCATTATCTTTATTACTCCAGACACATTTGTCAGGTAATGTTGGTGGAATAACATCGATTATTTTTTGTGTTGGAATATGAAGAATCTGGGTTTTTAATTCGTCATTTTGAATAAAGGATACTATTGCATGTTCTCCATCTCCCGCCAATAATGTTGTTAATCCGAATCGATTTCGAATAAATCGTGAAAAATGGAAATCAAGAGTGTTTACTAAATAGCCAAATCCCTGAACTTCAAAGCTTGGTTTTGTAGTTACGGTTATAATATTTTCTTTTTGCCATAATGCTTTCCATTCAGAAAAACTTGATTCAAAACTTTGTCTTACAGAATTTGTTGCTCGAGTTAGTACATATCCTGTAGATCCTGTCGCTGTTTCTAGAATATAAAAGAGTTTTGTTTTATCAGGTGACGCGGCAATACTGGTAATATTATCTGGCATCAATGGGCCACGGACTTCAAACTGGTTTAATTCACCGGATTCTAATGATCGTGCAGTTTCAAAAATAGATCGGCAGGTTGTCTGTAGTTGATTAATTAATGATTCATCCCATAATGCTCCAGATTCACCCATAATCATTGTCCTAAACGATCCTAGGGCTGTTAACGTTGATGTATCTAATGATCCTGTTAATACAATTTCTGTTTCTGTTGCTATTGAAAGAAATGATTGAAGAGATTTTATTGCCTCTTCCCCTGATTCTGTGGTTACGTTTGTTGTTGGATACGGCGCTTCACATATTTGAATGTTTTTTGGTAAATCAGGATATTGATCCTCTAATTTCCCAAGAAGAGTTTGAATTTTTTTATTTGAGCTATTCCAAAATCGTGCAATTAATGTTTCGTTTGACAGAAAAGAAACTTCTTCCATAGAGGGAAGATTAATCCCTGTTAGTTTTTTTGATGTAGGTAGTTGTTGTACGGGTGCCTGATGGATTAACCCGGTTTCTTTTTCTAGAAAACGTACACTAAATCCCCCCATTGAATCCGTGTCTGGTGCTACCCAAGAACCTCTAGATGGAAATGATGTTATTTTAAACAGTCTTTCACGCACCCCTTCTTCCACATCGAAATATACATCTTCCGGTGTTGCTGGTATTTCTTCCGATTGAGGTTGTCCTGGCGTTGTTTGTCCACTAAAAAGACCAAAAAAAGGAGCTAAAAATCCTTCTTCCGAAGATGGATCTTTTTTAGAGTCAGATAATAACAAGAACAAAATACCGATAACCAGTATGCTGGCGATAATAACGAGGGCTATGAATTTTTTCTTGTCTTTTTGCATATATTAAGGTGTTCTTTTTACGTATTTTAGACTGTCTTTTTTAGAATGGTCTTTCAGCGGTGTCGTTAAGAGTGCATTTCCTGGTTGTCTCCCTTCTCCTCCGCGTGATTCAATAACATTTCCACTTCCAATATATAATAATACATGACCAACAGAATTTCCGCCCTCCCCTGCCTTCCATCCAAGAATATCACCAGGTTTAAGAAGAATATTATTTACTGATAAACCATTTGCCGATATTGTCGAGATGGATTCTGCATTTGCGAACATTCCACTGGTTCCGGTATTGTGTGTTGGCATACCTGCACAACGAAGAGCATAATCAACAAAACCAGAACAATCTAAACATACGGTATTATTAGGACACGTTAGTTTACAAAGACCCGCTGGGTCAGTACACATTTTTGTGTCTGCGGGGTATGGTGGTGGCCCACCCTTACCTCCAAAACGATACGTCACCTTTCCTTCAAGGCTGGCAATAACCTGGGGTAATACATTTGATCCTCCTGCTTTTGGACAAAATACTTGTGGTGGTACGTAGGGACTACTTGCCAACGGTGCGCTCACGTCCCCTTCTAATTCTAGGGTGAGTGTTTTGATTCCTGGGTCTAGATTAAGTATGTTTGGGTTGATGGTGTTTAATATTACATACGTTGCAAAAGCAAGAATAAGACCCAATACTGCATTAGTCATTTTTGAAATACCTTCTGATTTTTGGGTAAAAGCATCGGTTGTCATATACTGTACACCCCCAACAACAATCATTAACACCGCCAGCAATGTCGCCACGGCAAGTAATAATCGTATAATCGTATTTACATAACCCCCAATTCCCTGTGTCTCTGCATCAAAAACTGGGTCCAAAAATGGTTGGATGGGTTCCAATAATTTATAACATCCTGGGCGTAAATTCCCTTGGGCATCCTGACATTCTGGTGGGATTTCATTTAGGTCACTTAATCCTGCTCCGGCTAGATCCTCTTCAGTTGTTGAAAGGACAGAAAATAATATATTTTGGTCGCAATTTGTAGTTGTACTTACTGGTGGATAACAATTATAATCAACGTTGTTTGAAATTGTTGATGTTTCAACAATTTCATCATTTCCATCCATGACACGAAGATATAATTCACAGTTTTCTATCCCAAATGCCATGTCGCATTCTTTTTCTCCAAGTTTATAGTCTACGATAATGCGGCTAATTTGGTTTTGTATTGCATGTGTACTTGATGCAACCATTTCGTCCTCTTCAATAACTCCAGTTAGTTGTGATACCCCTATAGGTACATCATTTTCCCATAATTGAAAAGATAATGTTTTTCCTATACAATCTTTCACTCTGAATGTTGCCCTAAGAACAACATTATTACCACGTATATAAGTTGCTCCTGTGGGCAATATTTCTTGCTTGATTCCGTAATCCTCAATGGTACACTCTTCAGCGGCATCAGCCTTTTGCGGTGCAGAAACCAAAGAAACAATTGATCCACCTAATACTATTTGAAATACAAAAAGACCAAGGGATATTTTTTTAATAAAATTGTGCAAGGTTTTCTTCATATATTATTGAATAAATCGTATTTGAGTATTTGTGGTTGCTTCTTGAAATAACCATTTGTCGTTTTGTGCAGATACTGAAATGGGCGTGTTTCCTGATTTGTATGCAGTTAATAACATAGTGTCAGCGGTTTCCTTGTTTAATGCTGGTATAATTTCTTTGCCTACCTTCCATTCATAGCTCATTGAACCTAATTTTCCAGCTGGATCAATTGCAAAAAAATAAGGGACAGCCTTGATACCAAGGTTTAATTTTTGTGTTTGATGTCCAGTATTTAAAGATTGTAGATAATTCGTGACACCCTCGTTTTCTGGATAGAGGAGAATTTTGGGTTCAAAAATAGGAATTGTTATTGCCCCTGATCCTGTATACCCATCCTGAGATGTAATATCTACAATAATCTCCTCGTCCCGATTTAGCATAAGATTGCGAAATAGATAACCTGTTTTTCCAAATCCAGAATCATTTTGGGCAACCTTGCGGTCACGTTTCCATGTATAAGAAAGATTATTATGTCGCAATGTTTCTCCTGCACGGTTTTTAATCACGGGAATTGCTGTGGCTCGGATCTGGCTTTCTCTTGTTGGTAGTGCTTTTCCTCGATAAAATGGTGGAACATATGCGTCAGGTGATTCCCAGAGAATATCTATGTCAGAGGGTGAAATTGAGATGCTTTTTCGCATAATGTCATATCCTGCAATAGTAATAATTGCTTCGATTTCGGTTCTCTCGCCTACCCCACCAGTTCTTGTTTTATATGTAGTAACACCAGGACCTCCTGATTTTCGTGATCCGTTTTCCATCCAAATAATATTTGCCAAATCCATACGAAAGAAAAAAGATTCTAATTTTACCGTAATATCGGTATATGGGCTGGGATGTTCGGGGGTTAATGCAATATTAATATTATTAGGGCCGGCTGTAGGTATTACCTGGGCGTTCGCCTTCCCTGCACCAAAAATATATCCTACACAGAGTAATGTAATGATAAACAAAGCTATTGGTATCGATCGAATCTGCGATACTGTCATGTTATATAGTATACCAGAAAAACAAATTAATTTACAAACCCTGCATTGGATGCAGATGCTAATTCATCTTTTGCTTTCTTGATAGACAATATTTGAGATGGGTCCGATGTAACTATCTGGTCTTCTGTATAGGATGCAACTATTTTAATAGCAACGTGTTTCATTCCAGCAAAGAAAATACCTTCTCCTACCCCAGATTCCAATAGAGTGTATTTTTCCTCATCAGTAAGGTTAAAGGTTTTTTGTACTACATCAATAGATGATGCGGATTGTTTTAATAGCATCTGTAGAGATGAGTTGGTTACAATAGCAATTCCATATTTAGAGCTCATGAAATCGTCCACGTTCTGGCTAATCGTTGCCAGACCAAGATAGTATTTACGACATCGTTTTGCGATACCAAACAAGAATGACGCAGTATCTTCGGATTGCATCATCACCCAAGCTTCATCCACCAACAATAGTCGTTTCTTTTTCTCTCGACGGATTGCACCCCAGATAAAGTGCGTTACGATATACATCGCTGCGGCTTTTAGTTCGTCTTCCATGTCTCGAATAGAAAAAACCACTAATTTTTTATTGATATCAACATTGGTTGGTTTATTCAAAAATCCTGCCCATGTTCCTCGTGTGAATTTTGCAAGACGTTGTAATAATGATTCGCTTCCCTCCATCGAAGCCAATACCATTTCAAAGTCAGATAATAATGGTGGTTCAATAGTAGAAAAATCAGAATCAGGGGTAATGTCTTTTAATGAATAGGTTTCTGCAATTGCGCGGTCAACAATAGAATCTTCTTCGGGACTCAGCCCCCCCAGTAAAATACGAAACAGTCCAACCAACTGAATAATGTTTGAACGTAAAATATCCCCCGGAGATTCATCTTCTTGTGGTGGTGGAAGATCAAAAGGATTAATGTGGTGAGGTGATGACAATGAAATATTAAAATATCTTCCTCCTACTGCTTCCGCCAGGTATTCGTATTCTCGTTCTGGGTCAATAACAATAACTTCGGTTTCGAACATCATTGTCCGTAGGATTTCTAATTTTAATGCGTATGATTTCCCAGAACCAGATTTTGCGAACATAACTGAATTGTAGTTTTCCAAAGAAAATCGGTCAAAAATAATCAAACTGGAATTATGACGATTGATGCCATACAAAATCCCCTTTTCATCAGTCAGGTCAAAAGAAACAAAAGGAAAAAAAGATGACAATGGTGCTGTGTTCATTTTGAAATCAACACCAATAAGATCTTGCCCTGTAGGCAATGTGCTTTTGAATGTATCTTCTTGTTGGAACATTGCTGGTTTCAAATAAATCATTCTTGATTCCAATAATGAACGAATTTCATTTTCCACCTTGAACAGTTCGTTCTCTGTATCTGCATACAATGTCATATATAATCCCACATCAAACATTTTTTCTGTTGCTTGTTGCAGATTGTCGCGTAAATTTTCAAGATCTTGATATGCGGTATCCAATAATGGGTCTCGAACCATACCTTGGGATTCTCGGATATGAATCTGGCTTTGTACCTCGGCTACTTTTTTCTGGAATTTCTTTAGAATACTAGCTGTTTCAATGGGGTGTACATGGATTGCGATATCAAAAATTTTGTCCATGTTGATAATCGGAGCAAGCCAGCTGTCCGAAATAAAACGTGGATACGAGATAACATAAAAACTTCGTGACACTTTATCTCCGATTTTTATTGATTTTGCCTGAACCTCAACAGCGGCAGGAGCGATGATGTCTTGTAATTCTAACTGACCCGCCTGATAAATATCTTCGGGTAAAATAGAAGATACAGATGTTGCTGATGAAGTTTTTTTTGTTCCAAAGAGTGAATCAATAATTCCCATGGTATTAGTATATCAAAAAAAGCACCAAGTAGTAAGTATGTGTATCTTATGAATGCTCGCCTTCTATTTTCATTGCCTTTTGAGCATCTCCTGGATTAAAGGTTCCATGGAAAAGTTCGATAATTTCTTGGGTCCCTAATTGTTTTGTTTTTACTCCAACTTGGTTTAATCCCGAAGCAACCAATGCAATACGTTGTTCCAACTGAGATCGAGTTTCCTCGAACCGTTCTTCGGATTTTTCCGCTGTTGTCTGTTGTCCAGATTTTTTTGTTGCAGATTGTGCCATGCTTTGCGCAAAAGGAACTACAACAAAAAAGTGTTTTTTCATAATATTTACTTTTTCTGTAAACGTACGAATGAATTCTATGTATTCTCGGGTTTGTACGCGAAGTAGTTCTTCCTTTTGGACTTTAAGTTTTTCTTCTAAGGTCATTAAATAAGGGCGGATATCATGTTTTCGGGATTGCACGACTATTTGAATAGAAAAATCCAGTGAATTAAAAAACGCCTGAAATTGGGCAATGGTTGCACGCTGTTCTTCTTCGGATTTTAACGCAAGATTAACTGATGAAGCCAACAATATAGATCGGATTCCCCCATCTTTGAGAATTAATACTCCATCACGAATTTCTTTGATGGGTACAAAATTTTGACTAGGAGTTCCTGTGCTGTTTAACATATAGAATCAGTATAACAAAAAAAATAACAAGTAGTAAGGGTTATATTGTACCTACACAATTATTATGAATATAGTATACTGTAATTATATTCATATAGAAATATAATTTCATCCCCTATGCAATTTCAAATGCCACAATTTATTGATGTTGAAGACAAAATTTTTGGACCTCTTACGTTCAAACAATTCGTGTACGTAGCAGGAGGTATTGGTTTGGGATATGTGTCATATCGATTCTTGCCTATTTTCCTTGGGATTCCTATAGCTCTGGTTGTTGCTGGGTTGGGTGTATTGTTGGCATTTTATCAATACAATCAAAGACCCTTTATCGATATATTGCAGGCATGGGTTGGCTTTACCGTCAGTAAAAAATTGTATCTATGGAAAAGAGAGCCCGTTCGACAGGCAGATAAAACAAAACAACAGTCACGTCAGGGCCCTGAAACTATGGTGCAGCAAAGAATGGTTTCCAGTGAATCTATTTCTCAGATATCTCGCAATTTGGATCTTTTTGATAAGAAACAATAACCCCCTCTTATGGCGGAATCTAAAACACCTCAATATTTCATATTGAGGTGTTTGTCTTATATAATAGGCTCTCTGTATGGGTCGTGTGAAACGACTTCTGGTTTTTTAGGAATCATGGGTATATCAGCTGCATCACTGCTGTGATTTGATGTTACCTGTGTTGCAGTGTGTAATCCAGACATTTTTTGTTCGATGCTGTTTTTTACAGGCATAGGGGGTAGATCTGCATCTTCCCCTATTTTTATTTCAATGACAGGATCTTTTTTGGGTGTTTCTGGTTCTGTGCCTGATGTCACTTCCCCCACCTGATTATCATCTACAATAGTAGATGATTCTGTATCTTCACCAATATGAATACCGGCATCCCGTAACGTTGCATGTTGGTCACGATCTTCTTCTGCATATTGCAAAACCAAATCCCGAAGAGGCATAAAGATTTTTTGATTTGCGTCTTCAACTATTTGTGATGCTGCTGTTGTGCTAATTTCCAAACGTTTTTTTAATTCAGAAACATAACTACTGGCAGGAACTAATCCAACTAATACTAGTGTTGTTTCTTGTTCTAATGTATCTAATTGATCCAGGTTCAAATCGTAGGTCTTTCCAATAGCCAAGATTTGTGTTTTCCAATCAAAATCATGTAATGCGCGCTGAGTTACCGACGGCAATTTTTTTATTTGTTCTTCAATTTTTTGTGTTAATGGGTCCATAAAAATGATGTGGTTAGGTTGTTGTTGGTTCTGGTTTAGGCGCTTTCTTTTCTTCTTCTTTGGCTTTGTTTCTTACGTCCCTGCTTGCTTGTTTATGTTGTCCCATAGATGCTCCTCCTGATAATATTGCATCCATTGTTTTTTCAGCGCCGCTTGCTGTCTTTATTTCTTCAGCATAAAAATTTCTAGCCCCTGTGGTTGCTTTTATCTGAGCCTGCTCAGCATTTTTTAAGCTTGTTTCAATGTTGTCTAGAGTGCGTCCGTTGACTGATCCGCTGACCTTACCAAATCCAGGAACATCAACCACTGAGCCTTTCTTGTAAGCATCTTTATCTTTTTTTGCATTGATGTACGCATCAAGTGCCTTAGATTGATCTGTTTCAGCTTTGGCAATTTTAGCAGGGTCTTTTGTATCTTGAGCGGCTTTTAGTAACATTCGAGCTTCTTTTAGTTCATCACCTTTTTCCTTAATATTAGAATCAATTTTATCCATAACGTTTCCGAATTTCGCCATGAACTCTTCTTTATTGTCTTTATGTTCTTCTACCTGTGCGCTAAGTTTATTACCAGTCACTGGATCTACTCCATGTTTTGCAACCGCATCTGCTAATTCATCTGCACGAGCTTGTTTTTTCTTTCGCCATTCTTCATTTCGTTTTTCTTTTAGTTCAGTTATTCCTTTTCCTGAGCCATATTTACTACTCACTCCTTGACCAGTTGTTGGCATAGGAATACCAGTCATTTTTGATATTTGACTCATACCAGGTGCATTTCTTGGATCCCAGTTTACATTATTTATTCCTCGACCGGTTGAAGTCATGCTTCTTCCTGCAAAACGAGCCAGTTTACCTTTTGTTCCCGTTGCTGTAGCATTGTTAGCCAGTGTTCTTGCGCCTGCTTGGGTAATAGCTCTTCCGGCAACACCAGCTACAGCTCCTCCAGCCAATGCAGTTCCAGCCATGGCAACACCACCAACTGCCATCATTGCAGTATTAAGATATCCTGTAACGGTAGATGCAATTTGCCCTGCTAATTCGGAAGATATTTTCTTTGCAGTTAATAATAGCGTCATAAAGAATGCAAAAGGTACAATAATTCCTACTAAAACTGATGATAAGGTTGTTCCTCCTGACATTGCATCAGTAAGAAATCCAGTATTTAAGAATAAAATAATCAGATAAATAAAGAAGAGAAATACTGGTGCCAAGAATGCTGTACCAATAAGGTCGCTCGTCCAAGCATCCCACCCAACACGTCGCCATCCCTTTCCGCCAGGAAAGGCAATAGATAAAAATGCTAATGGAGATGCAATAATAGAAAACCATAATCCAATAACCCTACCAACAAAAAGCATAGCAATAGAGAAAAATACAAAAATCATTACCAGGTTTACGATAGTTACCAGTATAGTTATTAATATACCAGCCAAGGCAATTTTCCAGGGATCCATAGCATCTGGCTGTTCTTGTAGGGAAGCACTGACATCATTTTCAATGTTTTGAATATTAATTTTACTGATGAGTGCCGCCGTTATGGATTTTGTAGTTTGGTTTGGGTCTGCATTTGCATTTGGTTCTTGGACATTTATGTTTTGATAAAAAACCCGTGCTAATATATTTGAAGCATCGATTACTACCCGCGTGGTAAAGAAACTAAAATTAACTACCAATGCCATAATAATAACCCAGACCAAGGTGCTTTTTGCTGATCCTTGGCCTACGATGGTGCTGATTGCGATATATAATAATGCAAAAATAAAACCAATATTGGTTAAATCTCGAATGATTTTCCATCCTTCGGAAACAAAGCCTGATTCATAGGATGCGCTTTGAGTAGAATAATCCAGCATGGTATCAAGAAACATGCCTGATACGGCGGCAATAATATGAGTTATATAATAGGGTATATATGCTATTGCACCAACACAGTTAATAAGGTTAGCTGCATCAAATTCAAAGTTACAAGAAAACATTGATTCTGGTTCTGG
Source organism: uncultured Candidatus Saccharibacteria bacterium (assembly GCA_964489785.1). Classification (GTDB taxonomy): domain Bacteria; phylum Patescibacteriota; class Minisyncoccia; order Phycocordibacterales; family UBA1006; genus JAIPIY01. The sequence continues at coordinate 27,511 of CAZAZY010000001.1, forward strand.
GGTTTGTATGGGTGAACCTTCACCTGTTTCTGTATCCCCTCCGTCACCAGGGTCTTGAGCAAAAGCAATATTATTATTTGTTAAGGTTACACCTAATATCCCAGGAAGAAAAAACCCAGATAAGAGTGAACCTATAATAATAAATATTGCAAACTTTTTCATTAGCGTACGTATTGTTTTAATCGTGGATACAAAACTACTAAATAATCAAATGGTTTTGCTGGGTACCACATTTGGAAATTATCAGGATCATCGGTGTGATTACACCATGGGCCATAATACACTCCATCCCAACTGGCTGTTCCGCTTCCAAAACCTGTTAAATCACAACCATGACTGCGAGCAAAGTCATTGAATACAGCATTTCTGTTTGATTGATGATCAAAATGATAATTTCTTACTACAATAACCGGATTGGTTACAGGAGCATATGCATTTGCTTCTATCCCTGTTGGGTTTGTCGGTGTTACAAATGCTGATTCATACCATGCTGTATGAGTTGCAGGATTTCCTTCGGCTATTGTTTGTTGGATAAATTCAGCTGGTCGGTAAAAAGGAACTTCGATAGCGATAGTTTTTACAGCATTTATTCCTAGTCCTATTTTCCAACGATCTCTTGATGATTGTAATATTGGAATACCTGCTACATCTGGTAACGGTCCACCAAATTGTGGTGCGCATTCTCCTAATAATGGAACACCGATAAACATCGTCCATGGTGGCGGACAATCTGCATCTGATTGCGGGCGCATTCGCAATAATCGTCTTTCGTTGCTTCCTCCAGAATTTAATACTGTTCCAGAAACAGCACCGGTTGTGCCATCAATTTCTCCCCCGATGACATTGGTTGCTATGGGTGAAGTGGGAACCCCGGTGGATGCAGATGGAAGGAGTGATGTAAGATCGATTCCTGTTGGTCTGAAATAATTATAGCCTGAAAGACTGGCAAAGTTATAAGACTGAGTTACGGTTGCTTCGGGGATACCTACACCGTTCATTTCAGTATTAGTTGAGCTTGTTTGTATTTGGTCTGTACAAGTTGTTCCAAGGTTGTTTTGGGCACAAATTTTAAAATAAATAGGGTTTGAAGTGGTAAAAGATGAAATCGATAGGTCTTGGTCTCCTACGGTAACGACGCTATTGCTGACACTTGCAGAGTTATAACTACCAGACAACGAGATGATGGTTTCCCCTGTTAATGCTCGTTCTCTGCTGATGGTTTGAGGGACGCTTTTATTTATTGCTTCGTTTAACAAAGTATCAAGATTGTTATAATTACTATATTCAATCCACACCACGTTTGCTTTTGTATAGTTGGCTCGGAAATAGAGTGTGTTTTCAAATTTGATTATTTTTGCATCTGAAATCTCCACAGTTGGAGTGGTGTCAAAAGTCATACTAGCCTGAGTTGTTGCAGAATCCGCATCAGGCATTGTTATTGGTAATACAAGAGCGCGTTTATTTGGAATAACTTCGTTTGCATTAATCACTTCATATCTTGCTTTTTGACATGAGAAAATTGCATCTCGTAGACGTTTTTCAGAGGCTTTTGTTGCTTCGGCCTTTGCATTATTTAAATCATAACTTCGTTCAGTTGTGTAGGTATTTCTTGCTTCAACAAGATTTCGAATGATTAATGTTCGTTGTTCTTGTAATGCAGTATCTCCATTAACCATGGTTTCCCATTTCTTCCACCCATCGGCAATCACCGCATCGCGTTTTTGCGTGCTGGTAGGTTCTTGTGTATTTAATGAACCATCGGTAGTGAATATTGGAATACTGAATAATTCATACAATGCTAGTCGGCGTGATTTTTGCTGGCTGTCTAAATTCCAGTTTAGTGCATTCTCATTAAACAATCTTGCAATTCGTTGTTTTTCTTCTTCGGGTAAGGTTGCCCAATCCTCTGGAGGTATAAGTATGGATGAAAGAACGGAATTAAATCGAGATTCTCTTTCAGTTGAAGATAACCCAGTTGTTCCAGCTTCGTCTCCCCATACGTCATTAAATAAAATTACATCAAGGTTTCCTGATTGATTTTGAATACTGTTTTTAATACTTTGAAGACGGATAAGAACTTTTTGTTTTTCATTATACACATCTTGAAGATTTGCAAGGGTTGTACCATGTTTTGCAAGTTCTTTGACTTGTTCTCGCCATTGCAATGGTCCATCAAATCGTGGTTTGATGGCTTGTAATGAATTTTGTAGAATAAGGCTTTCGGCATTCCCAAGATACTGACCAAATGCCATGTTTACCTTTGCATAGAATGATGCATAATCCCCTCCTTCTTCGCGGGCATCGTCTTCTAGGTCATTTTCAGTTAATTGAATTCTAAAATATTTTTGCAATCGTTCTTCGTAGCCAATATCTGGACCTGGAATACATTGGTCTAATGCCATGGTTAGGGTTAATATTGGTCCAGAGATAGTATCAATTGTTGCCACAAGATTTTCAATGTCTTTCGCTGTCCACTCTAGGGCGCTATTTAATTCTTTGTTGATATCTACAACTTCTCGTGCATTATATTTTGAATTAGTTGATGTTTGAAAGTTTGGATCAGATTCTACTAGTGCAGTAAGACTCGCAAACGGATCCACTGGTTGCGGATTGCTGTCACCACCTATAGACCCTAGTCCCTTGTAGATCAGGTCAGTAAGAAGACTGGAAAGCATGGATGAAACAATCGATCCAAGATCTCCAGATGCACTGGATTGTGTTGATTGTGCCATAGATGAACCTAATGCTTGGCCAATTTGGTCTCCGACTAATTTACCTGCAGTAGAAACAACTTCTTGTTTACAGTATTCAAAGCCAGTATCTACATCAGAAACAAATCCGCCCACACATTTGGTGGCCGCCTGGATTCCAGCACCTTGGAGAAGTTTTTGTTCTTCGGTGTGTTGTCGGGTTGATACTCGCTTGTCTAATTCAGAAAGCGTAAGGATTCTAGTCCCAATGCTATTATTTTGCATATCCGCCTGTTTGATATAAGTGTCCCACCCACCTTTTGTAAAGTCACCTTTAAAATCAGCTTTTTCTATTTCACTAATGGTCGGTTGTATTTTTTCCGTAAAAGGCTTTAATTCATATTTTACAACATTCACAAGGGATTTGAATGCGGGTTCACTGGTGAAACCACCAAAAGATTGATTACCACTTACTTCCTTGTAAAGAAGCTGGATTTCATCTGATTTAATGTCGTACATGTGACTTTGTTGGTTTTCTACCGCAAAAGGATTACCTTCGAAACCACTTCCCGCCCAGTTTATTACTTCGGTTGCCATGGTTTGCAAAATAGATGTAGCCACAGCTTTTGCAACAACATCAAGTGCAAATTTCCCAACTTCACCAGCGACTTCGGATGCTGTACCAGGTGCATCACCGATAAATTTTCCAATATTCACACCTAAAATACCTCCCTGCAAAGGTCCTCCGACTGCGTCAGTTGCAAAAGATTTTATTGGGTGACCCAAAGAAAAAATGATAACAAAAATAAAAAGTATTTGCGTTACGAATCTAAAAGAGATTTTGGTCAACATAATACATATAGTATACCTTATGGGATAACAAGTGCAAGGAAAAAAGGTGTGAAATAACTTATTTTTTAATTATAAATTATATTCAAGTGTTTTCGGTTCAATAAAATATGTGAGCAATCCGCCGAGACTTTCTTTGAGGGCAGAAAAATCATCTTGATATCGTGTAACACCAGCAAGAGCAAGAATAGGATCGTCTTTGTGTCTGGTAAGATTTTCCAGATTTGATCGTGTCCCTGCAATTGCATTCGTAAAATTCATATGATGGTATAACGCTTCGGTTGGTACACTCATGGTTAATAATGTTTTTTCAAGATTCTGATATGTGGTCAATGTTGGGCGAATTTCTTCTAATAAATTGCCTTCGCCAGAAGAAATGGTTCGCTCTATCATGGGCAATGGGTCAGGTATATTACTAAACGTGGTGAATGCTTTTTTGAAATTATTGAAATATATGGCGGTATTTTCACGATTTGTTGGTACGGGATTAAAAAAACCAACCTCGTAATAGACATCAAACCTATCAGATGTGACATAATTTTCCAAAGTTCCCATAAATTCCTCTTGGATATCTGGGGTAACCCCCCCGGTTTGTTGTGCTAATGCTAGCAAAGGAAATAATTCTCTAGTAATGGTTCCTGTTGCAGAATCTCTGGGAATAGATGCATCCCGTAGTTTCATTCCTTCTCCTGGAAGCTCCCCTGTTTCTTGTAACCAAAAGGCATGAAGAAAATCCGTTCCTAGTGTTTCTGGGCTGGTGGGTCTACCGATAAATGCAGAAATAGAATCTTCTGCTGGTTTGTTTTTTATTCGGTTGTAGAGAAAACGCATTCCTACGACAAAAAGAATAAGTCCTAACAATATTCCGATGCGTATTCCAAACTGTTTACTGGGTAAAATTTCTTTGATTGACATGTTGGTAGTATATCAGAAAATAGTTTCCTATGTGAATAATATTTTTATAATTACCAAAAAAATCATATGCCCTGGATAAAACCAATAGAAAAAAGATCGAGGAACAATAGTTCCCTTTTCTCCATTATAGAGAAATAAAAATGGTATGGATAATGTTCCAAATATTTGTAGTGTAAAAAGATGAAGGCTATGTAGTAGATAGGTATATCCAACATGTACACCTGCCAATAATGTAGCTCCTATTTTTTTATGTTTCAAAAAGAAAAAGTTTGCAATAATAAGAACTAATCCATATGCCCCATATTCAAAATTTCCTAGTTGCATAATGATTCCTATTGTCGCGATCAGTGCAATACTGAACCAAAGAGATTTTTTTGTCAGTGCATATAATGCAATAACTCCAAACAAAAGAGTAAAGAGGATATTAAATTTATAAGGTAATCCCGCATGATACATGAGTAGTATATGAGGAATTTGTGCAATGATCCCAAACCAGAATAATCGTTGCATATAAGAAAATACATTTTTTGTATGCATAAATCCCACCGCAATCAAAAATGCAAATAAGGGAAATGCTATTCTGCCGATAATAACCCAGATATCTTCGGTCGGAAAAAATAATCTACCGACATGATCAACCAACATGGTGATGCAGGCGATAATTTTTAATGCATCACCCGACAAAGATATTTCTTTTTGAAATAGAGACATCATGATTGTTGTATAAAATGATACAGATCTACCCAATGTTGTAATTGCATATCTTCGGGTCGCATGGATACGGAAAGTTTATTTTTTTCTAAAAATGCAGAAATTATTTTTTTATCATACGATTGTGAAAGATTGTTGACCAGAGTTTTTCTTTTTTGTCCAAATCCTGTTTTTACGATTTGCATGATCTGTGCCCTGTCCGTTATGGTGTAGTTATTGTGGCGTATGATACTGATGATTGCAGAGTCCACTTTTGGGGCTGGTTTAAAAAAACGTGCGTGCACGGTCATGTGTTTTTTTGCACTGCCAAACAATGCAACTGCGATAGAAAGAATGCTTTGTTTGCCATCTTTTGCAACGATTCTGTCTGCTACTTCTTTTTGTACTAATAAAACCATACGCGTTGGTGTTGGTTCTTCGTCAGTAAATTTGCGAATCAATGTTCCAGTAATGTTATAAGGGATATTGGCAATCAGTTTATATTCTTGATTTGTTGGTAATAATGTACTCGTTTCACACGAAAGAATATCTGATTCCAAAAGTTTCAGTTTTTTTTGTTGGATTTCCTGTTGGAATAATTCTTCTAGCAATGGTATCAGGTCGCGGTCTTTTTCAACTGCAATTACGGTATCCGCATGTTGTACTAATTCTTTTGTCAGTGCGCCTTTTCCGGGGCCAATTTCCAAAACACAATCACTATTAGTAACATCACCTGCCAGAATCATTGTTTGTAGAGCTTTTTTTGAAGTTAAAAAGTTTTGTCCAAATTGTTTTTTTGCGAAATGATGCATGGTTGTTTAGGAGAGATAAATAGTTCTTTCTTCCCCACCATGAGTGTATCTCAATGTGTCATCCGCCACAAGAAGTTCTGTTGGTATATCAGAAAGAAATTGTGACGGCATTCTGGTTTCGGTGCTACCAAAAATCATACGACTATGGGCGAATGACAATGACAATGTTTTCTTTGCACGAGTCATAGCAACATACATCAAGCGTCTTTCTTCTTCATCATCACCTGTTCCGTCGTTTCTCATGCTGGGGAATAAACCTTCTTCTAATGCAATAATAAACACATGATCGAATTCAAGACCCTTTGAAGCGTGTACGGTCATTAACCGAACACCTGATTTATTTTTTTCTTGACCTAATGTATCTTGGTCAGACATCAACGATACATGATCCAAAAATGTGTGCAAAGATTCTTCGGTATTTTCACCATCAAATCGTGAAGCCAATGAAACAAGATCTTTTAGATTATCTAATCGTTCTTGGCCATCGTCACCTTCGCCCAATAACATGTCTTCCATACCCGATGCAGAAAGAAGATATTTTATGACTTGTGACAATGGTTGTATCGTAACGTGATGTCTGGCCGTCGTAATAAGATCCTGGAATGATTGATATGATGCACGACTTTTCCCTGTCAGTTCATGTGATTTTTCTGCAATGATTTTTAATAATGAAGTTTTTCCAATGCCACGTTTTGGTGTAGATAATGCACGAACCAAATCAGCGCTGGCATTTGATTCAGCGACAATACGTACGTATGACAAAATATCTTTGATCTCTTTTCTATCAAAAAAACGAGTTCCCACAACAGTATAAGGAATTTCTGCACGCAAAAAAGCTTCTTCTAATACACGAGAAACATAATGAGTTCTAAATAATACAGCAATAGAATCAGGTGTTGCGCCTTCTCTAAAAAGTGTTTGTATTTTGTGTGTCACATGAAAAGCTTCGTCACGTTCATCGACTGCGCCATAGACATGTAGTAATGCACCAGACCCTTGTTGTGCACGTAATGTCTTTGGAATACGAAAAACATTTTTTTCAATGACCGCCTGTGCTCCACCCAAAATAGTTTCTGTTGATCGATAATTATCTTCCAAAAAAACTACATGAGCGTTGGGAAAATCTTTTTCAAAATTTAAAATGTTTTTTACTTGGGCTCCTCGCCAGGTGTAAATAGTTTGATCTGCATCCCCTACCGCACAAATATTTCCTGATCCTTTTGCTAATAATTTTACCAAATCACATTGAATCGAATTAGTATCCTGATATTCATCAACATGAATATAGGTAAAACGTTTATGTAGTTCTTGTAATACATCAGGATGATTTTGAAACAGGCGTAGTGGTAATAACAACAGGTCATCAAAATCAACCAGGTTTTCTTTTTCCATGGTTTGTATATAGTGTTCCCAAACATGATATCCAACATCGGCAACCGGATTATCTATAACCGCCAAAATATCTTCACGTGTTTTTCCTTCATTTTTCCATCGTGATAATAATGAGCGAACTTTGCGTGGTTCCATTACGTCGGTATCGTAGCCTAGTTGTTTGATACCTTCTTTGATAATTTTTATTGTTGCATCATCATCTGCAATATGGAACCGTTTTGATATACCTATATGGTGTCCAAATTCACGCAATATCGAAACACCAAATGCATGGAAGGTTGTTGCAACGGGTTGGGTTTGATAATCAGCCAACATGGCGTTCGCGCGTTCGCGTAATTCCCCTGCCGCTTTGTTGGTAAACGTAATAGCTAAAATATTATTTCCAGGGACTCCATTGTGTATTAAATGGGCAATACGATGAATAACAGTTTTTGTTTTTCCTGTTCCTGCCCCTGCCACAATCAAAAGAGGCCCTTCTGTATGAAGGACCGCTTTTGTTTGGGCCTCGTTTAAACCTTCTAGATGTTTCATCGAATAGAGTATATCACATTCTTTGAAATGAAGATTCTTATGCTGCTTTTGAGAGACGTTCTATGAATGCATCCAATTTTTCATTTTTTTCTGGTCGAACATTTAGTCTTTCTGCTACTTCTTTAACGATATCGATAAATCTTTTTTGTTGTTCTGAAAAAAGTATTACACTTGGATTAAAATGAGCTGAGACGGGTTTGTTGTTAAGGGTATTAAACCTCACATCTTTTGGATCAAGTTTTGCATTTTTGATAAACTCTTGTACATACAAAGGAAGGGGTCTATCTTCTTGGCGTTGTCCTGGGATATGTTTTGGCGTTTTTACCACGGGACGCACTTCTGGTTTTTTAACTTCCATTTTTTTGTGCAAATCTAATGCATTTACTATCTCACGTTCAGTTATTATTTTTGGATTTTCAATTCTTCGTGGATCATACGCAATCATGGTTCCGCGTACCAAAACGGCCACATCTTTTATTTCAGGAATTGCAGTAATTAGTTTTTCATACACAGGAGTTAGATCTTTTGTTGATGACATGAAGAATCCACCACCTGGTTGCAGGGTAATATGTGAATCCATACCAGATGCTTTTACTCCTACAAAAGCCAATGGATTTTTAGGTCTATTCTGAGGTGTATATGATCGGTAATTTTCAAAAAGATATTTTCCTAATTCCGGAGTATCTAATGCTAATCGATGCTCTTGCATTTCTTTTAGTAAATCTGTAATACCGCCATCTTGTCCATTTTTACCTAAAGAGGTATTTGCTTTAAGTTGCAATTTTTTACTGGCATCCATGAGTCCTAATTTTTCCAGTTCTTCATTTTTATACACCTTTTTTGCACCGCCATATTTTAATTCTTTGATGAGTTGATCTGTTGGAAGTTCTCTGTATAGGCCATACAATGTTCGTGCATAATCTTCACGAACAAATTTCGGATTAGTGGCAAAAGTTATATTATCAATATCAGTAATAAAATTTGCAACCGAATGCCATTTTTGTTCTTGGTCTTCGTATCTGAAATTCAATCGTGGGATTTGTTTTACAAATTTTAACATCAACGCGGTTGCCGAAGTTAAAACTTCTTTTTTTGTTCCATGATGGTCTATCCAGATGGTGTTTACGGTATTTCCTTTAGCGTCAGTTTTAGTCTCTAATACGATTCCCTGCTTTCCGCCGGTGTCAATATTAATAGCCCCTTCTATGAATTTTCCTTTTGGAACAATGGAAACTACTGATGGAACTTTTTCTTTTTTTAATTGACGCTCAAAATATTCTTGCCCTTTTTCAGAATCAAGATTTTTTTCAGTCATTCCCATTGCTTCTTGTAATAATTCAAGAGCGACTTGTGCATCAGTATCTGGCGTAAGTTGAAATTCTTCAGGATATTCTTCTCGAAGCTCTTTTGCTTTTTTGCCCCGAAATTCTGATCCATGTGTTGCAATAGTTGGAAAGGTAAAATTCGGATCAGCGAATATTTCTGCAATTTTTTGCAGTGCTTGTTCCCCTTCGAATGTTTCTATTGTTGCGGATGGGTTTATTTCTTTATTGCTTTTTATTTCATCGAGATGCCCTATTGCATCTTGGGCAAAAGGAGATTCTGGCATTTGCAATCTAAGACCTTTTTGCATTTCGGATACCATGTTTTCCCTAGCTTCTATTTTATTAGCTGGAATAGAGTCTTTTCGCTCTTGAATCAATTGATCCATAAAAGCAAGAGTCTTTTGATATTCTGGGTTGCGATCTTTGTTGTTCAAATGATACTTCTTTTTATTTTCTAGATTTTGGATAATCCGTTCAGTTTCTTCTTGTGAGGTTAAATTTTCTTTCGCTGTCGAGAATACAAGAGATTTTTGATAAAACCAGTTTGCAAAAGTTGTTGCAGGTATTTCTTCTCTGGCTGTTTCTTCAAATACTCCATTCGGTTTTCTTTTTCCTTTTTGTACGGTAAAAACGAGTTCTCCTTCAATGTCATCTTTATGTAAAATAAAATATTCTGCATACCCTTGTTCCCCTGCATAAAAAACTAGATCTTCTGGCTCAAGATTTGTGATTTCTTTTGGAATCGTAATACTCTCTTTTGATTTTCTTTTGGACTCAAAAGAAGAGTTTTTTTGAGAAGATGATTCTTGGGTAGATATGCGTAAAAGGGTTTCCTTTACGTCCTCTGCTGTTATATCACCAATTCGGTTTCCAGTTTTAGGTGTTTGTTTATGAGGGTTTTCTTTAGCCATAGAATAAAAGATTTAATTTAAATAGTAACGTTTATATTATACATTTTTTTAGTAAAAAGTCAAGTTTATGAGATACTAATCTCTTGTATAACAGTATACAATATCTTTTTTAATAAATCTGCTAACAAGTTAAGGTTTATTATTGGACTATAATATGTACATTATGTCAAAAAGCTTTGTTTTTCGGTGTTGTATAACTATTTTCAGCATGGGTGTGGATATCCCCCTTGCCTTATTATGTGATATTGATAGGATTATAACTGTTCCGATTGGGTCACAATGACTGACAAGGTTGTATCCGGGTCAACTTGCAATGCCTATATATTATATATGTGTTGCCTGCCATTCCCGCAGTATTCATACCGTGCTTTTGTATGAATAATATCAAGGCTTATTTTATACTCATCAAAAAACGATTTTCCTGACGCGTTGCAGGAAGGACGAACATACTTTCAGATATTTGGCTTCTCTTTTTCAAGAATTGCCCTATTTTTGCTTATCCTATCAGGATTTATAGCCCTTTTGGTATCTTCTCGGGTTATTTTTCAACGTGTATCCGCCTTTTCTGGCTCAGAATCAATTCAAAACTCTCAGACGGTATCCTTATTAGAACCACGAGGTTTTGTTGATAATAAATCAGCCCAGGGTGGTGGTGATATTGTTGTTGAAAATGACACTTTGGTTCCAGAATCTGGTCCTGCAGGAACATCAGCCGATTTGGTATTGAGTGGTTTTGGGTCTGTTTCATTACACCAGGTTCGTCCAGGAGAAACATTGTCTCAAATTGCTTCTTTGTATCAGGTTTCTGTAAATACAGTTCGTTGGGCAAACGGTATTACTACGGGGGGCTCTATTAAACCAGGACAAACATTATTGATTCTTCCTATGGATGGATTAACGGTAAAAGTTGCTTCTGGGGATACGATTGCTTCTTTGGCAAAGAAATATGGTGGTGATGAAAAAGAAATCCGTGATTTCAATGAATTATCTCATGATCAAAAATTGGCAGTGGGTCAAGAAATAGTTATCCCAGGGGGTGAAATGCCTGCTCCTGTTGTTGCGCCAAAACCAAAAACTGTTGCTTCTTCTGCAAAATCAAAAACCTCATCATCTGTTTCATCTGCACGACCGCAAGCTAGTTCTGGATATTATGATCGACCTATTTCTGGTCGTCTGACCCAGGGGTACCATGGACGATATCGTGCATTGGATTATGGTGCACCGGTTGGAACACCTGTTTGGGCATCCGCATCGGGTACAGTTATTGCATCTCGTTCTGGTTGGAATGGTGGTTATGGAACAATGATCATTGTTAGTCATACTAACGGTACGCAGACTCTGTATGCCCACCTGAGCCAGCTTAATGTATCTGTTGGACAACAGGTATCAAAGGGTCAAACAATAGGTTTGTCAGGTAATACAGGACGATCTACTGGTCCTCATCTACACTTTGAAATCCGCGGAGGTGTCGATATTCCAAAGAGTTTGTTTTAATGCATCTTTAAATATAAACAATAAAACCCCAGAAAGGGGTTTTATTGTTTTATTTACAAGCCTCCCCTATTCTGCTATAGTAACAACAACCTTTCCTAGTCCGTCCAAAAACGGGCTTTGTTTTTTAAAAGGGTTTAACAATTTAATACAAACATGCAAAATACAAGAAAAATCTTTATTTTGGTGTTTCCACTACCATGCTTGATCTCAAAGCACTTAATACAATATTGGCTCAATTAGAAGATGAGCGAAATATTCCAAAAGAAAAAATAATCGAAGCCATTGAACAGGCTTTGGCTGCTGCATACAAAAAAGACTACGGAAAACGTGGTCAGATTGTTCGTGCGCAGTTTAATCTGAATGATGGTACAACCACATTTGAACAAGTAAAAACAGTTGTCGATGAATCATTGGTGTACGTAATGCCAGAAGATTCAGGAGAAGAATCAGAAAAAACTGAAGAACCTGAAGAACGTGCAGAAGATGACGAACGAACACGATTTAATCCAGAACAACATATTATGATCGAAGATGCGCGTCGTATGAAAAACGATGTGTCATTGGGTGAAGAAATCATTTTTCCATTAGAAGTAAAAGATGATTTTGGTCGTATTGCAGCGCAAACAGCAAAACAAGTAATCATTCAACGTATCCGCGAAGCAGAACGAGATGTTGTGGTCCAAGAATTTTCTGGACGTGAAGGAGAAATCATCAGTGGTATCGTACAACGTGTAGACCGAGGAAATATCTATATCGATATCAATCGTGCGATTGCAGTATTGCCACGTGAAGAACAAATCCCAGGAGAAATTTTCCGTGTTGGATCACGTATCCGAGCGTATTTGTATCAGGTAGAAGAAGGAGCACGAGGTATTTCATTGAAATTGTCTCGTAGTCACCCTAGATTTGTTGAAGCGTTGTTTTCATTGGAATCTCCCGAAGTTGCCAGTGGTATTGTAGAAATCAAAGCAATTGCACGTGAAGCTGGTTCTCGAACAAAAATTGCAGTATTCACTAACGATGATAACATTGACCCTATTGGTGCATGTGTTGGGCAAAAAGGAATTCGTGTAGTTACCGTAATGGGAGAATTAGGAAATGAAAAAATTGATATTATTCCTTGGTCAGAAAATGCAT
>CAZAZY010000001.1:40356-42047 GCA_964489785.1 uncultured Candidatus Saccharibacteria bacterium
TGAAGAAAAAATCGAAGAATCTGATTCTGATACAGAAGAAACTAATTAATCATTTATTTAAAATATCTCTATGAATTTATGGCATGATGTTTCTCGTGGGAATACCCCGAATGAATTAAATGTAATTATTGAAATTCCAAAAAATTCTCCAAACAAATACGAAATAGACAAAGAAACTGGTCTGATTGCTTTGGATCGTGCAAATTATTCTGCGGCTGCATACCCGTTTGATTACGGATACGTCCCACAAACATTATGGGAAGATAATGACCCATTAGATGTGGTTGTATTAACTACCTACCCATTATTCCCTGGTGTATTGGTTCGTGTACGACCTGTTGCAGTGATGCAAATGATCGATGATGGAGAATCTGATTATAAAATTATTGCTGTGCCTATCGAAGATAAAAGATGGGAAGACATCAAAGATTTGTCAGATATCAACAAACATACATTGAAAGAATATAAACATTTTTTTGAAACCTATAAAAAACTAAAAAAAGATGGAGAAGAAGTTATCGTAACTATTCCCCACATAGGTGGTAAACAAGAAGCCATTGAAGCGATAGAAAAATCGATTCAACTGTACAAAGAAAAATTCGGAAAATAAGAAAAAGCCACAAAAACAAAAGAGACCCGTCGGTTCTCTTTTGTTTTTGTGAAATATGGTATAATAAAAAGAAGAAGGGTTATTGCCTTCACGGTTATTCGTTAATCAATTTTCTATGAAATATACTACTTTTATTATTGGTGCTTTTGTTCTTTTGAATTTAGGTGCTTCTTCTGCATATGCAGAAGATACGATGCGTGCAGATATGTCAGCACGTATCGAACAAAAACAATTACAAGCTGAAATTACAAAAGAACGCATGAAAGCGATCCAAGAAATTCAGCAACAACGTATCAACGATGCCGAAGAAATACAAGCCCGCATGATGCAGGTTGCGGGTCTTCGCAAAGACAAAGATGATACGTTACAAGATATTCGTTTACAAACAAAAGAACGCATCGAAAAAGAAAAAACCATCATGATGGAACGACGCGCAGAAATGGCAACAAAGATACACAGTCGAATGGTGTTTGGTTTTGAATCTGCTGTGCAAAAAATAGCAGGATTTTTGGATCGAGCTTCAGAAAGAATTATGATCATGCAATCTGCAGATATGAATGTTTCAGATGCCGAATCATTGGTTGCTGATATACGAACACAATTGGCAGAAATAGAAGTTTCTGTAAAAGCATTATCTACATTGGCTGTTTCTATCGAAGGCTCTGGATCTACACCAGCAGAATTTAACGAAGAATTACGAGAACAACATAGAATCTTCATGGATTCAGCAAAAGAAATTCGTGCAGAATTAGGTGTAGTGCGTGAATCATTTGCAAAACTATTACCAATGTTAAAATCAGACAAAGAATAACATGGAATCAGTAACACAAAAATCAAACAAAAAAAGCTCATGGGCGTGGTTAGTATTAGGTCTGATTCTGTTATTAGCAATTTTTCTTTGGATTCGTAGTATGGGTATGCCTGAAAAACAAGATATGAATATTGTAGAGGAAGCAGAAACAGTTGCATCAGATCCGTCAGTAGAATCCACCGAGGTTCTGGAGGTAGAATTAGAATCAATGGATTTTAGTGAATTAGATGCAGATTTGGCTGAATTAGAAGAAATGGAATAAGGAATTTA
>CAZAZY010000001.1:42147-55500 GCA_964489785.1 uncultured Candidatus Saccharibacteria bacterium
TTTTGACAAAACATCCATTCGGGGTTAGACTACAACACTATGAGTACACAAGCAAAAATACAAACATTACCAAAAAGCCAAGTTGAAATAACAGCAACCCTTCCAGCAGATATGTTGGAAAAATATCGCGCCCAAGCGGTAAAACGTGTTGCAGAAAATGTAAAAATTGATGGTTTTCGCAAAGGCGAAGTTCCTGAAAAAATCCTTGTTGCAAAGGTTGGTGAAACACCTATTTTAGAAGAAATGGCATATTTGGCCGTAGGAAAACACTATGTGGATATTCTTATGGAACATAAAATAGATGCTATTGGACGACCTGAAATTACCCTGACTAAATTAGCTGTAGGAAATCCTGTAGAATACAAAATCGTTACTGCGGTTTTGCCTGAAATAAAACTTCCTGAATATACAAAAATCGCAGAAAAAACATTGAAAGAAAAGAAAGAAGTTACCGTAGATGATGCTGAAATGGAAAAAACTCTTCTTCAGTTGCGCAAAATGCGAGCAGAAAAAGACGCGGGTCCTCATACCTGTGAAGAAGGTGAAGAATGTTCTCATGGAAAAGATGAAATAAAAGAAGAAGACTTGCCAGTGTTGGATGATGCTTTTGCACAAACTATTGGAGATTTTAAAACAGTGGATGAATTGACTGCAAAAATCAAAGAAAACATGTTGATGGAAAAAGAACAAAAAGAATCAGACCGTGTGCGACTGTTGATCATGGATGCTATCTTGGAAAAAACTGCAGTAGAATTGCCAGATATTATTGTGGAACATGAATTAGATACCATGATGCACCGTATGGAAGGAGATATCGCAAACATGGGTATTAAAACAGATGATTATCTACAGCACATCAACAAAACCCGAGAAGATTTACGAAATGACTGGAGACCAGATGCAGAAAAACGAGCTTTGATGCAAATGGTAGTTACCAAAATCGCAGAACAAGAAAAATTGCAGGCAACCGAAGATGAATTGCTACCAGAAGTTACAAAGGTTATGGAAAACTACAAAGATGCTGATGAACAACACGTTCGCGCGTATGTACAGCAGGTAGTAACCAACCAAAAAGTCTTTGGATTCTTGGAAAAAGGAGGTAAGAAATAGTTTGTAAAAAACGGATTTAAACATAAAAACCAGCCTCGGCTGGTTTTTTGTAATGAAGCAAATTTCTTTACTCTCAAAATATTGACTTTTATACTCAATTATGTCTTAATCTAATTAAGAATTTGCATAGTACTTTTACAATATTTTTTATAGCAGTGTCGCTCGTTTTGTATACAAATTTTGTATGTAAAACGAGCGATGTTGCTCACTAAAAACCAATACCCATGAAAACCATTTTCTTCACCCTCACCCTCCTGCTTGCAGGAGGAATACAATCAGTTTCTGCTCAGGCAAACAACTGGAATCAGGATCACATCAAGGCCACGGTGGCATACGTGCTGAAACATGGAGACCACGACAAGGATGTGCCAGACGTAATGGGGATCTATCTTGCAGATGGGACCGCCATAGTCATCGAGGCCGTATCGCCAGATACTATACTCATCTTTCTAGGCTCTAAGCTTGGTGGTGCCCGTATGTTTACCTCAGAGCCGAGAAACTTCAAAGGCAACACGTTTACTAACGTCAATGCCGATGCTGTATCCAGTGCTCTGAAAAAAGTTGCCACTGGGCAACTAGTGAAAGCAACCCCATTGCTCAAAGATAATCATCGTCTGGTCCCAAAACTTCTCGCCCTCACAGACCACTTGAAAAACAGTCCAGATGGCGACTTGATGAAGTGCAGGTATGACGCAGCTACAGAATCAAGAATGTGTCTTTACAATGGGGCGGTGGATGGGTCGATAAAGATCTATTACACCAAGTCTGATGATTCACGGTTCGTTTTCGAATTCAACCCCGCCCTACCCTTCAACATGGGAACACAGGGTGGAGAGCCTATAGATTTGGCTCTCTTGGAGAAAATACTGAGTTTCAGAGGCGAATAGGCAACAAGGCCACACGAGTAGAGACCCCAGAACATCGGGGTCTCTTTTTCTTTATCCCACCTTGTGATTATGCTATACTAACCATGTGAGATACAGATTATTCCTTTTATTTTAAACATTATGTCAATTCTTATTCCAACCGTTATCGAAAAATCACAATTTGGTGAACGCGCGTATGATATTTATTCGCGATTATTGCGTGAACGTATTATTTTCTTGGGTGGCCCTATTAATGATCATGTAGCTAATATTATTATCGCTCAGTTATTATTCCTTGAATCAGAAGACAGTACAAAAGATATTCAACTGTATATCAATTCTCCTGGAGGTTCTGTGACAGCAGCGATGGCAATCTATGACACTATGCATTTTATCAAACCCGCAGTTTCTACTATTTGTGTGGGTATGGCTGCTTCGGCTGGAGCATTATTGTTGTCATCAGGAGAAAAAGGAAAGCGTTTTATCCTGCCAAATGCAGAAGTCATGATTCATCAACCATTGGGTGGTGTCGAAGGTCAGGCAACCGATATCGCCATTACTGCAAAACATATTTTGCAAACACGTGATAATTTGAATAAAATTCTTGCAAAAAATACCGGACAAGCTATTAAAAAAATTGAAACTGATGTAGAACGTGATTTCTATATGAATGCAGAAGATGCCAAAAAATACGGTATCGTTGATAAAATTATTGATAAACGTAAATAATACCTATGGAACAAGCTCCCGTCTTTCAATCTCGCGAAGGATTTCAATCTCCAGAGCTGGAGAATATTGCAAAATGTTTGGATGCATTAGATCATGCACGTATGTACACTCCAGATGTATCTTCTGGTCGTGATTTAGGTGATGAACAACCAGATCCAAAAGATCCTCTACATAATCAAATTTCTCCGGAAAAGTTTCAAATTACATATGCGGCCACCCTTCGAAATGCTGGTTTTGGAGTTTCGTTAGAATCTACTTTTTCAGATGATCATACATATCAAAAAGAATTATTATTAACATTGGAAGATGTTGATCAATTGAAATCTTTTTTAGAAAATATTAAATTACCATTAGTGGGAGAAAAAGATAGACGAGCTTTTGCTGATTTAGTACGAGAATCTATGGCAACATTGTTTTCTTCATTGCCGGGTACGGGACGGGAAGAATATTTTTATGACATGATACGAAATATTCGACCATTAGCAGAATTCATAAAAGAATGTGCAGGAGATGTGTACAAAGAGGGTGATGCATTGGCGGTGACTGCATACCAGGTTAATGAATTATTGAAACCTTTGAAAGAAGGATATTTAAATGAATATGTTCGTGCCCGAGAATTACATTTTCTTGATTTGGATAATGTTACAAACTGGTGTCGAAATTTGTCTTTTGATGAATATTCGAATCGGTTAGAAGAAATGTATGCATTTATTGTAGATCAAAAATCAAATCAACCTCTTTTTGCGGATCAATTAGCTTTGCAATTGTCACAATCTTTGGCAAAAGTTGCAGAATTGGGGAACAGTCATTTTCCTATGTATCCAGATGCATTTCGAAGGCGTTCTTCTGAATTTGTAAAATCGCTTAATCTTGTTATGTTGCCCCAAGAGTCTTTCACTTCAAATCAGGGCAATTTTTAGATTTTTCTCGACAATTTACGATGTTTTATGATACCATGAGATTAATACACACCTCATGGTATTTTCTCAGTATGTCGTGTATTTTTATTAATCTCATTGTATGGTGCACATAACGGGTGTATGCAGAGATTCTTGTACCATTCCTTGTAAAAGACCTTTATTCTTTAGAATATTTTAAAGAAAAGGTTCTCTGGGTTCTTTTGAAAGCGAGTAGTCTATTTTTGTGTAGCCTTGTTCTGTGCTTGTAAATATATGAATACTATCATTCTCGTGTTTGTCGCCTTGATTGTCGGAGGTGTTTTGGGATATATTGCGCGATATCTTTTTGCTATTTCGCAACGAAAATCTTTGGAGCTGGAAGTTAAACAAATGACCCTTCAAGCAAAAGATGATGCTCAAAAAATTAAAGACGAAGCAAAACAAAAAGCCGAAGATCGGTTATTTGTCGTAGAGCAGGAAGAAAAAGAAACTCGTGCTGAATTGAAAAAAACAGAAGACCGGTTGGTAAAAAAAGAAGAATTGTTAGATAAACGTCAGACAGATTTGGATCGTGAATCAACATTATTACAGGCAAAGATAGAAGAAGTAAAGAAAATTAAAGAACGTATTCAAAATTCTGAACTTGAAAAAAGAAAAGAATTAGAAAAAATATCACGATTATCATCTGAAGAAGCTCGGGATGTATTGCTACGCGATGTTGAAAAACAATACGAAGAGGATATTCTTGTGCATATGCAAAAACAAGAATTGTTCATGCATGAAAAAACAGAACGCAAAGCAAAAGATATTTTGGCTACGGTAATTAACCGATTAGCTTCATCAACTGCATCCGAAGTAACGACCACTGCTGTATCTATCCCTAATGATGATGTTAAAGGAAAAATTATTGGGAAAGAAGGACGCAATATTCGTTCTTTTGAAAGGACTGCGGGTGTTGAATTGATTGTTGATGATACCCCGGGAACTATTGTTATTTCTTCGTTTGATCCTATTCGTCGTCAGATTGCGCGGTTGGCATTGGAAAATCTTATTTTAGATGGACGTATTCAGCCAGCAAAAATAGAAGAAACTATTGAAAAGGCAAAAACTGAAATCAATAAAATCATCAAAGAAAAAGGAGAACAAGCAGTGTATGAATGTGGGATATTTAATCTGGATCCACGCGTTGTTTCTATTGTGGGTCGGTTGTATTTCCGAACCAGCTATGGGCAAAATGTATTGCAGCATTCTATTGAAATGACTCATATTGCAGGAATGTTAGCCGAAGAATTAGGTGCTGATGTTGCCATTGCAAAAGCAGGGGCATTATTACACGATATCGGAAAAGCATTAGATCACGAGGTCCAAGGAACCCATATTGAAATTGGAATCCGTATTTTGCAAAAATTCGGTGTAGATGAACGTGTTATTGACGCTATGAAGTCACATCATGATGATTATCCTCATGCATCTATCGAAGCAATCATCGTTCAGGCGGCCGATATGATATCAGGTGGTCGTCCAGGAGCACGTCGAGACACGGTAGAAAACTATTTGAAACGATTACGCGAATTAGAAGCAGTGGCAAATTCATTTGAAGGTATTGAAAAATCATATGCATTGTCTGCTGGGCGTGAAATTCGGGTGTTTGTATATCCAGAAAAAGTTTCTGATTTGCATGCAAAACAATTAGCACGTGATATTGCAAAGAAAATTGAAAGTGATCTCAAATATCCAGGAGAAATCCGAGTTGCATTGATCCGAGAACAGCGAATTATCGAATACGCGAGATAGTTGACATCAATAGCAAAATACCCTTGTGTTTATTCATCCTTTTTCAAAAAACACTTGCTCTTTTTTTGCTCATGTCCTATAATAACATATGAAGGTTCCTATCGATGCAGTATTCGTCCTTACGGTACTCTGTCATTATTAACAAGTTTAAAAGTAATAACATAAATATATGAACAAAAATGATCTTATCGAAATGGTACAACAACAATTAGGTGGTACAAAAGTGCAAGCAGAAGGTGTTGTTTCAGGAATTTTTGATGCTATCGCTGGTTCTTTGAAAAAAGGAACAGACGTTTCAATCGCTGGTTTTGGTATCTTCAAAGTAAAACCACGCGCTGCACGTGAAGCTCGAAATCCTCGAACAGGTGAAATGGTAAAAGTTGCTGCAACAAAAGTTCCAAAATTCCAAGCTGGAAAAGCTTTGAAAGATTTGGTAGCTGGAAAATAATCTTTCTTGCTCTATAAAACAAAAACCTGTCACTCTCCAGTGATGGGTTTTTGTTTTGGTGAATTTTTATATAAAAAAGTCCCGCATCCTTGGTGTTGGATGCGGGAGACTTGTTGGCGAGATATCTCATACATAAATCCTAAAGTCAGAAGTCAGAAGTACATACTCGGCCCAGTTGATAGGTTCTTCAGTATCAACATAATGAAAAATCCCTTTTTCAAAACAATATACCACTTCCCTTTCTTGAAGCTCTATTTTTTTTGGAAAAGTGGTTTGGTGATTCATTAATTGTGCTCCCATAAAAGCATGGGGATAAGAATTCATTGCTTCTGGCTTAGGAACACCTAAGCTCATTCTTCTGACAATGTCATTTCTTGTTTCTAAAAGAATAATAAAATCAACGTTGTACAAAGATGCACCTTCTGAGAGAAGGTAGAGTTTGTTGTTTTCATGAAAACACCAAGCTCGTTTTTGGGTATTAAAGTACATAAGTCTCATGAGTGGGAGGAGTTAGTTCTTTCAGAGAATAGCACGCAAATTACACAAAGTCAAAAAAAATACCCCCAAGTTTTGCATCCGTGCGAATCTTGGGGGGTATGGGCAACTAATGTTTCATGGACAGTGTTTGAGAGTACGTAAAAATGGTTGGTGTCATAGAGAGGCGCATATGACCTTCTCCATTAAACACCTGCTGGTTACCATTAACATCTTCAAACATCTTTGATTCTGGATTGAATCTCAGATACGTTGGATTAATAAGCTCAACTACTTTTGTATTCGAAAAATGTGTTCCATAAAATATCAAGTCTTCAATTCTTTGTGCATCCTCAGGAATTTCTACTGTACAATTACTGATGATGCAAAATTCAAATGAGGACCTGATATCTCCTTCAGATATATCCCATTGTTTTTCTTTGGAATTATATCTGGCAGTTGCGTTCTTACTTTCCATGATTGACAAGGTGTTGGTTTATCTTTACGATATCATGTACACAAAATAAGTCAATTATTAATCTACTAGATAAAATATTTCATAAGTTTACGCTTTAGCATAGACGCCTTTTAATTCTTTGAAATTTAAGCTTATTATTTTAAGTAATATTGATGATCTGGTTGTTGACTTCGCACTCTCTATCTTTCGATTTTTTACCCACAGTAAAACACAAAAGCCTGAACACTATCGTATTCAGACTTTGCATGTTGTGGTGCGGGACAAGAGAATCGAACTCTTGTCTACTGCTTGGAAGGCAGTCATTCTACCACTAAACTAGTCCCGCATTATTATGTTGTTGCACCATCTTGAACATTTCTATTATACACATTTTAGATTTTTTTGCACGCCCTGGTGTGAATTTTTGTGAAACAAGCCTCGATGATACTATTCTAAAATAAAAGACAGGTTATTGTATTTTGTGAAACATATATGTCTTTAAAATGGTCACAAGATATGATTATTTTATATTTGGTGATTGTATGTGCAGTTTCACGCAGTGTGAAACTGCTTTATCTATCACGTTTCATGTGCGTTATTTCCGTGAAAGTGAATGACATGAATACAATGTGTGGATACGATATTAGAAGGGTCCCTAAAAATACATTAATCTACGTGATCGTGGTCTAAATCATCCTCGTGGATTACTTCACCTTCAAGATCTGTATGATCAATATTTGTTTCACGCATATGTTCTGCATCATCGTGGGTGTGAGTGTGTGGTGTTGCAAGATTGATTAGTATCATAATTCCAATACCCAAACATAAAACCAGGATATGTTTCCAAGAATTTTTTGTTTCATTTTTTTGTAGTTCATGATATGGAAGTAAATCATGAAACACAATATGCAAAAATATACCTGCAGAAAAACCTAACAAGACAGCTTGGATAGTTTCATTTTGAATCAAGAGATATCCAATCAAAATTCCTACAAAGATAGACAAAGACGACAAGAAATTAAAAGCCAAAGCTTTTTTTCTTGAAAAACCAGAATCTCGTAAAACAAAATATTCAGAAATTTCTTGGATGATTTCATGAATCAAAATACTGATGGTGACAAAAAAACCAAATTCTTTTGATACGCTGAATGCAGATACAAGAACTAGCCCATCGGCAATATTATGAATAGTATCCCCAGTTAAAATTTTAATTCCCGTCTTTTTTATTTTGGGTTCACAGCTGGGACATTCGGTATCATGATGGTGACTTTCTGGTAATATTTTATGTAATACCAGCATAAACAAAAAGCCTGAAAAAATTGCAACGAGTGCATTTATTTTTGATAACATCTCAAACGCTTCAAAGGATAGTAATATTGCAGTTGCCCCAAATACCCCAGCAGAAAAAGTAACTAAAAATGTGATGTTCTTTTTTTTAAAAAGCCATGTGTGTGCTTTTTGTGAAGCAAATAATGCCCCCGAAAAAGAGGCAAGAGAAATACATAGGGCTGAAAGAATTGCAAACGTATACATGAAATATTATTTAGATAGTATGATTAAATAGCACGTATGAAATATATCATAGTTGCAAATGATTTGCAATAACAATACTTGCAGTTTTGTGTATTTTTGCGTACTGTGTAGATATGCATCAGAAGATTACATCAAAAATAAGATCAACCACGTTAGATGTTTTGCGGTCGGTTGGGTTGCGTGCAACCGACCAGCGCATCGCAGTGTATGATATTCTTATGAAGAAAAAATGTGCATTGTCGATTGAAAATATTTTGTCGTTATCATCTGTCGATATGAATGAATCAACTGCATATCGGATTATCGAACAATTTGTTGAAAAAGATTTGGTTCGCAAAATGTATTTTCAAACAGGAAAGACTTTTTTCGAAATTATGTCTGATCATCACCATCATCATATTGTTTGCACGCGATGTAATGATATCGAAGAAGTTCCCTCTTGTGCATTGGATACGAATATACAATCTATTACCAAAGGTTCTCGTAAATTCTCTTCTATATCAAATCACATGTTAGAATTTTTTGGCACCTGTAAAACATGTACTCGTAAAAAATAATCTTATGAAAAAAAATCTCTTTACTATACTATTCGTTGCAAGTTTTTTAATCGTGTATCCGGTTTCTCTTTTTGCACAAGAAATTATTGATACTTCTCAAGGTATCTGGCGAGCAAAAGTTCTTGATATTACCAGCGAGACAACTGAATTTATGTCAGGTATTGGTGATGTAACGTTGCAACAAATCGAAGCACAAATCAAAGAAGGTGAACAAAAAAATAGAATAGTTTCGTTTACGAATGATTATCGACCATTAGAAAAAGGTGATGCATTTTTTATTCGTTATTTTATTGCCACAGATAGTAGTGAATATTTTCAGGTGCATGAAATAAATAGAATAAAACCATTGTGGTTATTAGGACTTCTGTTTGCTGGGGTCGTGTTATTGTTTGGAAAAATGCAGGGGGTAAGATCCTTGGTTTCATTGCTATCCAGTTTATTGGCGATTGTATTTGTATTGGTACCATTGCTTCTCAAAGGATATCCTCCGGTTTTGGTCAGTGTATCGGTAGCTTCGCTCATACTTTTGTTTGCTATTTATTTTACGCACGGATTTCATATACGATCACATATTGCGTTGGCTGGTACTGTTGGTACGGTGTTGTTAACTGGGTTATTGGCACAGATGGCAATTTCATGGACACAGTTATCTGGTTTTGCATCAGAAGAATCTGTGTATCTGAATTTCAATACATTAGGAAATCTAGATTTTGTCGGGCTTCTCTTGGGTGGAATTATTATTGGGGTGTTGGGTGTTTTGGATGATATTGCAATTACACAAACTGCAGTAGTGTATGAATTATACGGCATGGATGAAAAAGTTTCAGAAAAAGAAGTTTATAAAAAGGCATTACGTGTAGGTAAAGAACACGTTGGCGCGTTGGTAAACACATTGGTGTTGGCATATGTTGGGGTCAGTCTTCCGTTGTTGTTATATATGGCAACATCTCAAGCATCATTTGGTATTGTTATGAACCAAGAAGTAATTGCTACAGAGATTGTACGAACTATTGTGGGTTCTATTGGGCTTATCTTTACCGTCCCGGTTACCACATTTCTTGCGGTGTTTATTTTAGGAAAACGAAGAAAAGAAATCTACAAAAAAATCCAATCAGGAGAATCTTTGGATTCGCATGCTCATACTCATGGGCACGGACATCTATAATTTTACGCTATTCCCAACAGGGCTTTTGCAATCAGTAAATAAATAAACACCCCCAGAATATCAGCGATTGATGTAACCAATGGCGAACTGGCTGTTGCAGGATCTAATTTTAGTTTCGACAAGAGAAATGGTAAACAAACCCCCAGCAAGCTTCCCAGCAAAACAATCATAATCATGGTCAAGGCAACAATCAGGGCTACTGTTTCTCCTGATCGAAAAATACCTAATCCCCAAACCACTGCCCCCATGGTACTACCTAACAGTAAAGATATTCGTAGCTCTCTCCAAATAACAAGCAACCAGTCTCCCATATGCACGTCCCCTGTTGCCATTGCACGAATGGTTAATGTTGCTGATTGTGATCCTGAATTTCCTGCGCTACCAATAAGAAGAGGAAGGAATGCAACCAATGCGATTGCTTGTTGTAATGTTGCTTCGTAGCTCATGATGATTGCCCCTGATAATATATTTACAAAGGTCAATAATACCAACCAACCAATACGTTTTTTATAAAGAAAAAAGATGGACGTCTTTAAGAAACTTTCTTGGAATGCATCAATAGCAGAGCTTCGGTGAAAGTCTTCGGTGGTTTCTTCTTCTGCAATATCTAATACATCATCTACGGTAATAATTCCTACAAGAATATTTTTATCATCAATAACAGGAAGAACACTGATGTCATATTTTTGCATCATGTGTACTGCTGATTCTTGGTCTTCGTGTGCGTGAATTGAAATCGCAGGTGATTTCATAATAGATTCAATCGTTTCATTTTGATTTGCAATAACCAAATTGCGAAGACTGATTGCCCCCAATAATTCCCAAGATGTATTTGTTACATAAATAACATCACTGGTTTCACTTTTGTTCCCCCATCGTCGTATGTGATCTAATGCCTGCTGTGTAGTCCATGATGGGCGCACTGCAATATAATCAGGTGTCATCAATCTTCCTACTGTATCTTCTGCATATCCTAATAACATGCGTATTTCAGCAACATTTTCATCATCTAATAGATTGAGAATTTTTTGTGTTACACGTCCTGGTAATTCTTCAAAAAATTCTGTACGGTCATCAGGATCCAAGTCGTGTAACAATTGACGAGCTTCATTATCTGTCAATGTTGCAATAAGGGCATTTTCTTCATCATGTTCTAAATGAGAAAAAACCTGAGCCGCCGTGTCTCTGGGTAATGAACGAAAAAAGAATAGTTGATCTTCTTTGTGTAATTCACGAAAAATATGAGTAAGGTCTGCAGGTGGAACATCCCCGTATAAATTTTTTAATCCTTGGAGGTTTTTTTCTTTGATATAATTTTGTATTGTTTGTAGATGAATATCCATAGTTGTGATATGAGTATACCATTTGTTTTCATGTATAAAAATAGCCTGGCCTCTGTGATAGAGACCAGGCCTTTGTTCATTGAACTTTGTTACCCAAATGATTCTGGACGCACCAGAAGAAGAAATGTAATGCAACCCGCTAAAAAACCAATCATGGCAAGCCATGCAATGTTTTTCAGATACCACATAAATTCGATCTTCTCCATGCCCATGGCGACCACACCCGCAGCCGATCCGATAATTAACATACTACCACCTGTCCCCGCAGAGAATGCGATAAAGTGCCAAATAGGATGATCCGTAGGTAATTGGAACATTCCCATGGCAGCTGCGACTAGTGGTACATTGTCAATGATTGCCGAACCAAAGCCCAATAGTACGACAAACACCTCATCAGGCATGATGGCACGCATTGATTCCCCTATTTGGAAAATCATGCCAATAGATTCCAATGCAGCCACTGCCATCAGAATGCCAAGGAAGAACAGGATGCTTGGCATCTCGATCTTGCTGAGCGATTTATGAACAGCACTATGATGAGTTGTTCCTTCGCCCCGCTCAGACATCTTGAACTCGCGATTACTTTTAATCTCTGCCAAAATGGCAACTATGGCAAGCGAGAGCATCATGCCAACATATGGAGGCAAATGCGTGAGGGTCTTGAAAATTGGTACGAATACAATCGCACCCAGACCAATGACTAGCATACTCAGGCTTGCTTTTCTGTCTTCGGCATCCGTCTCCGGAATGTCGATCTGCCCTTTGAAAGCGGGCAACAGAGATGCAATAAAAGTAGGCACCGCCATGCAAATGAATGACGGGATAAACAAGTACGCGACAAGTTTTTCCGCAGTCACTTTGTCTGCGATCCAGAGCATGGTAGTCGTGACATCCCCAATGGGCGACCACGCACCACCGGTATTCGCACCGATGACGATCATGCCTGCATACCACATGCGTGTCTTTACATCAGGTACCAGCTTTTTCAAGATGGTGATAAGTACGATGGTGGCGGTCAGATTGTCGATGATAGCCGAAAGGATAAAGGCGAGTCCGCCCATAATCCAAAGCAGCATCTTCTTCTCTCGAGTTCTGACAAACTGCTTGATGGCACCGAACCCGTTGAAGTGGTCCGTTATCTCAACGATGGTCATCGCCCCGATAAGGAAAAAAAGTATCTCTGCGGTCTTGCCCAAGTGATGCAATAACATCTCCTCCATATGAGAAGGCACCAGGCCGTCAAGAATGCTGAACACAGGAACGTGGAAAACCGCAACTACGGTCCAAAGAAGCACCATCATGATGAGCGCAGGAATGAGTTTATCGATTTTGAACTTGTGCTCAAGAGTAATACCCAGATACCCCAATACAAAAATTACGGCAATTAGAAGACTTGCGTCCATTTTTTTGGTTTTTAAAGTGCAACTTGCAAAAGTACAAGCCTTATACTTTGTAGCATAGATAATAATGAATGTCAAAAACCACCTCAAATTTTTTGAGATGGTTTTTGAAAAAGAATCTATTTATGTATTATTTTCTTTATAATATTCTGCAATAATATTTTTTTCCTCTTCTGTTTTTGCAAATTCAGTCATTTTACCTAATGCCCAAACTTGTAGTTCATCACGATCTATTGCAGAAATAGATTCTTTTTCTGCACAAGAAATACTTTTTTGATATATTTTTTGAGCAGTTTCAAAATCAGTAGTATTTTCAAGTTGATGAGATAATTCTTCAAAAGAAAAAACGCCTTCGATTTCCTCTGGATTTGTTTCTTCTGTTCTTGTTTTAAAAAAATTGAATGCCTCTCGAGACATATCGGTTATTGTTAAAAGTTTACCCGTCAATATAAAGACACCTTTTGGGTATTTTGAATAAAAAATTCGTTTCTCATGTTCTCTGTCGGGGTGCTGGGATTCGAACCCAGAGTCACTGGTACCCAAAACCAGCATGTTAGCCGTTACACCACACCCCGACA
>CAZAZY010000001.1:55600-62758 GCA_964489785.1 uncultured Candidatus Saccharibacteria bacterium
CCCAAAACCAGCATGTTAGCCGTTACACCACACCCCGACACAATACACGAAAATTTATTTTTCAGTATGGATAAAAAGCTTGTAAAGCAATGTACTATATCCTGAAAACAATTTCAAAGCACACAACAATGATACATGAATAAGGTCAAAAACGCAAATGGTGGTTTATTGAACTAATTTTTCAATACCAAATTAAAGAATAATATTTTCCAATCTAGTAACCTTTGCACGCTTGTGATCTTTTTCCAGATGAACCGCAATAATATCAAATTGCCATTTAGTTTCATGTGAAACATTATTCTCTATTAGATATGTTTGTATAATCTTTTTCATACGAGAAACTTTCTTTGTATGTACATTTTGAATTACTTGCATATGCTTTGGATCATTCCCTATTTCATCAATTGTTTCACATGAAACTGTTTTTACTTCGAAAAAATATAAAACCTTGCTATTTACCGCAATAATATCAATTTCACCCCATTTTCTTGTATGATTTCTCTCAATAATCGAAAAACCATGTTTCACGAGAAACTTACAAGCCAAAGATTCACCAATTTCCCCTATTTTCTGTGTTTTTGATGTGAATTGTTTCATATGAAACCTTTTGAGGTATTTTTTATTATACTACTTTTGCGTTTCATGTGAAACTTATCATCTTTTATTATTTATCTTCTATTTTAAATTATATATGTATACAAAAGTTCCACGTGAAACAGGTGCACGTACCCTTGTGATTTACTTTACAACGTTTCACATGAAACTTTTTAGTATGTTCGAGTTATATATTGGTAATTCGTGCCACGTGAAACTATATTGCAAGCTTTTTAGTATAAAAACAGTGTTTCACATGTAACATTGTCTACATTTTGATATATGTTTCACGTGAAACACTTTGATATCTGTGAATACTAAAAAAGCTTTAAAAACAAATATTTGTATGAAAAAGCTCTGTAGTGTTGTGGAATAAGGCTTTTTTACGTTTTCAAGTATAAAAGACATCTTGTGTCCTTTATAAAAATGTGTTATTTGTGCACCGTGTACACAGAGATATCCACAATTTGTTGATTTCCGGGGATTTTTCAGGGTAGTGTCTTTTATTATTCTGTTAATTGAAAGAAAAATCTGGTTATAACGGACATGCATCACAAATGTCCGTTATAATTTACAGATGTCCTTTATCTTTATTGATGGGCAAAGCTGAAAACCAAGTGTATGCATCCTGTTCTACCTTTTTAAGAAAATCTTGTTTTGCATCCCGGTATGCAATATAGTCATCTGGATACATTTCCCAATTTCTCTGTTTTAATTCTGAATATTCCTGCACTATTTGGGGGTGTTTTCTAAAGTAATCTCGCGTGATTAGAAACTGCCGTTGTTTTTTGGATCCTTGTTCACAAATATGAACATTGTTTATTTTATTACCCAATTCTTCTGTTTGGTGAAAATTAAATGAATTTGGTTCAATATAGTCTTTCATATAGGTAAAACCTAACAACTTCATTGCGTGAATTTCCCTTTGAAAATCGGCTTCGTTTATGTTTTTAACAATAATAAGTATATCAATAACAGGCTTTGCGCTTGCTCCTGGGAATGATGTGCTGCCTATATGTTCAATAGCTATTGCTGATTTCCAAATTGGCTCCAGTAGGTTTTTTAACTCAGCAAACCGATCTTTCCATAAAGGGTTATATGCTTGAAAGAAATATAGTCGGCCTGTGTTTTTAGTGTTATCCTTCATATAAACTGAAAAACCTATTTTGTGCGGGTAGAGAGAATCGAACTCTCGACTCATCCTTGGCAAGGACGTGTTCTACCACTAAACCATACCCGCAGAACGTTTTGTAGTATAGCTATTTTTTTATGAATATGCAATGGTTTTGTTCAAAAGAAATAATAATCATATCTTGACTTTGTAATATAAAAAAGTAATACTGCATGAAATTAAAGCCATTTTGACATGAAAACAAGATTTGTCTCCAGAATCCCTGGTATCCTTTTTTGGTCAGCTGTTCTTTTTGTCTTTTACTATGCCCCCTTTGTTCTTTTTGTAAAATGGGTGAACCCTTTGAATTTTTTCATTGAAATTGCTCATTTTATTATTTACGAAGTCACATTTTTGCATATGCTTTTATGTGCAGTCCTTGTCACGGGTCTTTCCGTTGTCTTTTGGATTATTTTAGTACTTTTGATTTTATTGATGATCGTTTGTATTTTTGAATTTCCATTGCTGATAAAAAGAAAATGAATAGTGCTAAATCCGTTTCAGGTAATGCTGGCGGTTTTTTTATTTTCTCATCTTGAAATACAAAAGGCTGAAACAGAATGTGTTTCAGCCTTTTGTATTTATTTGTGCACCTGCCAGGATTCGAACCTAGAATAACGGTTCCGAAGACCGTTGTGATATCCATTTCACCACAGGTGCATATTGCGTTACTTATTTCAAAAAACTCATACCGTTGGTGATACCTGTCCGCCCGTAGTTTTGCGAAGGCGGATCCATTTCACCACAGGTGCATATATTGCACATCTTTGATAAGACTTTCCAAGTGTATACTGTTTTGCTTTGAAAATCAACCCAATTAGTATACACTTTATGCTATATGCAATTTCAGGTGCCAGAAAAAATTATAGCTCAAATAAAGACATTACAATTAGCTGGATACGAAGCGTATCTGGTGGGTGGCTGTGTGCGTGACATGATTATGGGGCGAAATCCAAATGATTGGGATATTACCACTGATGCAAACCCAGAACAGATTATGCAGGTTTTTGAAACTGCTGGTTTTCGGGTGGTGTATGAAAATACTTTTGGAACAGTAGGTATTGTAGATGAAACCGAAGATGCTGATTCGAATATTCGTACTGTGGAAATTACCCCGTATCGTCTCGATGTTGGGTATACCGATCACCGACATCCTGACCAGGTGGTATTCAGTAAAAAATTAGAGGACGATTTGATGCGTCGTGACTTTACCATAAATGCCATGGCGTACGATCCGTCTATCGGACATTTAGTTGATTTATATAAAGGACATGAGGATATAAAGGACATGTCCGTTAGAGCAGTGGGAAATCCTGATGAAAGATTCAAAGAAGATGCTTTGCGTATGATGCGCGCAGTACGTTTTTCGGCTCAATTAGGGTTTTCTGTTTCACATGAAACAATGCAGGCGATTTTCGAGAATGCTAACCTGTTGGAAAAGGTTTCACGTGAAAGAATTCGTGATGAATTTGTAAAAATTATTGTTTCACGTGAACCATCCGTGGGTATTGGGTTTCTCGTGAAACTAGGTCTTATGCAATATATTATTCCTGAACTATTAGAGGGAATAAAATGCGAACAAAAAGGTGCACATATATATGATGTGTTTGATCATCTTTGTCATGCGTTACAACATGCTGCTGATAAAAACTATTCGTTTCACGTGAAACTGGCAGCGTTGTTTCATGACATTGGAAAACCACGAACCAGACGATATGATAAAAACAAAGATAAATACACTTTCTTTGGGCACGAGGTAGTAGGTGCACGCATGGCAAAGGATATTATGTCACGATTGAAATTCCCTAAAAAAGATATTGAGATGGTTTCACGATTGGTTCGTTGGCATATGTTTTTTTCGGATACTGAAATAATTACACTATCTCCGGTGCGAAGAATGATTAATAACATGGCACCCACGGATGCAGAAAAAGATGTTTCACGTGAAGATCATGCTATTTGGGAATTAATGCGTATCCGAGAATGTGACCGCGTGGGTATGAAGAAAAAAGAAGCGCCATACCGTCTGCGAAAATATTTTGCCATGATTGAAGAGGCTTTGCGCGACCCAATCAGTGTTTCACAGTTAAAAATTGATGGGGGATACATGATACAAGAAATGCACATGAAACCTGGTCCACGTATGGGCTGGATGTTACACGCATTGTTAGAAGAAATCATAGAAGACCCTACAAAAAATACTATCGAATATCTTGTTTCACGTGTAACAGAATTAGAAAAATTATCTGATGGGGAATTGAAACAGTTAGGGGATCAAGGGAAAGAGAAAAAAGAAACCGTTGATGAAGAAGAAAAAGAGAGATTGCATAAAAAGCATGGGGTAAAGAAATAATATAAAAACCCGCCACGATGTTTTGTGGCGGGTTTTTAATAGGTAATTTAGTATATACCTGTTTCTTTACTCCATTTATCATAAAGAAGTTCCTCGTTCTCATAGTAGCCCTGAACAAAAGATTTTGAGTGTTTAATTATATCCATTTCCTCATAACCTTTTGATAGGGTAATTATTTTATCAGTAGATTGATTCGCAACCTCTTTTGGTGACAACCAATCTTGTGTATCCGCTTGTGGTCGAACTGATAATGCTGATTTTGTTATTGTGGATGTAATATTAACAGAAAGACCTGAAAACCATTTTGGGAAACGATCCACATAAGACCGGATATACTCCCTCAAGATAAATTTTGCCTCACAAAAAGACTCAATCACAAATGGGGTATACTTATCAGAGACCCCAGCAATAATCGATACTCTGAGCTTTAAATCATTCCCACTATCGTTTGCAATAGAAATTCGTGAAACAAGATATCTAAGTAGGTACTTGAATGAGTTTACATTCGTGTTATAAACATCTTCGTCAATGGTCTTCATTGGTTTAATATTTGGATATCCCCTGGGGTCAAATTTATCTGCACCGATTGTATGCAAGAATACAATTTGCGAATAATCTTCTATGGTAATTCTTGAAAAAACGACCTCTATGTTTTTTTTATTTGTAAGGTCGCAGGTTATCGACTCAAACAAGTTAGATTCAACACCTTCAACTCGCTTATTTCTGATAATACCTAATATATCTACCCTTTTCTCTATAAATTGCTTGATGTATTCTGTTCCAATCTCGCCAGCAGCTCCTGCAATAATCACTAATGTTTTTTTATTTTTATTCATATTTGTCGATATTTTTTAGTTATCTTTATTTTTCAAGGAATCTTAATCTGGTAGTTAAGAAGTGTTGACTTGCTAATACATGCATACTTGCATAACAATAGAATACATTAAAAGTCAAATAGTTTCAATAAATAAGGCTTTATGTTATAATAATTAAACCAAAAGTTTAATTATGAGGTAAAAATGAACCCCTTTGAAAACACCGTCGATTCTAAAATAATAGAAAAACTCCAGAGAGGAGCCCTTTCAAGTACCACATTAGTAGAGCAGGTTATTGGTGATCTAGGTGTATCCCCGCAAGCGGTATATAAAGAATTGAGAAAGTTAAGAAGAAGAGAGGTTGTGGTTTCTCATGGAAAAATAATGAGTTTGTCCGTGTTGTGGTTGAAAAAAGTAGCTTCTTTTTTTGCCGAGGCGCAAAGTCTCTATTCAGGAGAATCAATGAACGAACCTTATTTAAAAATGGAGGATGGGGATAGTCTTGTATACAGGTTTGCCAATCCTGATAGTATGGATTCTTTTTGGGGGCATGCCGTGCTGGTTTTGACAGGAAAAGTAAATGTTGATGACTATGTATATTTATATAATCCACATGAATGGTTCTTGGCTGCCAGACCAGAATCAGAGCTGGAAATATTTCGAATAATTCATGAAAGTAATAAAAATTTAGTTGTCTATGTTTCAGGAAATACAATCTTGGATAAAAAAATAGGGGAACTATTGATATATAATTCACAGCAATATTTTGCCAGTGGAGAGCATCTTTTTAAAAAAGAAAATTATTATATAAA
The DNA here is from genome assembly GCA_964489785.1 of uncultured Candidatus Saccharibacteria bacterium. GTDB lineage: Bacteria > Patescibacteriota > Minisyncoccia > Phycocordibacterales > UBA1006 > JAIPIY01. Next base: position 61,346 of record CAZAZY010000001.1, read on the forward strand.
TATTTTTAACGACTTTATTATTGAAGTCTGGATAGATCCACTAACCGCGAAAAAGATTGAAAAGTTTTTTCAAAGAGAAAAAGAAATAACCCCACATGGTATGGACGAGATTCAAGATATTATTTCTCAAAAAGGAAAAAATAAATTTAAGATTTCTAGAAATAGAAAGAAGGCTGAACAACTAAAAAGAAAAATAGGAAAGTATTTTCATATTAAAAATAAAAAATTGTAAACATGTACTTGTTATCTGTATGCATAAAAACGGAGTAAAGAAATAAATAAAATCCCGCCACGATGTTTTGTGGCGGGTATATTTGGGGTTTATGCGTTTATTCCTCGGGAACTCAAGCCCAAGAAAAAACACACACTGGTAATTGCGGTCGGTAAGACCACAAGCATTACTACGGATTGTATTCCTTGTGGCGTTTCCCTTAACAGGCTTTCCCAAAATAAGGAAGATACAAAGAATGCAAATATCCAGCACAACATCAGAAACAATCTGGTGAGAATATCTGGCCTGACGTATTCCAATCTTTGAATTATGAAACCGGCAACAAATGGTGTTGCCATATAAATAAAAATTGGCCAACGTTCCATGACTCCTTGTTTCACAAGGGCAAGTCCTGTGAGCATATTTAAGATTTCAAAAAACCAAGGTGCAAATAGTGCAGATACAATGGTGATTTTTATAACATTGTATCTCTTGAGAACTGGTTGTGCGTTCATGATTTCTAAGGTTCAGGTTTGTCTGTTTTTACAATATCATAGGGGCTAACCCAAGTCAATTTCAAGAGAAACAGGGCAATGGTCTGAACCCATAACGTTTGGCAAAATTTTTGCTTGGGTAATTTTTGATACCAGTTTTTTTGACGCAAAAAAATAATCTATTCTCCAGCCTACATTTCTTTCTCGTGATTTTCCAAAATGACTCCACCATGTGTAGTGTCCATTACCCTGGGTGAATAATCGAAACGTATCTACAAAACCGTCTGTGATAATGTTATCTATCCCGATTCGTTCTTCGTTGGTGAAACCTTTGTTACCAATATTTTGTTTTGGTCGCGCTAGATCATCTTCGGTATGAGCTACATTAAAATCTCCACACATGATGACGGGTTTTTGTTTTTGCAATTCATTACAATGTTCCAAAAATGCTGGATCCCAATTATCGTATCGCATAGGTAGTCGCCCTAGATCATCTTTTGCATTTGGTGTGTATACATTTACCAAGAAGAATTTTTTATATTCAGCGGTTATGACGCGACCTTCTTTTGATGTATCTCCAAAAGAATCTGTGAAATTATATTTTTTATGTATCGATTCAGAAAATCCATACGTAACAGAAATGGGTTTTTCTTTGGTAAAAATTGCGGTGCCACTGTAGCCTTTTTTTTCTGCAGAATTCCAATATTC
>CAZAZY010000001.1:62858-71864 GCA_964489785.1 uncultured Candidatus Saccharibacteria bacterium
GTTCCAATATCAGTTGCCATATCAAAACTGGTATCCGCCAGGGGAATATCAAATACATCTGCTTCGACAAAACGAATACGAGATTCTTTGCCTAAATGTTTTATTTCTTCGTTTGCCTTTTTTACAATTTCAGGAACAATATCGATACCGATAACCTTTGCACCAGCGTCGACCAGTTTCAAACCCCAACGTCCACGACCTGCGCCAATATCTAATACAAAAGGATCTTTGGGTAAATCAGTTTGTGATAAGATTCCAAACGCTGTGTCTTGATAGGGAATATGTGTCCATACATCGGTACCAGTCACATACGCTTGGGTAAAGTAGTCTTTCAAAGATTGTAGTTGGTCTTTGTGATTCATGTGATTACAGTATAACAGAAATGATATTCCGGAGATAGATTATAAAAAGAAAATTATTTCTTCTTCCCATGAAATCTTTGGTGCACCTCTTTTAATTTTGCATCAGTGACGTGCGTATAAATCTGAGTGGTTGAAATATCTGCATGACCCAACATCACCTGGACTGATCGAATGTCAGCTCCGTTGGAAAGCAAATCCGTAGCGAAACAATGCCTGATAACATGGGGGGTAACCTTTTTTGTAATACCGGCAAGGGTTGCATATCTTTTTACAATACGTTCAATCGATCGTCGGTCTAATCCCTTACCTGAATCTGTTTTATTTTTATTTTGTGAAACACTGACAAATAGTGCATCTGAAAAATCTTTGCGCTCTTTGAAATATTTTTGCAATGCAGTTTTTGCATCAGGGGATAAAAATACAACACGAACTTTACCTCCTTTTCCGCGGACAGAAAATTCATCACGAGACAAATCGATATCGTTGGTCAAAGAACATAATTCAGACACACGTAACCCTGTAGAAAAAAGCATTTCTAAAATTGCTTTGTCGCGATATTTTATTTCGGTATTTTCTTCGGCATCTGGTGCATCCAACAGTCTTTGTAATTCTGTATCAGAAATAATATCAATAGACCGTTCACCTATTTTTGCTAATTCTATCTGATCGGCAGACATTGTTTTGCAACCATGTTTTGTCATGTATTTGAGAAAAGAACGGATGGCAATCAAATAATAATTCTGAGTTTTTTTTGACATCGTTGCACCTGTGGCGCGATTGTTTCCTGATGACTGTCTATTTAACCACAGTCGAAAATCTCGAACCAATGGAGATGTAACATCCTCGGGTGTGGTGACTTTTGTCTGATTGATAAAAACAGTCAGATAATGGTCATAGTTCTGAATTGTTTTTATGGCTCGACCTTTTTCGATTTCCAAATATTCAAGAAATTCTCTTTTCCATTCTTGGAGGGTTTTCATACTGCTATTGTAGCATATTCTTTTTGTTGATTTGGAAAAATATATGCTGAAATAAAAAAAAGCCCCGTCACGCGAATTGTGCGTAACGGGGCAACTGATGTTAGTCGTTTCTTAGGCGACCTTCAGCAGGTGTGTGGGTTCCTCGGACTGATTGTCTTTGGGACCCTTGGCCTTCTTATCCTGGGCTGGCTTCTTGGAAGCGGGCTGAGACTTTTCCATGGCCTTTGCCAGTTTGACCGCAAGGTCTCCCTGGGGTTCTGACTTGACCTCTGGATTGATGAGCTCCTGGGCGATATCGTCCAGTTGATCTTCCCGATTGCCACCTTTGGGGGTCTCTTTCAAGGCCTTCTTCAGGGCGGGTGCCAGTGATCCTTCAGTTTTGGCCTTGTCTTCCGCCATTCTCTTCTTCAGGTAAGAAACCACCTGACGCGAAAGTGTCCTGACGTAATTCTTACCACCAGCAGATTTCTTCTCAATGGAAGAAAATTCTGCGTGGGAAAGTTCCATCAGAAGACCTGGTGTCTCGCGACTGGCCAAGTAAACTGAATTGTCAATTCGGAAGACTATCGCACCCTCCTCATTGAACTTCACAATGGTCAATACCGCGTTGCCACCCAGTTTGCGGGTGTTCTGCAGCCATGACCTATTGCCTAGGATGGGCTGTTCCAGAAAGCCTGGATTCTTGATTGTGACCAGAATGCCAAGAATGTCAGATTTGGCCATCCTGGTGGGATCTTGGCGATGCAACGTCAAGAATTTTCCATCCTGGATCCATGTGTGGAAATCCAGAACACTGCCCGATGGAGACACATCAGTGTCTGTCAGATTGACAACGGGTATGTGCAATACCCCTCCCAGACTCAATCCGAACTTGCCAGGGGCTTTTTTGTTTACTGCAATGCCATTGATGACATCACCGCCTTCATTGATGCAGAATGCTTTCATTGGGAAAGGTTTTAGGTTCGAGCAATATCGCTCGTTTTTCCAACAAAATTTGCAGAAAAAACGAGCGATATTATTTCAAAACCATATTTCAAGGTACGTAGTAAACTTACTAAATATTATAGCATATTAACAAGAATTGTCAATCTTTTATCTTGACTTCTTATAATAAATATGATTATCTATATAAGAGATTGTTCTTGCTAAAACCCTAAAATACCAAAAACCCATGAAACATCTTTTCTGCATTCTGTTCTTTCATTGCGTTACCTTTTCTGTTTCTGCACAGGAATCAAGGCATCAAATGATGTTTGACTCTTGCAAGACTTCGTTTATGCAAGTAATCTCTGTGTTCGAGGATTGTGTTTTGTATGAAGATCGTTATCAAATATATATGTGTCATGCGAATTTTCTTACGTACACAACGCATCAGGCATCCTTGATGTCAAAAAGCATGAATGATGCATTTTTGCATCAGGTGTACGAATACACTATTCACACATTGGCGCATCATTTTCGAACGGAAAACGAAAGGGATTTGGATACCTACATAGAAGATTCGCACAAATACACAGCAAAAATGCAGATGATGGCATCTTTTGAATCTATGTGTTTTGATGTGATTCAGGAATAATGCTTTTATGTGCAAATACCCTCGCGAACCAATGTTTGCGGGGGGGGGTATTATTTATTATGGTTGACTTTTCCTGTTCTTTTTGGTTCTATGATATATAGATACTTTGTCATTCACCCTCTAAACAATAACGCCATGATACCCAATGTACATACGCGATTTGGTTTCGATGATTCTTTCCATGCGGAATCTGTTGGTTCTCATAAGTATCAGAATGTCTTTCTGGTTGGTGGGTTTGATCCTCCGACATATGCAGACATGTTAATGATTATGACTGCACTTCGTATTATTGAAACGCAGTCATGTTATCAATACGCAACATTACACATCGTGGTGCTAGATACACCCTTGCATGATTATTTCTTTTCTGTAGGATTAAGGCAATCTTTTGTCGAAGAATTGTACGAATCGTGTAATCAGGGAAAGAAGACCTCGGTTGAATTCCATGTGTGTGCCGACTGGTTTCCTGTGTATACTCAAATCGTTCATGATTTGGGTGGTGGGGTACTATTATCACCCGTACGCAATGAACAGGAGCGGTTGTTGGTTACCTTTTGGGATGCCTTGACAGAATACATACATTGGAATTCTGTGGTACATATTGTATCTTGTAGACGACTTCGTCGTCTGATCAAAGCCGGTCGTGTCCGGCATATGATGCATAAGGGAAAATGGGACGTTGTGAGAAAGATGATTCCACCAGTAATATTTGATGTAATCAAAGCTTCTTTTGTACAAGAACAACATGCACAAATGCAGGCACTGGTTGCATTTCGTGAATATGATGATCCTTTCTTCTAGACTATTGTGTTGGTGTAACCCCTTTGCGCAGGCAAAAGGGGTTATTTTTTTGTTATGCCCTAAAAAACATTAAAGATAAAAGGTTTTTTAGGTTTTGAAAAAGAAAATGAAAAAAAGCAGAAAAAGTACTTGACAAATTCTGTGGATATGCTATACTCGTTATAAGAAGATAATTTGTTGTTTTGTAGAGGTAATTCCAGGCGAATTAAAGAGGATCTGAACCCTTGTTGTGCACAATAAAAGATTCAAGGGATAAAAATCATAATGACGGTGTAACCAGAGCCCACCGATAAAGCCTTAGATTTTACGCAAAATGAAGATTGTCCGCATGGTCCCTTGGTTAGGCCTTGTACTTTTAAAAAATCAAAAAATTCAAATCTCTCTCTGTGGGCAATAACCCTAGAGATACAAACTGTTTGAAAACGCCGATCATCTTGTGGTATGGGCTGATCACCCAGTTGCTTCAAAGCCAAAACGAAGTAATACGCAAGTTTTAAAAAGAATATAACTTTGTCTTTTTAAAAAAACAAAAAAAACGACGCGCGTACCGTCAACGAACGGCACCGCAATTACCCCCCCGTCAGCTTAGGCTTTCGGGGGGCTCTTTTTTATATACATATATATACCCACATAAGGGCTTGCAAAAAACTGGGATATATGCTATCATCACAACATGCTTACGAAAAAAGTAAAACAAAACATCATTAAAAAATTCCAAGTCAGCGAAGGCGATACAGGATCTTCTACTGTACAGGTGGCATTATTGACTCGCCAAATTCACGAATTGACACTTCATTTGAAAACTCATGCAAAAGATTTGCACTCGAAACGAGGTCTTTTGAAAATGGTTGCTGATCGAAGAAAACATTTAGAATATTTGAAAAAACACGACGAGAAGATGTACAAAAAAGTACTCAAAGAATTGGATCTAAAACGATAATAGTTCTTGCAAATGTCACCTGATGGTGGCATTTGTTTTTTAAAGGTGTCTAACGTGGAAAATATTTTTTCATTGATGTGATTATTTGGTATACTATAGGTAGGTTTTTAAAAACATAATTTTTATATATGAGTATTATTAAACACAAAGAACAGCGTGTTGCTGTTTTTATTGATGCACAGAATTTATATCACAGTGCAAAAAATTTATATAAACGAAAAGTAAATTTCGGTGCTATTGTAAAAGAAGCTGTTGCGGGAAGAAAAGTTGTTCGTGTGATTGCATATGTAATCACATCCGAAGCAGGTGACGAGAAAAGTTTTTTTGATGCATTAACCAAAATTGGTATTGAAACAAAAACAAAAGATTTACAAATTTTCAGTGGAGGTGCAAAAAAAGGTGATTGGGATGTTGGGTTAACCGTAGATGCGATTACGATTGCACCAAAAGTAGATGCCATCGTTTTAGTTTCCGGAGATGGAGATTATGTTCCGTTGGTAAAATATCTTCAGATCCATGCAATCCAGGTAGAGGTTGCTTCGTTTGGAAAATCAACTTCAGGTAAATTACGCGAAGCGGTAGATGATTTTATTGATCTGTCAGATAACCCACGAAAATATCTTATTGGTGGGAGATAAATATATCTTGCATAATCTTTAGGTATTTGATATGGTGAAATAAACTAATCTCACTCACCATGAAGCTCTTTGGAGAAATTTTGAACGCAGTCTTTTGGAATGTTATTGGCGTTACGCCAATAACCCTGTTGTGTCTCTCAAGAGAGATTCCAGGGTTTGCATCTTTACCATTAGTAATGATATGTGGTTCTGATGACTAGAATAATCCTGATTCAAAACATACACCCGTCTGTACGCACTGTACAGACGGGTTATTTGTTTGCCTGTTTTATTTTTGCTTTTAGTTCCATTGCTGCACGACTGTATCCACCACCAAATCCATCCAAGAAATTAATATGGGTACTGTTTCCACGATCGATGTAACAGGTCATCACTGCAGTTTTTGATATAGAATGACCATAATAAATAATTCCCAATTTTTCCATATCATCTAGAATGCTAAAAAACTTTTTACGCATTTCGTGGGTACCAGCAAAAATAGTCATCAGGTTTCCACTGACTTTTAATGTATCACTAGCTGTCATCAAATCTGCACTGATTTCAAGATGTTTGTATTTTCCCAGATGAAACATGTATTGAAATTTTTGTTTCAATGGGCCAAAAAGTCCTCGGAAAAACCAATACGCAATATATGCCAATTTAAACTTTCCAAATTTAATACGAGAAGCATAAATAATAGTTCGTAAATCTTTTGTTGGTGTCAGTTGTGCATGATCCACTGGGTGTCGTTGTTCAAAGTTTCCATAAATAGTATCTAGATCACGAAGAATTTTTGTATAGACGCTTTGTGAATTTTTTGTTTCAACTGATTGTACAATCAATGCAATTACTTCTTCTGTATGTAATGGTGGATGAATTTCTGACCATTTGCATTCTAAGCCATGTAAATCCAAACTTACTGCCAATGGACCATTATACATTTGCGTTGATGTGTCGTCTTTGACATGACGTTCTGCATAATAGGTTCCTGTTCCAAAAAAGATTGCTTGGGTGTATGCGTTGTTGACTCGGAATTTTTCTACAGATACTTCGTGTCCACGGGCGCGCACTTCGGAAATTTGTACATGACCCACACGCAAGATAACTTTGAATTGATTCCATGCATGACTTTTTAATGCATGTAATGTTGCCAAACATTCTGCCAAAGTTTCTTCGGGGACACATAGTGTTGCACCATCACCACCATAGATAAAAGGAATTTGTAGTTGATGTGATTCAACGATGTTCAAAACCGATACCACGCTGCTGGCAGCGAGAATATTTACCTGTTGGTAATGTTCTAACTGGGCGCTGGAATCTTCGACGTCAGTGACAATAATATGCCAAGAATCTGGTAATGGTATGCCATGTTCTTGTTCTACAATATCGACAAAGTGTTTCGGGCTAGCTGGTAGGTTTGTATAAAATTCTTTTGATGACATGGGAATAGTATAGCAAATAATTTTATTTTTTACCCTTTTTAAAATCCATGCTAGGATACCATTGTGCCTATTAGAATATAACCAAAGAAAGTCTTTGGACGGGTAGTGTTGTATCTGTTTTTGATACAAAACTAAGGTCTGGGGGCTTTCTTATAAAACATGATAAAACAAGAATACAAAGTGCAATTAGGTGAACACGAGATTGTTGCCGAATTCTCCAATTTGGTAGACCAGGCTCATGGTGCGGTCATTATGCGATCATGTGATACGGTTGTTTTGGCAACAGCGTGTATGTCTGCAAATGGAGATGGGAATCCAGGATTCTTTAACCTACAGGTTGAGTATCAAGAAAAATTTTATGCCAGTGGAGAAATATTAGGCAGTCGTTTTATGCGACGCGAAGGTCGTCCATCTGAAACAGCAATTTTGGCATGTCGTATTATCGACCGAACATTGCGTCCATTGTTTTCTCATCATATTAAAAACTCTATTCAGATAGTGGTAACGGTATTATCTGTGGGATCTTTTGATCCAGTAATCTTGGGTGTGAACGCAGCATCATTAGCGTTAGCCGTTTCTGATATTCCGTGGAACGGACCTGTTGGTGCGGTGGCACTTCGTCGACCCGTGGGAGAAAAAGATATTACGCTGAATCGCTATGTGCGATCCACCGAAGAATCAGTTTTGGAATATGAATATGATTTTGATTTGTTGGTATGTGCAAAACAAGGTCGCATCACAATGATCGAATCTATGGCATGTCAGGTTTCAGAAGAAGTTATGGCCCAAGGTTTTGCCGATGCTATTTCTGCGATTGCAACACTGGAACAATTTCAAAAAGATATTATTGAAAAGATTGGAAAAGAAAAACGCGTTATCCCCCTACCGGTTGTGCCAACAGAATTAGTTGAAGTGTTTCACACAACTGTGAAAGAAATTTTGTTGAACCATTTGGTTTCAGGTACTGCAGATAAAAAAGTGTTTCACGAAGTAGAAGAAACATACAGAAGCGCATTGCGTGAACAGTATGCAGACCGTGATGATATTTTTGCGCAAGCACATCATTACTATGAAATAACGGTGGATGCGATGGTACATGAATTGGCTCTTTCTCATGGAAAACGTGCTGATGGTCGTACATTGGATCAGGTTCGTGATTTGTATGCACAGGCAGGTGGATTGTCGCCATTATTACACGGAACAGGAATTTTTTACCGAGGAGAAACACATGTGTTATCGGTATTAACATTGGGTGGACCCGAAGATGCATATACGATGGATGGCATGGAAACAAAAGGTACAAAACGTTTCATGCATCATTATAATTTTCCTCCATTTTCCGTTGGTGAAACAGGGCGTTTTGGTGGATTAAATCGACGTGAAATTGGTCATGGTGCGTTGGCAGAAAAAGCATTGGTTTCGGTAATTCCATCGAAAGAAGTTTTTCCTTATACTATTCGTGTAGTTTCTGAATGCATGGCATCGAATGGTTCTACATCACAGGCATCGGTGTGTGCATCGACATTGGCATTAATGGACGGAGGCGTTCCATTGTTGGCGCCGGTTGCAGGAATTTCTATCGGGTTAATGTTGGATACAAAAGATGCGTCACAATACAGTTTGTTGACTGACATTCAGGGCGCCGAAGATCATTATGGTGATATGGATTTCAAAGTCGCAGGTACAGATCAGGGTATCACCGCAATTCAATTAGATATTAAATTAGATGGAATCCCCGTACATATTTTAGTTGATGCTTTAGGTTCTGCAAAAAAAGCTCGTTTGCATATTTTGGATACATTACAAAAAACTATCGCATTACCTCGATCAGATATTTCTCCGTATGCTCCTAAAATTGTCTCATTGCGTATTGATCCATCACAAATTGGAATGGTTATTGGTTCAGGTGGAAAAACAATAAATGAAATTCGTGAAAAAACCGGTGCGGAAATTACCATCGAAGATGATGGATTGGTATATTGTGTTGGAAAAAATGGAGCTGCAGAAATGGCACGTGACATGATTGCCAGCATGACAAAAGAATGGACCGTAGGTGAAACCGCACAAGGGACCGTTCGCAAGGTTTTGGAAATCGGTGCCATTGTCAGTTTATCTCCATCAGCAGATGGATTGGTGCATGTTTCTGAGATCGCACCATTTCGTATTGAAAAAGTTTCTGATTATTTAACCGAAGGGCAAATTGTTCCGGTAACGGTTGTTGCTGTGGACAAAGAGCGTGACCGAATTAGTTTGTCTATTAAAAAAGATAATCCTGAATTTATTGTTCA
>CAZAZY010000002.1:0-37001 GCA_964489785.1 uncultured Candidatus Saccharibacteria bacterium
TTAAAAACTCTTCTATTTTTTTATGCAGTGCATCCAATGTGCTATCATTATGTATCACCACATCAGCCAATCTAATACATGCAGATAAATTCTGTCGCCCTGGGTCAGTGGATTGCATTTCTTTTTCTTCGTCTGCAATAAATTCTTCCATAGTCACACTATCTGTGCTGGACCCACGAGAAACAATGCGTTTGTAACGAATCTGCCTGTCGGCATCTACTGCAACAATACTACAATGATCAGTGTTTCGTAATAATGCTATTTCAGCAACAGTTCGTAATGATTCCAAAATAACCAGCTCATCCCCACGCGTCATTGCCTGTTTGTATAGCTGTTCAATAATATATGCAGGACCATATTGTTTTCGAAATTCATTTGCAACCAATGACATGTTTTCACGAACTGGTTCTAATCCACGTCGTGCTATTTCTTGTAACAAAAAATCACGCACAGAATAATGTCGTGCGTTATGTTGGGTAACTAGATAATCTACTACAGCACCCTTGCCTGCACCGATGGTTCCGGTTAATCCAATAATGTACATAATGAAAACCAGTATACAGGATTATATACTTTTCCAACACTTACCTCACTGCTTATTTATATTGTATAATTTCAAAAGCTTGCTTATACAGCACATACGCACTGCTATAAGTCACTGTTTTTTCTATGTCATCGATGGGACACCACCATGCCCGAATAACATCAGGTAATTCGGGCTGCAGTTCAACATCATGCATACTGGCAGAACCTATCCAAAATAAAACTTCTTTATCATAAAATACACCGTCTTGATCAAAATGATATTTTTGCATCAGAGGATCGCAATTAAATAATACAATATCAGTAATACTTGTTTCTTCTTTTACTTCACGTCGCATGGCGGTTATAGTGTCTTCATCCCCTTCTTTGTGTCCTTTAGGAAAACCGATATGTCCGTTGTCATTATGTACCAAAACAACATGGGTGGGGCTTTGTATATCATTAAATAAAATACATCCGTATGCGTAATCTTTTTTATTTTGATGCATAAACAAGGTCCGGTACCAACGAGATAATATCCCCTGCACCTGTTAAACAAACTACGAAATCATTATTAAACTTGTTTTTAATTTCTGGAACCAAAGATTCCAACGAATCAAATGCAGCTGCCGAAACACCACGTTCACGCAATGCATTCGCCAAAGGTTCTGAAGAGACATCTTGATTATCTGATTCACGCGCAACATAAATCGGGGCCAACAAAATTTCATCTGCCCGCGACAAGCTTTCCACAAATGCATCAAACAAAGATTCCGTACGACTGATCAAATGGGGCTGAAATATCAAAACTATTTTTTTATCAGGATACTGTTCACGGAATGCATCCACTAATGCAGAAACTTTTTGTGGATTATGTGCATAGTCATCATACAGTAGCGCACCTTTTTCCGTTGTGCCATGCAATTGAAAACGTCTTTGTGTGCCACCAAACTGCAACAATGATGTTCGCGCCTGTGTATCTGATACACCAACATGTCGCGCCATAGCATATGCCAAACGTGCATTTGATCGATTGTGTTCACCAGGTAACGATGTTTGAATATCTGTGTGTAATGTGTAATCAATTATTGGAAGAGAAGTATTCTGAATCACAGGTGCAATATGGGCATCAGTGGGATTTGTAATAACACAACCATCTTTTTTCGTCTGAGAAACCAATGATTGAAAAGCGTTTTGAATATCTGCCAAATCTTTGTAGTAATCCAAATGATCTGCATCAATATTATTAATTCCCAAACACCATGGATGATACTGCAAAAATGCGCGACGATATTCATCTGCTTCGATAACCACATATTCACTGTTCCCCACACGAACATTTGATCCAATATCTGCCATGACTGATCCTACAATAATAGTTGGATCCAAACCTGCATCAACAAGAATTTTTCCCAGCATAGCAGTAGTCGTTGTTTTACCATGGGTTCCCGAAACTGCCAGTATTTTTTTTGTATCAAATAATATTCCCAATGTTTCTGGATAAGAAATCACTGCAGGATAAGCATTTTGTAATTGTTGTAACAATTCTGGCTCTGCAACAGCCAACGCCTGTGAATAAATAATACAATCTGTATCAGTAGGTACCGATACAAATGATTGACCGATGGTAACCGAAATGCCTTCGTTTTGTAATTCATGTACTGTTTCACTGTCTGATCTGTCACATCCAGAAACATCTTTGCCCTGCATGTGAAACAACCGGGCAATAGCAGAAACACCACTACCACCAATGCCAAAGAAGAATATTTTTTGTATGTTTAGAAGATTATCGGGTTTCATATTATTTCAGATTTTCTATCTCATGTATAAACTGATCATTTCTGTCATATTCATTCTTGAAAATTCCAAACGAAGCAAAGGCAGGAGAAAAAAGAATCACATCACCTGCGGTTGTTTTTTCAAATGCATTTGCAACAGCATTTTTCATAGATGAAACAATCATATAGGGCACTGACAAAGGATGTTTGTCCAAAAATTCTTTTGTTCCTGTTCCATCTAAAAATACTACATATTTACATTTTGATTCAATCTCTGTATGCAGTTTTTTCATAGAAAGACCTTTATCTGCTCCACCAGCAATCAAAATAATATTTGCATGATCTACTGACGCATCCCCCACTGATCGTAATGCTACTACGGTTGCATCAGCGGTTGTGGCATTGTTATCATTGTAGACTGGAATACCATGAATTTCTTTTATGAATTCCAGTCGTCCTGCAACTGCGCGAAAAGATTCTATTCCTTTTTTTTGGTCTTCTATTGAGATACCTAAAGATTGCACCGCCAACAATGCACAGGCAATGTTTTCTTTGTTATGTTCTCCTGGAATTGGTAAAACAAAATTGTCAGGCACACAAGACGCGTGCGCAACATGTACCGCGCTTTGGATATTGGCAACGTCACGAACAAAAGATTCTGCCTGGGGACCAACAATCAAAATATCATCTTTTTTCTGGTGTCTAAAAATATGCGATTTATCATAAAAATACAAATCTCGTGAACCACCATAATAATTCAGATGATCATCAAGAAACGTAGTGAATACAGAAACGTGCGGAGAAATCCGAGATTCACCAAAACCCTGCAACTGCCATGATGATAATTCCATAACTACGTAATCTCCTTTTTTAATTTTTGAAAGCAATGGCAATGTTGCAATCCCACGGATATTTCCCGCTAGATGAGATCTTTTTCCGCATGATTCTAAAACATGATGTATTAATGTTGCAACGGTTGTTTTTCCACGAGTTCCTGTAACACCAATAATAGTTACATCCTGCGCCAGTTTTGCAAATAATGATTCATCCATTTCGATAGGAATTTGATTATCCCGCGCATGTTCAATAAACAAAGAATCCAATGCAACCCCTGCCCCTTTTAGTATAAAATCTCGATCTTGAAAATCTTCTAATTCATGATGTCCCAGACGATACGTAATATTTTTACATGAAGATAACTGATCTAATGATACAGCCAGTTCTTCTTTGGTTTTTATATCAGTCACAATCAACTCTGCACAATGTTCAGAAAGGAACAATGCATCACCAACACCACGACCCAATAGACCAAGACCCATTTGAGTGACCTTTTTATCTTTAAAAAACTCTTTCCATTTCATATGGGTAGTATATCACAAATGATATACAGGGAAAAATGATGGCTATTTGTTATTCAAAAATTCTTCAATGATTTCCTTGTCATCAAAATGATTTTTTACGCCCTGTATATCTTGATAGGTTTCGTGACCCTTTCCTGCAACCAAGACAATATCATCAGATTTTGCACATTGTAATGCATACAAAATTGCTTCTTTTCTATCCAGAATAATTGTAGCTTTTTTAATATCATTGTCAGAAACACCTGCATATACTTCTTCGATAATACGAATAGGATCTTCGAATCTTGGGTTGTCAGATGTGATAATGGTGTGATCTGACAAATGTGCACCAATACGACCCATCAGGGGTCTTTTCCCGCGGTCTCTGTCTCCCCCACAACCCATCACACAAATAATTCTTCCCGAACCTTTTTTAAATCCATGAATCGTAGTTAAAATATTTTTCAAAGCATCTGGAGTATGGGCATAATCCACAATTGCAGTTATATTATTTCCACCTGAAATAATTTCACATCGTCCACGTGCACCCGACACACGACCTAATACAGAAATAATTTCACCATCATCAAAGCCCAATTGTCGTAAACATCCAAAAACAGCCAAAAGATTATAGATATTAAAACTACCCACCAATGATGTGGTAATGACTTTGCCATCAATAATGACTGTACTACCAGAAACATCTGACGACCGTATCTGCGCCTGCAAATCTCCCGATTGTATACCATAGGTAACAACAGAAGATTTTGTACCAGATATCATAATCTGATAAGCTTCGTCATCCGCATTAACCAAAGAAAAAGATTTTTCATCCATCATTGAAAATAACATTTTCTTTGCCTGCGCGTAGTGATCCATGGTTCCATGAAAATCCAAATGATCCTGGGTCAGGTTGGTAAAAATTCCACCAGTAAAATGTGTCCCCACGACACGACCACGTATTAATGCATGACTGGATACTTCCATAAACACATACATACATCCCGCATCTCGCATATCAGCAAACAAAGATTGCAAGGTAATCGCATCAGGCGTGGTATGCGTCGAAGCAATTATTTCTTTTCCTATACAATTATGCACCGTAGAAATCAAACCTGACTTTTTCCCTAATTCGGAAACTGCATGATATAACAATGTTGCAACCGTAGTTTTTCCATTGGTTCCTGTTACCCCTACTATGTTCATATCCTGTGATGGATTACCAAAAAATGCACTAGCAATATATCCAACAACCTGTTCTGCATTTTTTACTTGGACATATGTCACCGTATCGCTTCTTTTTTGAGGAACATCTTCACACACAATACATACAGCACCCATTGAAATAGCATCTTCGATATAATCATGCCCATCGTGTATGGATCCCCGCACAGCAAAAAACATATCACCAGTGATAACCTTTTTAGAATCCAGTTTCAATCCCGTTATCTCGATAGATTCTGGACCAATAATGGCAAAAGTGTCTATGTTTTTAATAAGCTGATCAAGTTTCATAAAAACAGTATATCATACTCATGCATATAGAAAATTAAAGAAAAATTCTTGGAATATGCATATTCACATGAATAGCAACCCGGGTTGGGATTTCATAATTGATCGTATCTGCCCATAATGCAAATTGTTCACTGGTAATTTGTGCATCACCCTGCCTGCCAAGAAGTACCACCTCGTCTTCCAATACTACACCGGGAATATCTGTTACATCAATCACAATATTATTCATAGACACACGACCTAATAACGGTGCCTGATGCCCATGAACCAATACATATGATTTTCCTGACAATGACCGTACATATCCATCAGAATATCCAATTGGAACCACAGCCATCGTAGTTGGCTTATCAGTCTGATACGTACAACCATATCCAATAAATTTTCCCGCTGGAATTTTTTTTATTTGCGCAATACGTGCTTTCCAGATAAATGCAGGTACAAAATCAAGAGTACTCTCTGGATGTAATTTTTTATAAGCAATCTTTACTTTCTCGGATGGCCACATACCATACAATGAAACTCCTATACGAGCCATATCAAATTGTGATTCTGGAAATAACAATACAGCTGAAACCGCTGAACAATGCTTCATTATGTTTGCAAATCCTCTATTTTCCAATATAGCTATTGCAGTATTAAATTCCCCTAATTGCTCTTGGTAATATTCTGCATGTGTAGTATCTTCTATGCTTGCAAAATGTGTTGAAACTCCTTCAATGATAATATTTTTGTATTGTAAAAGATGATCAATAAAATCAGGTAATTCAGAAATTAGTACACCCTGGCGATGAGTTCCTGTTTCAATTTTAATATGTACACGCACATCGGTATCTAATTTCCCCAACGCATCCAGTGTTTCTATATTGTAGACAATCATTCGACAATCCAATTTGGGAATGCGTGATACATCTGCCAATGCAACATATCCAATGATATATATTGGCGCTGTAATTTCCGCATCACGTAATACCTGGGCTTCTTCGATACTGTGTACAGCCAGCCAATCTGCACCCGAATCAAGAAAAATCTTTGCACACGGCACAATACCGTGACCATATGCATTTGCTTTTACCACGGCACATAGTTTTGTAGTTGGCGAAAGCAAACTTTTACAAGCTTTAGTATTATGTACCAAAGCTTGTGTATCAATTTCAACCCAAGAAAGTTTTTTTGACATACATGTAGTATACCAAATTAAATAAAGGTAAACTATTTCTTTGCCAAAAGAATACGTTCAGCCATTTCGCGATGTTCAGGTGTATTGATGCCAATTCCTTCTTCTGGAGTCACTGGTGATGATATAATCTTTTCCCCTTCTTCTACAGCCATACGAACTAAATCAGTAAGATAATATTCTTGTTGTGCATTGTTGTTATTTAGATGTTCCAAATGCTCAATCATCCAATCCGTTTTCAGACAAAAATACGTAGGATTTACATCACGAATTTCTAATTGTTCTGGCGTAGCATCTTTTGCTTCGATAATACGTTCGATATGACCATCATCGCTACATACTACGCGACCCCAGCCAGAAAAAGCATTATACCAATCGTCAAAATGAGGCACCGTAACAACACCCATAGTAATAACAGCATATGAAGCAATATGATTCTCTGCAAGTCTTTGTATCATTTCAGCAGAAATCATTGGATGATCTCCGTTTAATACAATCGTTGGTTTTTCAGGGTCCAACAAATCACAAGCAGATTTTACCGCATGACCTGTTCCCAGCTGTTCTTTTTGAATCGCAAAGGTGTGACCAGGTCCCAAAATATCAGCAAACTTTTCTTTGTTATCCTCGCTGACCACAATAACAGGATTTTCGCATATACCACTAGATTGTATAGCATCTAAAATATGTTGCACCATAGGTTTTCCACCTAATTCAACCAAAGGCTTTGGCCGGTCTGCATTCATGCGTTTTCCATGACCCGCTGCCATAATGACGATATTTACTGTATTTTTCATATACGGACCATGGTACCAAAAAGAGTGATTCATGTCGACCTTATTCAATAAATATTATTTAATTTTAATAGCCATTATCCAATCTTGTGCTTGTTCTTTTGTTGGTGCTTCGGCGAAAAACCGTACAATAGGTTCTGTATTTGATGCCCGGACATGCAACCAACCATTGTCAAAATTCACTTTTATACCATCAGTTTCATCTATAGAGAATTCTGAAAATACTGTTTTTACTTTTTCAAGATACATTTCAACTTCTTGCCGTGAAGAAGCCTCTATTTTATCTTTTACAATTTCATATTTGGGAATTTCTGCAACCAATTCGGATAATTTTTTTCCTGTTACCGCCAACATTTCCAAAATTAATATAATGCCCACATAAGAATCTCGAACATATCCAATTTCTGGCCAAATAACACCACCATTTCCTTCACCGCCAAACACAGCCTGATGTTCTACCATTGCGTTCGCGACATGGATTTCTCCGATTTGCGTTCGTATACTATTACAACCAAATTCATTTGCCACATCATCAAACATTTTTGATGTCGAAAGATTAGCCACCACGGTGCCACCCTGTTTTTCTGTATGTGTTTGTAAATAATGACGCATTGTCAATGCCAATGTGTATTCTTCTCCAATGGGATTTCCCTTCTCATCAACAATAGCTAATCTGTCTGCGTCAGGATCCTGGGCAAAACCAATATGCGCACCAGTTTCGCGAACCTTTTGACCTAATACATCTAAAAATTCGGGCAATGGTTCTGGATTTCGTTCAAATTCTCCGTTAGTGTTTTCATGCAGATACATTGCATCAATACCTAACTGTTCCATCATATACCTATCTGCATCAATCCCAGCCCCATTTCCCACATCTATGACAACTTTTAATTGTGCATTTTTAATTGTATCGATTTGAACATGTTTCAAAATCTTATCAATATGATTTTTTCCTGCATCATCTTGTTTTACAACAGACCCAGATGCAGTATTCAACAAAGGATTCTCTCCAGATTCATATTGTTTAATAATCTGATTCATCACAGATGGGTCTAAAAATAATCCATCGGGACTAAAAAATTTCAATCCATTCCAGGGTGCAGGATTATGACTGGCAGTGATCATAATTCCAGCATCAGCAGATTCTGTGCGCACCATCAGCGCCAATGTTGGTGTTGCAGTAATACCACAATCAATACTATTACAACCATGTTCTTGCAACACCCGTATCACTATTTCTGAAATTTCATTACGACTCTTTCGTGTATCGGTACCTAATAATACCTTCTTAGGCTTAACTACTGACAAAAATATTTTTATTAATTGTTCTGTATTTTCTGATGTTAATGATTCTCCCCAAATTCCACGAATACCTGAAATACCAAGCTTTAATGTGTTACTCATAGAGAAATAGTATACCATAAAAAACACCCCAGCTATTGGGGTGTTTTTTATGAACTTGTGTAAATTTAAGCCTCGCAACTAATACATACATTTGGATCATTCGAACTGGTATGGATTTTTATATCTTCAGCGTCTTTTTTCTTGTGTTCCATTTCTTGCAATTTTTTACGTCCAAATTGTTGTGCCGCATTCATACTGTGTTGATAGTACAATGTTTTTATACCTTTTTCCCATGCGTATAAATACAACGAATTTAAATCTTTGGTAGATATGGTCGGATCAATCATAATATTCAACGATTGAGCTTGATCAATATATTGTTGACGTACCGCAGCCTGATTAATGATAATTTTTTGATCAATTTCACTAAAGGTACGGAATACCATTTTTTCATGATGTGTAAGGAAATCTAAATGTTGTACCGATCCATCATTATCTCGGATATCATTCCACACTTCGGTAGTGTTCATACCTTTTTCTTCTAACAACGCTTCTAATGAAGGATTTTTAATAGTTACCTTCATCTTATCAACGTCTTTTACAAAGGCATTCGACATAAATGGTTCAATACTTTGAGATACCTGACCCAAAATAAATGCCGATGAAGTCGTAGGGGCAACTGCAATCAATGTTGTATTACGACGACCATATCCCTTTAATATTTCTGGTTCGCCATAATCTTTTGCTAATTGTTCAGATGCTTGATAAGAACGTTCTTTGATGAATTTAAATATTTCTTCATTTAATTGCATTGCCTTTTCGCTTTCAAATGCAATATTATTTTCTTGTAAAAATGAATGCCATCCTAAAACTCCCAATCCCAATGCACGGTGTTCTTTTGCAAATTTATATGCCCGTTGCATAAAATAAAAAGCGGATTGTTTTTGTGGATCAGAACTATCACGGAATGATTCCAATCGAACCAAGAAATCTGAAATAACAGTGTCTAAAAACATCACCAATGTTTCCACTGCATCAGTATCTTTCCATTCTTGATAGTGTGCCAAATTCATAGATGACAAACAACATACAAATGAAATATCATCGCTGGTTGGTAGACATATCTCTGAACATAGATTACTACCATGGATTTTCATTTTTTTGTCTTTGTATACATCAACAGTATTATTATTTACCGTGTCGGAAAAGAGAATATAAGGGTAACCAATTTCTGTTCGTCGTTGAATTATTTTTGCCCAAATTCTTCGTTTGTCTTGATCACCATCAATCATACCCTGCAACCAATCATCGGTAACAGTAACTGCATAGGTTGATTCTTGGATGGGATGACCTTCTTTTCCGATATCAAGAAATTCTTCAATATCTCCATGTTCCACAGGTAGATACGGAGCAAAGTGTCCACGCCGTACAGAACCCTGACTAACAATATTAATCAAATTATCAAACAATTCCATAAAATGCACAGCCCCTGAAGATTGACCGTTATCAGCAATTACCGAACCACGAGGACGCAACCCAGCAAAATGTCCAGCGGTTCCACCACCATATTTTGTCATCATACCTACTTCGGCATGAGTGTACAAAATACGAGACATATCATCGGCAATATAACTAGAAAAACAACTAATAGGTAGCCCACGAGACAATCCATAATTTGACCAAACAGGAGAAGCTAGTGAATAGAATCCTCGCGACATGTAATCATAAAATTTGTCAGCAAAACCTGGTTTGTTTAGATATTTTTCTGCAATGTCTGCAATTTCTCGAATACGCTCTTCTGCAGTTACGCCATCACGCAAATATCCTTTTGCTAAAAATTTTCTACTGTTTTCGTTAAGCCAATACATATGTCTTTAAAGTAAATAATGAATAATTAAAATAGATCCTCACTGGTAATACTTTTACTTTTTTTATTATAATTAATAGACCTCTTGTTAAAGAAATCCCCATGTTTTGTAGCAATTACTTCATCATAGAACCAATCAGACTCTTTCAAGAAAGTTTCATCAGTGGTAAAAATCTTTTGTATACCAATACTTTCTAATGATTTATTAAACCGTTGTTTAATAAATTCCAGAACAACTACTTTTGGCATAAAATCTAATTCTCCTTTTTCAAAGATCCAATCCACAACCCCCTTTTCTGCTTCGAACGCTTCGTGACATAACACGATAACCTGATCATAGAATTCTTGATTAAACCATTCTGGATGTTCTTCTTTGATAATAAGAATAAGATCAATCCCAAATAATCCATGAATTTGTTCTTCTTTTGATGTCGCTTCGACAGCATTTGAAATACCCTTGAACAAATTTTTATGCTTATTAAAGGACATCATGATCAAGAACTGAGAGAACAATGATACGTGTTCGATAAATAATGCAAAAAGTAAAATTGATTGACTATATTCCCTGTTATCATCACTTCGTGCATTTTTTAAAGATTTTTCAAGGTATGAGACACGATTAATTAAGGCTGGGAAGTTTTTTAGATTTTGAAATTCTTCGTTTAATCCTAAAATTTCTAGCAAATGGGCATACGCATCTGTATGGCGAACCTCACTTTCTGCAAACGTTGCACCCACTGCACCGATTTCTGGTTTTGGCATTTTTTTGTACAAATCCCCCCAGAATGTTTTTACCGCGACTTCAATCTGAGCAATCGCAAGCATGCAATGCTTGATTACATTTCTTTCTTTTTCGCTTACATTTACTCTGAAATCTTGGACATCACTTACAAAGTTAAATTCTGTATGAATCCAATAAGAGTGGCGGATCGCATGCAAATATTCATACAACTCAGGATATTCATACGGTTTCAAATGCATTCGTTTTTTAAAAATATCTCTTTTTCTTTCTTCAGCACGTTGTTGACGATATAAAATATAAGCCTTTGCAGTTTTTGCAAAATTAAGCTCAATTAAAGTCATTTCGACATAATCTTGCACAATTTCAACATGAGAAATACATTCAGTAACACCCTGATGTACGGCTGATTCAATCAATTTTTCAACAACTCTTTCAGTAACTTTTTTTGCATCATGCTCACCACCTTCGGAAACAGAATGCATAGCCTTCATAATTGCATGAGTAATACGACTATGGTCAAAAGGTACAATTTCACCACTTCTTTTTTGTATGCTATCAAGAACTACTTTGGTTTTATCAAAAGACATATACAAAATAAAAACTAATAATGGGCACGGGTTTTAAGACTCTATTTTTATCTGCACGGTGCACAATGTGTATGTACAGTATACAAAGTATGCAATCATCCAACAAGTTTTTTTTACCAAATTCAGTATTACGAAACGAAAACTCATGACCATCAAACGATACCTCAGAAAAATATTACCCCTGGCCCTCAAATATGATTTATCATAAAAAAAGATTCTTATTTCCAGAGAAAAAAATAAAAACGAGAAGGATTTTTGCCTTCTCGTTTTTATTTTGTTATTTTTATTAAATAACCAATCCAGACAATAACGAACCAACCCCGTACGCAACAAAAGCAGCAAAAGAACCAACAAACAATGTCTCAAATATTGATGCAATAACACCGTGACCTGATATTTTACTCTTCAAAAGACCTAATATTGCCAGTGTAAGCCCTGTACACAACGATGCCATGGTGAAACTATCAAATGACAATCCTGGAAACCATCGTGCAACCAAGAACACAATCAATGGCATAAAACCAAAGAAACAAAAAGACAAAAATGTCGCCATCCCATTTTTTAAAGGAATCATGAAATGAGTTCTATCTTCGTCTGTTTCTCCTGATGCACGCTCGTAGTCTTCTTCGGCTCGTGACGACAAATAATCCCCTGCACCCATGGAAACCCCATCAGCTAGAAGGTTTGCTAACCCTAATACAATAATCAATCCTGCAGGAGCACCAGCCCCTACAGCACTGGCGATAACAGCAAATGTAGTAATAATTCCATCAAGACCGCCATAGACGATACTTTTAATATACTTTCCTAACATACATAAAAAAATTTAAAATAATAATTATTTTGATTCAGTTTCAAAAGCCGTATCAATGATTCCCTTTGTAACAGAAAACGGTTCTGAAGTAAATACTGGAGTATAAGATTCGTTTGCATTTTTTGCTTCAATGGTAACATAATAATTTCCATTTGCTATCAAACAGTAATATCTTCCTCTTTCATCGACAATCACGTGCTTCATTTCTTTTTGTAGTTTTGCAGAAAATACACGAATAATACCAAATGATAATGGGATACCACGATGGGTAACAGTACCATGAGGATGTGGTCTTAACAATGTAACACGAACAAAAAAGATGAGAATATATGCAATAAAGACAATAGTATTTAATGTTGATGGTAATGCAAATAATGCCCAGGCTGCAATACCAAAACCAATCCAGAAAAACAAACTGGCAATTTTAACCAACAATGCTTCATGCTTTACATCAAAACTCATGACACCCATTTCTTTTTTAGCAAATTCATTCCAGTTGAATTTCAATGGATCCATAGGAATGTTTTGCTTAATCACCTGACCCTCTTCGCTAATGGTGATTTGCCCTCCGAAATACAAATTATCATATACCGCATCTTTTGTAGTGTTTGCCAATTTTTGTGATGGGAATTGATAATCTGTTTTATGAATCATAAGAGTATAAGTTCCTGGTTTCACCAAAAATCCATATCTTCCATCCAGATCAGTAATAGAAGTTGCTACTTCGTTACCGTTTATATCCATCAACATCACATATGCTGGATCTAATGGCTGTTTTGTTATTGCATCATATACAACCCCCCATTTTTCTATTTTTTTCTTGAGACCCAAACCTGACAGCAAGAAATTCCATAATCGCATAGGCACAGTAGATAACTGTGGTAATAATGCCATACCTGCAGTTGCAATACCAGCAACGCTTGCCAAAATACCCAAGGTTGTTATAGCCTGACCTGTGTTACTTTGCACAAAATGAGTTACAGAAGAAACTACTTCTTCGATAATTTGCACCAATCCTGATAATAAATTATCTGAGCCTTGATTATTTGTGGTCAACGAAGAAGAATCATCTTCATTATCAAATGGAGTATCTTCGGATTCTTCTACTTCTTCAGTTTCTTCAACCTCTCCTTCATCTACAGGATCTTCATCTGGTAATTCTGGATTCAATGGATCACTTGGTACATTATCCGAATCTTCGGGTGCAGGTAATTGATTAGGTGCAGGAAGTGTAGGGATAATAATGGCCGAACTTCCAGAAGAAGTACTACTTGAATTGGATTCTTCTTCAGTATCTGATTCTATTGTCTGAGTAATAGCAAATGATGAAAAAGATGAAGTAAAAAAGACGCATCGATTTTTAACATCAATAGTACATGTTGTTAACAGCGACCAAGAACTTGACTCTGGAGATTTGTGATACACATTATATGTATCGCCAATAGTAATACCAGGAATAGTCTCAATCCAAAATTCAACAAGCCGAGATGCCTGTAAATCTTTATCAGGCAACCCAAAAGAAAAACTTCGTAAAATTTCTTGATCCTCAATACCAGGCAATGTAGTGAGTTCCAAATCTTCATTAAGACTCAGAGATTCAAAATTTGCCTTTCCTGCATATCTAAACTCTGTACCTTGAAAAATATGCATACGATCCATGGCTGGAGAAACTTGATTAAATGCAAGTACATTATTAAATAATGCCCGAATACCATTTGTTCCTTCAAATCTGATCCCCCAACCTTCATTTAATGGTTCATAAATACCAGAATTATAAAAAGCCATTTGTAAATCATCAGAGGAAAGGAAATATGAACTTGTCGGTGAATCCCATGAAATAACAACATTACTAGTTGGAAAAGGATTTAAATACCCATATCCATAACCATACATATATTCACTTGCTGAACCCTCTGACATCAAAGATACATCATATCTAGAGACATCTAATTCATTTTCTAATACGTCCAAATGTAAGACATGAGGCATATTATCAAATACAATAAAATCAAGCCCATATTGACTAGTAAAAGAGTCTTCCAATAAATCCAGTCGAGACCAAGCACCACCCCCACCACCAACAAGCCTTTCTACTGTCGTATTATAGTTTCCGGGATTTCCATTATCAGAATATGCTACATATAAAACCCCGTTATCATCTATGTCTATCTTTGTAAAATTAGGGCTATGAGTAGAAAATCCTGCATTACCAATAAGTGTACCGTTATCTAGGGCGTCTTTTACTGTGAGTTTATTTGATACCGTATAATCACGATACGCAATATATAAATGATCTTCGACTGATAACATACCAAAAGAACCTGAAATATCTGTATAGAAAGGAATATTCATGATTGATTCCCAATCCAACACCAGCGTTTCCACATCAATACGATAAAAAAATCCATCATGATACTTATACCCAATATATACGGTATCATTTTCATCAATTTCAATTTCTGAGCTAAAAACATTTGTCGCTACAATACCCGTAGTGCCAACATTTTCCCAATCAGGACCATCATCATATTTCATCACATGGAGCATGTTGTCATAATTTATCACTATATATACAACATCATTTGAATCTATTGCGATACCATAATCATTTAATGAGGCAGTTGCAAAAAGAGGATATTGACCAACTTGTTCCCAAGATCCTTGCGTAAATCTAATAACAGCAGGGCCAGTCCCATTATTAAAGATAATATAAGGAATATTTTGTGAATCAATAGCCATTTTGGGTTGAGTGCCACTCAACGCAGAGTCAGTAAAACTCCCCCAAAACCCTTCGACAAAACCCTTTGCTTGAATTTTTCCAAATTTATCTACATAAGCAACACCGAATCTATCCCCAGTAGGACTTTTTGCAATAGAAAATCTATTATAATGGTCTGCTGTCGATACCTGAAAAACACTTTCTGTCAAACTTTCCCAAATAGGATTATCTGCAGTGATTCGATATCCAGCCAATCGCCCTAAATCCCAACCATATCCGTATCCATAACCATATCCGTATCCATACCCCCAACCCACGTCACCTGTCTGTCGTGCAAATTGTGCAAATGCCGCTCCAGAACCCACAACCAAACCAATAATCAAGACTGCAAGAAAACTTTCTTTTTTTCTAATAAAAAAATGATGTGCTTTTTTAACATGATGTATCATAAAATTTTATAGTATTACCTATCATCCTATAGTATACTATATACGCGAAAATATGCATAGATTTTTTTCTTTCGTAAAAAAAAATAGTATCATCTTTTTACTTATTCTCATTATTGGCATAGGTGCTTATATCCGTTTTACAGATCTTGGTCAACCTTCGTTATGGATAGACGAAGGATATTCTATCAATGCATCACAACAAATTCTTGTTCATGGAAAACCATTATTAGAATCGGGAGAATTGTATACCAATCAACCATTAGCATCATATTTTATTGCCGGATCAATAAAAATTTTTGGATTTGACCCCTATAATCCATGGAGTACTCGATTACCCTCTGCGATTTTTGGTGTATTAAATATTCTTTTAGTGTTTCTTTTTACTAAACGTCTATTTGATAACAACTGGATTGCTTTGGGTTCTGCTTTTTTTGTTGCTTTTTTTCCATGGGAAATTGCCTGGTCACGCCAAGCTCGCGGATACACTATGTTACAGTTTTTCCTACTTTTATCTTTTGATCATATTCTTGCCTTTATCCAAGAACGAAAAATACGTCATGCATTGCTAGGCAGTATTGCATTTGTTTTTGCCTATTTTAGTCACAATCTTGCTGTAGCCTTTTTACCAGGAATATTTATGACCATTGGATTATGGATGTTGCTAGGTATTCAGACTATCTCATGGAAAAAATCATGGCCTTTTTTATTACTTTCTTTGTTTGCGATTGCACTGGGGCAATCTTGGCTGCAACGCATAGATATTATTAATTATATTAGTTTTTATAATGAATTCATTTGGAATACCATGCCATGGATATTTGGCTTTGGAGTACTTGGATTTCTTTTTTCTATATTTCAAAAAAGATATATTATCTCGGGAATACTATTATTGGGAACAACTACTATTGCTTATATTATCATTGCATCTTATGGGGCAACGTTGCAATATCGATATTTAGTCCCATTAATACCTTTTATAGGTATTGGGTGCATGTATGTATTTTTTTATTTTTTTTCTTCAATTGTTTCTCTAAGTAAAAAATATATATTATATCCTTTAGCATCTTGTATTGCATTTTTTGTTTTTTGCGTTTTTCTTGTCATAAACGAACAAGCGATTTTTTATCCCACATCACAGTTAGACAAGGGTTCACCTCAACCAGACTTCAATCATGCATATGAATATATTATGGATAATAAAAGCCCATATCACGTAATTATTTCTCCTTATGCGCATATGACAAATATATATTTAGGAGATCCAGGTATATTATTACCAGTATCGCTCACCGGAAGATCAAAAGATCTTGATCTAATTATCACCAATCAAAATACTGATTATTATACCAATGCACCCACAATGAAAAAAAACGATATTGTCGATTTTATGCATACTCATTCTGGTTATATATTACTAGACAGTATGGCAGCATACAGAATCCCAGAAATGATGCAGATAATTCAATCACAAAAATTACAATTAGTTTTTTCAAAAATTAATAAAGATCAAGGAATTTGGGTGTTTGCATTTTAATATATTATTTTACAATTCGGACACGCATAACAATATGTATCCCGTGCACTTCAATAGAATCTACATATAAACCACAAAATGAAGCAATCTCACGCAACAACAAAGGTGAAAAAACATGATGATGAATGGCTCGATATTTTTTATTTTGATATGTCCTTGTTTTAAACCCTTCTAGATCTTTTACCCCATAATCTAAATCAATATCATGTAGTTCAAAAATTTCTTCAAAATGAGTTTTATCATCTTCTTGTGTATCTTTTAAATAATCCCCAAGAATATGCCCAAAAGTGGTATCGGGACGTTTATGATCAAAGCATTCTTTTTTGTTTGGAACAATAATGATCATATTCCCTCCAGAACGCACAACACGCTTCCATTCTAGTATTGCTTTGATAGGATTAGCAATATGCTCAAGACAGTGCGAAGCTAAAATACCATCATAAGTATCATCTGTTAGTATATTCAAATCTGTACCCTCTGCAATATAAGAAACACCAAGCTTGTGTGGATCCACATAAGTTTCTGCAATTCTGGCTTCATCCTGCCACAGAGTTTTTTCTGAAAAATTTATTTGATCTATCATATTTATTTTTTGATATATCGGAACAATACTAGAAAATACTTCACTTGGTCCACCGATTTCTAAAACATGTCCATTATTAAAATCATCATCAAAATTATTTTGATGTGATTCAATTTTATTTTGAATAAGATGGCGCAATACGGGCAATTGAGCAGATAAAGAATAATGCTTGTCAATAATTGCTTTTTTTTGATCGATTATAGATAAGGTATTTTTTTTCAAATAAGTATCTTTCTTTATATAAGCATACAAATCTTCAACATTAGCCTCTCCCGGCAATACATCACCTAGATATTGGAATAATTCGAATGAGCCTAAGCCTTTTTGAAAAGCAATAATAGGTATTCCTAAATAGACAGCCTCGAGAAGAACTAATCCAAAAGGTTCTTCTCGAGAAGGTAATGCAAAAAGCTCAAACTGATTCATGTATAAAAACGGATCAGGTGTTTGATTAATGATAGTGAGATTATCATGTTTCAGTATAGACACAATATCAGGATCATATAATCCACCAACGCACATAAATGATTTTTCTGGTATTTTATTTGCTGTTTCAAAAAAGATATCGGTACCCTTTCTGTAACTAATAGACCCAACAGTACCTATATATTTTTTTTGCTTCTTATTAATACTTGTATTTTTCTGCATAGTATCAGTATTAATAAATGGGAAAAGTAAATGCATTTTATCTTCAACACCAACATCATGTAATGTCTTTATTCCAGCAGAAGATATGGCAACGATGGATTGAGAATTTAATTTATTTAATTCATAAAAACGATCTCCTAAAACCGATCGCATTACATGCTCTTGTTCTAAAATATGAAATACATAGGGTATTCTATTAAATTCTGCATACAAGGCCCATGATAGCATCGTAACCGTATTAATATAAAGAAGAGAGGGGTTATACAGAGCAATAATTTTATCAATATTCCCCTCATTGTATGTATTCATATATATTACTGGCATAGTATACCCTCGATCAATTTTATTTAGTCCAGCTTGAGAAAAATTAGGATTTTGATCTTCTACGTCAGAACTAACTACCAAAACATCATAATTACCTTCGTTATAGATAGCTTGTGCAATTTCAAAAAGCACTCGCGGTGCACCGGTCATTGAATTATCATGAGAAACAAAAAGAATAAGGGGTTTTCTGGGAATAATAAGAGGAGGAATTGAAATTGAAAATTCATGATTATATTTTCCAGAGATACCTATGTGGATCTGATTTTTACTCATCCCAATCCACATTTCACAAATAATTCGATAATAGAAAAAATCAATACTTTTATCAAGAGAAAAATCCCGTAAAGCATTTTGTTTCAAGAAATCAATATCTGGCAAACTTTGCAAATAAGAACTACTTGCCCACCAAAAATTTCCAGAAAAATGTGAGTGTGTTCCGATACTGTATCCCAAACCATACGCAGTATGATAATGTACCGGGTGCTCTTTCCATCCTGTTCCTGAGATATCACAACCATGGTTGAGAAAATACATATGCTGTGCATAATGATACACCACATGTCGTAAAAGATATTTTCTCCATTCTTGTGTAAGCGTATCATGTGGTTTTGATACACCCTTTGTATGCAAATATAATACATAAATATCTTGATCTTTGATATAGTTTTGCATATATATCAACATAGGATATTCAACCAAAGAAATATCTTTATGAGAATATACACACTCCATTTTTGGATATCTTTGCATGATCTTCAAAAACTCTTGATCGGGGGTGCCTACAGTGCCATAGAAAATTTTAGTAGCATTTTGATAAACCCCAGATGAGACCAAAGAAAAAATAATTTCTTCAGTAACATCAATATAATTATTCATACAAGCAACATGAAAGAAAGCAACAATAGGTTTCTGGGGAATCACACTGGATAATGTAATGTTTTTCGGAATATAATCATGAATATAATCACAACTGAATCTTTTTTTGGGATAACGTGAAATATATTTACCATTATCATATATTGCTTTACCAAAATAGCGCTCCATTGCATGAGCCAGGGTATCATTTTTAAAATAACCCTCTGATTGATTTTTCTCAAAAAAATCAATAAATTCCTGATTACAAAATTTTTCTAAAAATTCAAATTTTGTCCAAAAAATAGTACCTGAAATCCAAGAATATTCAGTATCTACATCTTGAAAATAATTAAAAAGCTTTTGCATTATATGCCTATCAATAGCTGGTTCATTTGTATGATCATCAAGATTATGTGTAAATGTTCGATTGACTCCGTCTATTTCACTTCCCCCTATCATTCCAACATCTGAATATTCCAGATTATGTAATATCATATCAATATCACGAGAGTTTTTAGGTAGCACATGATTCATTAAATCTGCAAACCAAGCACGAGCAACGGATGGTGTATGAGGTACTTTTTTAGGTTGTATTTTCAATACAAAACGTGGTGTTTTTTCTAAAATCATTAATGATTTTAGAAAAGGCAAAACATCAAGACCCTTGTTTTTAACAATAATTATTTTAACATTTTCTGAAAATGAACTAATTCTTTTCCTTTCTTTTTCTGTAAAATTCCCCTCGACTAATGACACAACTAATGTGTATGAAAAAGGCATCCGCTTTAACCAAACAGTCATTTCATCCCACATATCTACATAATATAAATGTAATACAACCACAATTTCATGTGATGCAATATCTTTAAAAAATAAAGGGTGCGGATCTAAACCTTTTAAAAATCTTTGCGCAGCAAGAGGCGCATATTTATGAAAAAATTTTCGAGGATGATGTAACGCCCAGATTATTTGTGGATATGTTGGTATTTTTTTCCAAATGTATTTTTTAGAGAATCGCAATGGGTGCAGTATAGCCCAACGGATTTCAGGATATGTAGGAATCTTGCTCCATACCCATTTTTTTATAAAACGCAACGGATGCAATACAGCCCAGCGCGCTCTTTGATAAATATTTTTTACATAAGAAAAAATATCTTCTTTTTGTGCTTGTTGTAATTCAATTTCTTTTTGTTGCAACAATTGTTGTGTTGATTGCAACGCAACCTGCATAGATTGTACATGGCTCTGTAGGGATACAATATGTTGCTCTTTTTCAATAATAGATTGATGCAAGAATTCTTTTTCAGTCGTACCTATATCTATTTGTCTATCTTTTTCATAAATAAGACTCTGTAGTTCTGACTCTTTTTGCTGCTTTTTCTCTAACAATTGAACCAATGCAAATGTTTTTTCACGATAGTTTTTTTCTATTTTTTCTAATCTTTGCAAAAGGGATTGTTGCATAGATTCCTGGGAATATTGGCCTAATTGTATTTTTTCAATAATATCCTGTTTAATATTCTGGATATTTTCTTGTACCAACTGAATCCCCTCTTTTCTTTTTTGTATTTCATTATTTTGATCTTCTAAAAATGCAATACGCGTTAAATGGCTCTTTTTTTGTTGTTCAAAATCCTCAGTTAACCAATGATGTAATACAAATGCATCTGATGATAATGTACCCCAAAAATCAATATCATTCATTTGATATGAGGTGATATGATATCCATTCATACCAAAATTACGTCGCAATTGAGCATCAAATAATGTATGTACAGTATCTTTCTTTTCTTCATATACTTGTGCAAGTAAATAAAAAGGATCTTGTTGTATTATTCTTTCAACCTCATTTTTAAAAGATTCATGCAAAAGATGATACGACGTATATATACAAGGTTTCGTATGTGTGTATTTTTGTATAGATTTATACGTTTGCGACCATAAAGAAAAGAAATTTTGCACCGCGATATCATTATTTCTTTTTTGTAATGATTGTATTACTTCTATAGGATTGCGATGAGTAATAATATAACAAGTATCTTCTGGGAGATACTCCTGCCAAAGTGGCAAAGTGATACCCATGCGAGGATCTTTTATACCCCATGGAGCATGTCTAGATTCCATAGATTCAACAAAAGAGGCAATGCGCTCACGAATAGATGTCAGTCGTGCATCTCTGTGCCAACCATATTGCAATGTAGGTATACTATCCCATGTTCCACCAAAAAATTTTAAGATATCATCATTAATGAGTACCACTTCATTGTTTTCAAAATACCCCAAAGGATTTTCAACAGTTTGCAAGAGAAGGTTATTTTTATCACCCAAAAAAACACCTATTTTTGAAAGGACGCCAGCAACCAAAGATGTACCACTGCGATGCATCCCTAATACAATATAACAAGCATTTTTTTGATTCATTGTGCACAATATATAGCTTTTTTACCTAAAAAACAAGGAATCAAAATTATTCCGAAGACCATGTGTGTGGCATATGAACAAGTCCATTTCTTTTATCTTTTGGAATAACCTTGAAATAAGCCTGGTGTTCCGATCCTAAATACATATCATAAAAAAAATGCTCTTTGTTTTCTTTTTCATAAAAAAGACTCGTATTAATAATAAATTCACCCTTATGAAATGAAGCCGAAGGAAAAGTAAGTGTGATACTATTTTTACCTCTTTTCCACGAATGCATATATTTTTCGTATAGAGTATTATTTCCACACACCCAAGCTCCAGTTCCCTTGTCGATAACCGCCAGTCCAACATGCATTTTTTTACTGATATCTTGTATGTCATACGTCATACGTATATGTATTGTATCCCCAGATTCAAAAACGGAAGTCTCTAATCTTTTTTCATTATACAAATTAACTCCAATAATGGTATTATTTTTTTTATTTAGCAATGTATCCTGTTCTTCTTCATGACGTTCATGCATTAATAATTTCTGATATGCAAATAATGCTTTTGTTGCAGTGTCGATTGTATGTATTTTCCCCTCATGTAACACCAACACACGATCTGCAAAATCACGAACGGATTGTTCTCCATGAGAAACTAATACAATGGTTTTACCAGAACGTTTCAATCGACGTAATTCAGTGAGACATTTCTCTTGGAACAATGCATCTCCAACAGCCAATACTTCATCCATTAAAATCACCTCTTTATTTGCATGAATCGCTACAGAAAAAGCTAACCTCATGTACATACCTGATGAATAATTTTTTACCTTTTGATCAATAAATCTTTCCAATTCTGAAAATGCTATAATCGCATCAATCTTTTCGTCAATTTCTTTTTCAGAAAGTCCCAGTACTGTTGCATTTAAATATATATTATCACGACCGGATAATTCACCATGAAATCCTAATCCTAGTTCTAAAAATGGGGATACACCTCCGGTAATTTTGACAGACCCAGAATCTTGTTCATATACACCCGCAAGAATTTTTAATAGGGTGGATTTCCCTCCTCCATTTCTTCCTACTATAGCAAAAAATTCTCCCTGATAAATATCAAAAGAGATGTCATCCAAAGCGTGTAATATATCATAGTGTCTCTTTTTAGCAATTTGCACAAATGCACTACGTAATGTTTCTATCTTTTCATGTGGGACAATAAATTTTTTAGATATATTGCGTACAGACACAGCAATATTTTGTTCATTTGTTGTTTGTTTCTTTTTCATATATATTCAGCAATTCTTCGAGAGGTCTTCATAAATAAAAAGACGCTTATACATAAAAACAATAAGCAGGCAATCGTCATTAACACAACATGATGCGTTTCAGCAAACAAATTTGCAATAATACCTTGTTTTGAAAAATGAATAATAAAAGCAAGAGGATTAGCTAATAGCCATCGGTGTACATGTTCCGGCAACATAGTAAGTGGATACACAATCGGAGATGCATACATTAATATAGAAATCATCACTTCCCATATCATAGATACATCGCGAAAGCGAACCAATAATGGAGCAAGAATAAAAGAACATCCCAGAATAAAAATATACAAAAGAAGAATGAAGAACAAAAACATACAAACACCAGTAAGGGTTGGCGTTTTTCCATAATAGACAAAAAAACCAATCACA
This sequence comes from uncultured Candidatus Saccharibacteria bacterium, assembly GCA_964489785.1. Classification (GTDB taxonomy): domain Bacteria; phylum Patescibacteriota; class Minisyncoccia; order Phycocordibacterales; family UBA1006; genus JAIPIY01. Next base: position 23,695 of record CAZAZY010000002.1, read on the forward strand.
ACAACAAGATTAGTAAGAAACACCAAAAAAGAATTAAGTGTAGATGCAACAACCAAAGTCCATCTTGGTAATGCGATTTTTGTTACGAGTTGTCCTTTTGATAACAATGCTGACATTCCAGACAATGTGCCTTCTGCAAAAAAATTAAACATTAAAAATGCAGTAAGTAATTCTAATGTATAAAATGGAGTCCCTATATTTTTAAAGTTAAAAATAGAACTAAATACAAAATTTAAAATGGCAAAAAACAATAATGGCTTTAATAATGCCCACACATATCCCAGCCAAGAATTTTGATACCGAAGCAAAAAATCCGTCTTTGCTAGACGAAATATCAATTCTTTTTGTGCAAGAAAATTCGCAAACATATATTAATCAAGGGAATACTTATCAAGTATACCAGAAATCACTGATCGATGGATAGCAATAATTTCTTTGGTTCTTTCTTTAATTTTCTCTGTGAGAATTTCATCCTTTATTACAAAAAGATGTTTCAAAGATTCTCTAGTATATTCAACAGGAAACAAATCCTGTGTATACCACATATTCGTATCAGTATTTCGTGTAATAATGGGCACACCATAAATCATTGCATTTACAATTTTACCGCTACCCTGCAGAGAATCTTTTTGTTTTGGATCAATACACACATCAGCAATTGATAACAATTCAGACAATGTATTTGCTGATAACGGACTTATGACAGTGTATATATCTTTAGGAATATCATTTGGAATGAATAACATTTTCGCAGGACCACCTGCAATCACCCAAAACACGTCTTTATTTTCTCGCATCATATCCCATATAGCAGATACATTTTTATCAAATGAAAATCCTCCTGCATATACAACAATGGGTATATGTAATGGAATATTGTATTTTTTACATACTGTATTTTTATTATGAACATCCAAAACCAAAGACGGCACATCAGGTAAAAAAATTATTTGATCTGTACGAAATCTCTGCATATAATCCACCAATTCCAAAGAACTTGCAGTGCACAGAATTGGTAATGTATATATCCATTTCTCGATGCGAAATAATATATTTTTTAATAAATCATGGTGTGTATGCAATTCTTTTGCAAAGCCACCATGAAAATCACCCATGATTTGTATATCTTTCCAAAATACTATTTTTTTACACAGCCATACAATAAGCACACCCTCATATAAATGCGCATAGACATATATCTTTTTTTGTTTTTTTTGTATAAAATTTTTAATCAAGACACACAACAAAAAAACATCCAACACGAATCGAATCCAATGAAACCCTGTGGGTATTTGACGTATCCAAAAAAAAGGATTCCAGGATCTGATAGTTAAAACATCTTTAGGCGTTTCACCAAATGGATACGCATATATCTGAATATGATATCCTAAATTTGAAAGCACTTTTGTGATTGAATATATACGAGAAGAGGTACCTCGCCCTGAAAGAAACACTGTCGGAGCGATTATATATATATCTTGTATTTTGTTTATTTCTTTATTTTTCATAATAAAAACGATACCACTCAATTAATTCTTTGACGCCTTTTTCTAATGAGATTTTTGGCGTATACCCAAAAACTTCAGAAGCCATTTGGGTATCTGCACAAGTGATTTGCATATCAGCATCTGGTTTTTTATCAAAAACACACAAAGCCCTCATGCCAATATTTTTCTCTAATAATTGTATTATTTCATAGAGGCTCGTAGCTGAACCCGTTCCAACATTAAAAACACCCGACACTGATTTGCTTTCTAGTGATTTTATTATCATATCGACAATATCATGAACACACGTAAAATCCCTACGCAATAAACCATCACCAAACAAGATAATTGGTTCGTTATTTAATATTTTTTTAATAAAAATAAACAATGCCATATCTGGTCTCATCATTGGGCCATACACAGTAAAAAAACGTAAGCCAATACATCTCATCTGTGTAGTACGTGAAAATTCTTCTGCAGTACGTTCATTCTCCCTTTTTGTATCAGCATAATAAGACAACGATGATCCTAGTATATTTTTTTCTGAAAAAGGAATTTTATCACTATCTCCATACACAGAACTACTTGACGCATAAATAAATAAAGAAATATTATTTTCTGTTGCACATCGAATCACTGTACGAAAACCGATGATATTAGACTGATAATGTAAATCTTTAAAGAGATGACTATGTCGAACCCCTACCATAGAAGCAAGATGCACCACCGCAACAAAAACATGCTGATGAAAAATACTATTTATTTTTTTTGTATCAAGGATATCATATTGATAAAAAATAAAATTTTTATTTTCCTCAAGTAGCGAGAGACGATATTCTTTTAAAGAAACATCGTAATAATTATTCATATTATCACATCCAACTACAATATATCCCTCTGACAAGAGCCGTTCTGCAACATGAAAACCAATAAAACCAGCAACACCCGTAATAAATATTTTTTTATTCTCAGCGTGACGCATGAATTATTGTATATTAACACCCTTAATAGAATAAGACACGTCTTTTGTAAGGGAGAAGTATGTCTTTGAGAGAATATCTGCAATAAGTCCAAAGACAAATAACATCACTCCCCCGAACAACAAAAAGAGAGCCAAGAACATCACCATAGTATCAGTTAAATCAATAGAATAAAAAAACTTTTGCACGATACTAATACAAAACAAAAACATTCCCAAAAAGATAAAAAATAACCCCGCCCCACCAAAGAGATGTAATGGCCTATTGGCAAATTTTTGCCAAAACCATACAGACATCATGTCCAAAAAACCTTTAATACTTCTTTTCCATGTATATTTTGTTATACCAGAAAACCTAGGTCGATGATTTACTATAATTTCCCCAACAGAGAAGCCTTTTATTTTTAATACCGCAGGAATAAAACGATGCATTTCTCCAAATAAATCGACATGATTAAAACATTCTTTGCGGTATATTTTTAATGTGCAACCACTGTCATGAATACCATCATTAATAAGAAATTTCCTTATTGTGTTTGCAACACGAGAAACAAAACGCTTGTGCTTGTTATCTTGTCTATTTTTTCTCCACCCAGAAACCACGTCAAGGTTATTTTCCTCTAAATAGACAACCAATTTGGGAATATCAGCAGGATCATTTTGCCCATCACCATCCATCGCAATAATATATTTCCCCTGTGCATGTTTAAAGCCTGCATCCAATGCAGCAGTTTGACCAAAGTTTTTTCGAAAAGTAATAACTGTTAACGGAGACAACGCTTGTAATTCTTGTGCTGTGCGATCACTGGATCCGTCATTTACAAAGATAATCTCAAATGAAGTTTGCATTTTTTCCAAAACTGCCATAATCTCCCGGTGAAGTAATACTGCATTTCCTTCTTCGTTAAACATAGGCACAACAACGGATATCTGTATATTTTGTTTCATAGTTATTTCCAATATTTTTTTAAATCCCATATTGCATGTGCGCAATCATGAAAATGGAACGTAAATCCATACTGAGATAATCTATTCGAAACCACACGCATGCTGGATGTCATTTCATATGCAAAATCACCATACAGAAATCGTAACATCCAAACCGGTGTAGATATAATATGAGGAACATGTAATGATCGCGCTAATAAAAGAGAAAAATCATGATATGCAATTGGTCCTGCAACAGCATTAAAAACCCCCTTCATTGGTTCATGTTGCAGTGTGTACATATATAAACGAATAAGGTCGGTTTCATGAATCCAGGGAAACCAAAAATCACCAGAACCCAAATCTCCTCCAATCCATTTTTTATACAACGGAATAATTTTTGCCATAAACCCACCCCGACCCAAAACATTACCCTGGCGAAGAATAACCGTTCGAACACTATATTGTTTTGCAACGTGTGCTTCGTTTTCCCAATCAACAACAACGGTTGATAAAAAATTAGATCCGGAATCAGAAGATTCATCTAAAATATCTCCCCCTCTGTCTCCATAATATCCAACAGCAGATGCCTGAACAAAAACGTCTGGACGATATTCTGGATTTTCAAATAGTCTTACAATATTTCGGGTACTCATAATACGAGTAGTATAAATTTCTTTTCGATGTTGTTCAGTAAACCTTTGCGCAATATTTTTTCCTGTCAGATTAATCACGGCATACGGTTTTCGAAGAAAATCATTTTTCGTAATGGGATAGGTAATATCAGCCAATACAAAAGAAACTCCTGGTTGTTTTGGTGGTGCATTTCGATCAACAATAACAACAGAAAAACCCTGTGCCAGACAGGCGTCTTTTATTAATTTACCCAAAAACCCCGAACCACCATAGATAACTACTTTTTGCATATTTCAAGTATAGCAAAACTAATGAAAACAGACTAATCTGGAAAAATACGAAATCCCCAAGCATTTGATTTTCCCAGTGTTCTTTCTCTACGAGATAATAACATTTGATATCCGCTGAAAATAATAAGAACTAAAAGTGCATACGTTTTATATCTTACCCATATTTCTTCTGAAAATCCGATACGAAATATTTCATTCGATACCGCAAGAAGAATCATAAAAATACCCCATCTCCAAGAAACTATTTTCCATCCACGATCAGATATTGCAAAAAGTTTATAAAATAAGTCTTTTAACACCAGTCGGTTCATCAAAAGACTGATAATAATGATAGATCCAAAGATGCCATAGAAAAGTGAATCTTTGATAATGATAAAATTTGCATCTTTGAGAAAAATAGTAGCCAAGCCAAACACAACAACCGAACCACTGGCAAATAAGGGAAACAATGCAATTCTTTTTTGAACAATATATCCTGAGATCATCACCACAAATGTAGTAACAACCAAAATTATTGTTGCAACTTGAAAATTAAAAAACTCGAACATGACCAGGAATAAAACCAGTGGACCAAATTCCACAACAAGATTAAACAAGAGCTCTAATCTCTCTCTTGTTTTATTCTTAATAGGAGATATTACCATACTATAACGCAGAGAGAAATCTTTTTCTCATTATCAATGCAATACTGATACTACATACAAGAGCAAGCGCATACACACCTAGAATAATTATCGGTTCATACGGAATACTTCGAAAAGCACCTAAAATTAGGGCAAAAGTCCATGATACAACAGATACTGCCCCACTGATATACATACCCAAAGAAAAAGATTGGAATTCTTTTGACGATGGCAAATATACTCCGATACATCTTTTAATTCGTTTCAGATGTACGCGATGAAAAATAATACCATTGATAAGGATTACCGCGACAATAATCATTTTTGCAATATATTTAGAAGAGGAAAAATACCGCTCTGGATCTAATGACGTCAAAAGTATTCCTGATATAAAGAAAAGCAACAATCCAAACCAAACAAAACTACCAGCGAATTTCATAAACCGAAATTCAGTTTCTGATATTTGTTTATCTTTCATGGATAGAAAAAACATACCATCACCCAAATATGCTCCACCCACACCAAAAGCCACCCCTAGTAAATGTCCGATAGTATACAAGGTTTTTGCATCTACAAAATCAAACATATGAATTTAGATAGTAATTAATCCAAATAGCAAAGCAAAGATAAACAAGGTTCCCAATGTTCCCAAGGCTGGATGAATTCTCCACAAAACAATATTAATAAGAATAAGAATAACAAACAAAACAAGTCCTATGTTGTTTACGGCTAATACGATTGCATTCCAAATATCTGTAAGGGTCATAAAAATATAATAATTACATTAATAAATAATAATTATAGTATACAATAAAAAAATAAAAGATACACTATGTATTTTAGTCTCTGAAAATCCGATACAGTAATTTTTGCCAATTTCCATGGGTTAATTGCATCATTTCATCTTCTGTATGTTTTTCTTCCAAAAGCGCAATAAGATTGTGATATTCCCCTGCATGACCTGCATCAGGAACAAATTTTGGCCACGACATACCATCAAAATCAGAACCCAATGCCACATAGTCAACTCCACACAAAGAAATAACATACTCTATGTGTGCAACAATATCACGAACCGAAGCATCTGTCCCAACGAGATTTAAAAATTCTGGAACAAATGCAACACCAATAACCGCATCTTTTTCTGCCAACAGTTTGAATTGATCATCTTTTAAATTTCGAACATGAGGATTCAACATATGTGCACAGGTATGAGAATTAATAACCACACCATTAAATACACGCAGGCAATCATAGAACATTGTTTCGTTCATGTGCGCTGTATCCAAGGCAATTCCCAAAGATTCCATTTTCTTCAAAAGATGTTCACCTTCGGGCAATAATCCATTTGCGGATAATGTCCCTCCCCCAAAATGATTATCACGATTCCAGACCGGCCCAATAATACGTAAACCTTTTTTATAGAGCTGTTCCAGATTCGACAGGTCTGCCGTAATTCCCAAAGCATCTTCCAATAGTAGTACAATACCCAAAACACCATCGGTAGCGAATACAAAATCAAGATCTTGTTTCGAAGTGATGATTTTTATTTTTCCATCGCTTTTTTCTGCAAGACCATGATAAAAATCTAATTGTCGTATTGTTTCTTGTTGTGCAAATTCGGTATCAGAATGAATATCTTTTCCATCAAATGCATACGGAAAAGTAACCCCATATACAATTTTTACACCTGACCCCGCCAACCGAACATAATCAACCTGATTTAATTGTTTTTCTGAAAATAGTTGAGATGCATCAAATTGATTCTCCAAGAAGAAATCCTTACCCGTTACGTGCAATGTATTAAAAGAAATATCTTGATGAGCATCGATAATCATGTGTTTTTTCATATATATAAACTATACACATAAATATGGAAAATAAAAAGGGCGCGTTCCACAATGGAAACGCGCCCGATACTACATCACCCCATACCAGATTCTATGATTTCATAGAAAAGCTTTTGGCAATCTGATCAAAGGTTAACCCTGACAATCTTTGCAATAAAAGAGGGTCAACATATTCACCATTCAAAATATCATATTGACTGAAGCCCCGTCTGGATCCCATGGCAGTACGATATCTATCAAGTCTGAGCCTTGTTTCAGTTGCAATAGATTTACTTTCTTGCAATACATGATCAGGAATCGTTGGACTGTTTGAGACGCAAGAAGAAATCTTTTTGTCTATACGAGACCTTTCTTCCATAATGTCTAATATATCCACAATTGATTCTTGTAACCCAAACTCTTTGCATGATGGCAAAAAACGAAACAATCCCCCAGGAATAATATTGTGCCGAAGATGATTGGGTAACCAAGGAAATTTTCCACTGGCACGCAAAACATGAAACATGCGGGACAATACATCTCGTAGTGGTTTTCCCTTGAGATAGTGAATCATATCAATTCCCGAAACTGCAAATGCGTCTCCGACATGATTATCAGAATCTACAATTCCCTTTTCTCTTTGGTGCCAATAACACGTAATAGCATCCAACATAATGAGAGATTCTTTTATGGGAAAATATCCACTGATTTCTATCAGCACATCTTTTTCAATCATGTGTTTATGACCCTTTTTCATTTCTAAAAAAGAATCTATCACATCAAAAGAGGTAACTGCCGGAACCTGATTTACTACCCCTACAGAAGAAACAAATCGATTAAAGATTCCTGTTTCATACCCTTGTAGAATATAATTCTCATTCTGCAAAAGAACTTCAAAGAAATCAATAACAAAAGGAACTTCCAGTAAATCAGCATCGAGAATAACCTGTTTGTCCCCCAGGGCTTTTTTCTTTGCAAGATGGTGCACATGACCCAGATTGGAACATTGTGCAAACTGTCTCGCTGATCGAAAACCGTTGGAAAGAACTCTCTCTGAACTGACCTGCAAATAAGGAGACAATACTGCACCCTGTTGCACAGCACAATGATGCTTACTGCCACCTTCGAAAATTGTTTCCGGTTCATCAGCAGTGTCCCGAACAGATTGATTTCCCATGTAATCGCAAATAGTAACTCCTATATGCGGATACATGTTGTTACTAGGCCAATGCAACCCAATGTGGGGTGTCGCAAGAATGCGAATCCCCATAGCAGTCAAATGACGAATATCATCACCAGAGAGCAGATACGAACTGCCACCCCAGGGATTCAATTTATCAAAACCAATTATGTGAAATCCTGATTCCAACAATGTTGGATTTTCTTGTTTCCACATTTTCTGCAAAATTTCATGCGTTTTCATGATGTTTGGATTTAGGTGATGGTATGAAGTTTTTAAAGAACAAAAAACAAACCCCAGATTGCTCGGGGGTTTGTTGGTATAAATAAATTTTTTGAGAAATTATATTTTATTCACACAAACAATACCCCGAGCGGAAAGCCAGATAGGGCGGCACAAGAAATGCATGTTTGTGTGAATATAACTATTCATAATTTTTATCATACACCTTTTTTAAAAGAGTGCAACTAGAGTTGTGGATATTGTGAAATCAAAACGAAAAACCCTCAACATTATGCATGTCGAGGATTTAACGATATGTGGGGTGACTATCGGGAATCGGTCACCCTTGTGGATTCTCATTTCATCCTACGGACTCATGACAATCTCACTCGCTCGACCCCGTCGTCGCCTACTGATTTTTCACAAGTTCAAAATCAGGCTTCGCAGGCGACTCTTTTCGATTCCGATATCACTGCATATCGAAAAACCCTCAACATTATGCATGTCGAGGATTTAACGATATGTGGGGTGACTATCGGGAATCGAACCCGAATCAGAGGCTCCACAAACCCCTGTGTTAACCGTTACACCATAGTCACCAATATAGAACACAGGAAAACATCTCTCCTATGTTGCTTTGTTATACCAAAAAAATCAAATAAAAGCCAGCCCTAGAAAGAAATCTTTTTTCGGGCAACCAGATTTTCCAAATATAACCCTCCAACAGAAGCAAGAATAACAACAATACTATAGATCAAAAACAACCCCCAATATGACCAACTTGATTCCCCTATCTTTACAAAAATGAACATCACATACCATGACACCACAGAAACGCTACCAAAAATAAAAACTATTTTTCGCATCATTTCAAATGAATGCCCTGCACCAACAATATGCGGTTGATCAAAAGGAATTTCTGACAATTGATGCCCTACCAACAAATTCACCATGATACTGTTCATAATTAAAATCAAAGTAATAGTCATAACCATCAACATGATGCTGGATTCTAATATTGCGGGCCCAAATGACGCATAATATCCGATTCCCACCAATACGAATAATCCCAAAACAAACCACAATAATTGATAGAAAAATCCAATCGTTCCTGCTTCACCTTTTGATACTTGATGATCATGCAATGAACGGAAGAAATACAAATCTGTCAGAGTTGCAATACCAACCCCTAATGCCAACGCCAACGAATATCCTACAAATAAAATGTGTTGATACGTTGCCAAAATTTCAACCAAACTAAACGGAAATGAAAACAAAGAAATAACAAAAATAAACAATGAAATAGTTGCAGAACCCAAACACCATGAACACCATTCACGCAAAGCAAAAGCCTGAATCGCAACCAGATATACTGAAAACAACATTGCTAATGTGGTAATCACAATAAACATAAACATCACCCCTGGTGTACCAAAACTAGGTACAATCATGATAGTTGCATACGCCAAAGCAATCAAAGAATAATACAAAATCCCCATCCATTCTACCGGTATACCAAGAAAATTTGAAAACCGACTATAAATTACAGTGTCACAATTTGCATCCAAAGGGCAAACCATATTTTCGTGTTTTGATTTTTTGTGTCGAATAAAGCTAGCTAAAAAGAATCCTGCGAACGCAAGAAAAATAAGAACAAGTTTTGCAAATAATGGTGACATATGCTGAGATTATATACTAAAAAATGCTCTCATGCTATAGATTGGGTTCAGATAGAGAAGAAGTACTAATATCTTCTATTTGAACATTTGCATTTTCAATAATTACTGGTTGTACTTCGGGAAATAAAATTTCTACATTCTCTGGAATGACAGGCACCATTTGATCACCCGACAGAGGGACCAACGAGATGGTGTGTCGTACTGATATAGATTCGAAAGTACTTGAACCTGAAAAATTATACGGCACAAAAGTATTTTCTCGCAACGATAGTGCACCTGAGATATTTTTTATCATGCGCATAAAATCATTTTCATTATGTATCATATCTGTATCAAAAGATCCCATAACAAGAGGATACTGATGCATAGGAAGATTCATAATAGTGCTTGATGTCCCAGGATTTTGCAATACAAAAGATTGTAGACCCTTTGATATACCCTGCACCACCGAACCAACCGTCTGAATACTCTTTGGTGATACCGTTTCTGATGAAGAAGCAACTACTGGCAATCGATACCAAATATCTTTTTCTATATTTAAAAGACCAAGAGCTTCTGGTGATATTTCTCCAAAAAATACATACACAAATTCACGATCAAGAATAAATTTCATCCGAATACGCTCTAATCCAGATTCACGAGGTATTTCAAAAGTAATATTCCCTTCGGATTGTATACCTGCATCACCTTTACGGAACCAGCCATCCATGGACAACAATGATTCAAGGGGTGTTTGCACAGGAGTTTCTGTAATTGTTTGCTCTTTTGTTGTTTGATTTTCTTCTGCAGCTGGAGATACTACGGGTGCATCTTCTGCAATCAAAAACAAAGATGCGAAAATATCTTTTTCTGATGTAATACTACCCACGTATGAAAATTGCATTCCTGAATTTATTGGGAGAAGATTTTTCAACGATACCAAAGCCTGTTCTGCCATAGGAATTTCAACAACTTCTGATTCTACAACAGGTTCAGGTTTGAAAAGATTTGCAAACAACCCCTCGTTGTATGCATAGAGCCCTAAACCAACAATTCCTAATATCAACAGAATGATTACCGTAATACCAATAATTTTTCCTGAAGAATTATGTTTTTTAATTATCACTCCATCATTGTATACTTGTGTATCCGGAGTCATTGCCATCCCGCCAAAAGAAGGTGCACTGGGTGCAGTAGTTGGTTGTACAAAAGATGCTGACATAGGCGCAACAGGTTCTGATTTTGAATACCAATCTTGTGCAACATTTTGCATTGGCTTTGGTGCTATTATTGGTTCAACTGTTTTTGGCGCAACACTTGATGCAAAGGTTTTCATCGCAGGTGACTCAAAAGGTTTTTGTTCTGCCATACCGACAGGAACGATTGTTGGTTCTGGAATATATGAAGACGACTGCACAGTATTTTGCATAACTGGTTCTTGTACTAGTGTTTCTTTTACTGCAATAGATGCAGGTTGTATACGTGGATCAAAAGAATCAACTGGTTGTACAGGAGGCATTACGACCGGAGTCTTTTCTTTGACAACCGATTGCGATGGTTCTTCTGTTGGTATTTCCTTTACCGGACTTTCAAACGAGATACCGGCTATTTCTTCACCTGTCGAAGAAATAGCAACATCATCCATTTGTTTTTCATTCAAACTATCAGATGCGGTATTTGTAACAGATTCAATTCCCGCTTGCTCCAAAGATTCATTATCTAAATCTAATACGGTAGATAATTCTTCCCCTGTTTCTGGAATATCTTTCTGTGCTAGTGGAGCATGATCTTTTTCAGAAGAAACAGAGACGTTTCCACCCAAATCAAAATTCACCGCAGGTTGTTGATTTTCACCAGCGTCATAAGAAACTTTTTGTGATGAAATAATTTCATCTTTGTTTTCACCTGTTTTTATTATAGATGATTCCATAGACACCGTCGGAACATCTTGCTCTGAAACACCTACTGATTTGAATGCCTGATCAACATCATCATGTGTCCATCCACCGTATGCGAATAAATCTTTACGAATAATATCAAGGTGATGACCTTTTGCGATACGTAATTGAATATAATTTACAAGTTCTGGAGTAATCATACACACAGTGTACCATATTTATTTTTTATTTTTTATAAAAGGTGTGTAAAAAGTTTTTTAAATATTGTTTTGTTTTTTATATCGTGAACGTAGTCCCTTTAATGTTTCCAGATGCACGACAGCACTTTCAGGTTTATCAGTCATATTACCCAATATACGAAAAGAACCCTCACCAAATGTATTTTCAATGAGCCTAGCAATAAGAAAAAGCTTTCCCGTAAATTGAGCAGATAAAAATTCATTATAGACGCTATCAATATCAGAATATTTTTCAGGAAATTGTTTTTGTATTTCTGAGTACACATAGCTTAATGCTTCTCTATGCTGAGGATATGACCCTATTTCATATGTATAATGAGTATCAGATGTTTTGCGTAACCATAAAATATAATCTTTTGGTACATTAAAATCTCTGGCCATGTCACCACGAACAGATTCATCTTCTGCAGAAAGAGATTCCATATCTTTCTTATACTCTTTCAAAAGGGGCTGGTCAAAAAGTTTTTTAGTAAATCGATATTCTGCTTCAGAAACAATTGCTTCGTTAAGCCCACGGAAATGCTCATGCTGCATTTTTTCATGAGAAAAAGGAGTATGTGCCAGTAAACCTGATCGAGTTTCCACTAAAGGACCTAATGGGCGTGACTCATGAATCTCCCCTTCTTGAACATCAAATACACAATAACCTTTCATGTGTATTAATTCATGAAATACACATCTCCCAAAATGAAGGTGATTACCAGACTCATCTTCAATAATAATTGCTTGTTTACTATTTATTGCTTTGCCTAACGAGGCATCTAAAGGATTAACGGAAGCAAAATAACCCCTGGGTACAACATGAATATTTTCTACAGGAATATCATATGTCTCGATACCAAACTCTTTCATGAGACGAGATGATTCTTGATTTGCAAAATTGATAAGCTCGATATGTTCCGGAGTCTTTTTCATCTCATGCTGTTCCATGAGTTGCTTATCTTCTGGTGAAAGATTTTCTAAATGATTCCATAATAAATTACCAAAAGACTCTTCTACCTGTTTTTTATGTTCAGGAGAAGCTTTTCCTACTATGCGAGCATTGTTTTTATTTTGTTCTGATTTAAATGAATTTTCCATAGTATTAATTATTGTGCAGAGGAGAGGGCTTGGTCACGAATAATTTTCCTAGAGAAAATTTTCGCGACCCCGCCTCGTCTGCCTTCGGCATGACTCCGGCCTTCAAGATCCTCACGCGAGCAAAGCAGTTTGCTCGCTTCCTGCGCACAGGTGTCTCACGTTGTTCGCACTGTGCGCAGGAGAGGACTTGAACCTCCACGCCCTTGCGGGCACATCCACCTCAAGGATGCTTGTCTACCAGTTTCAACACCTGCGCAAT
>CAZAZY010000002.1:37101-46193 GCA_964489785.1 uncultured Candidatus Saccharibacteria bacterium
TTATTCAGAATCTTTTTGTGTGTCTTCTGTTGTTACTACTGGTTCTGATTCTACTGTTGGTTCGTCTTGAACTTCATCAGTTGGTTCATCTTCCGGAAGAATAGTTGTCAAAAATGGAATAAGGTTTCGCATTTTTCGTTTAATATCACGAGCAACCTTGGTTCGAACGTAATATAGTTTAGATCGTCTTACTTTTGATCGTCGAACTACTTCTACTTTTTCAATAGATGGCGAGTAAAGTGGAAAAATACGTTCTACACCTACACCACTGGCAACTTTACGAACAGTAAATGTTGCACCAGCTTCGGTTCCATGTTTCCTGGCGATCAAAAGACCTTCGAAAAGCTGAATACGAGTTTTTCCTTTTTCTTCAATTTTCACGTGCACACGAACAGTATCTCCTGCACGCAGGTCGAGATTCTTTCTTTCTTGTATTGATACTGGCGTAAAAGCCACAGTTGTACTTGCTGTCATAACGTGAGAAACTATAACATATTCAATTTTGTTTTGCAATAGACCAAAGCATCTTCAAAATCTTTTGGAAAAGGGGCCTCAAAATGGACCTTATCCCCTGATAGGGTATGAAAATCTATCGCCCGTGCATGCAATGCCTGACGTTCAAATCCCAACAGGTTTGGTCGATTTGGTGCATACAATGTGTCCCCCAACATAGGGTGTTGTAGGTATTGCATATGCACACGCAGCTGATGCGTTCTACCTGTTTCTGGTAATAAAACAATATAAGAAACCAAATCATCTTGTAATCGATATTTTGTTCGGTAATGAGTTACCGCCTGACGTTCTTGGCCACGCTTTCCCCTGCCCGCACTGTAACGACGAAAATCACGCGGACTACGTGCAATAGGAACATCAACAGTTCCGGCATCTTTTTTTACTATACCATGTACAAATGCATGATATTCTTTGGTGATTGTATGATTTTGAAATTGCTCTTTGAGATGGAGAAACATTTCCTGATTTCGTGCAACAACCAAAATTCCCGAAGTATCTTTATCTAAACGATGCACAATACCAGGGCGATCAATAACCGTTCCGTCTTTTAATCTCATAGGTTCTCCCACACCAACAATATCAGGAAATTGTTCAACCAAAAAATCAACCAATGTTTTTTCATCAGTATGTCCATCAGCGTGTACCAATAAACCAGCGGGTTTATTGATGATGAGGAATTGCGGATCAGTATGAAGAATCAAATCGGAAATGTTCATAAAACTATACAGAATAGGTAATAGCGTCAGGAGGAATTGGTGGTTCAAGGACAACAACACCAGAAAATGTTTTATTCGGGCCTGTAAAACGAGGTTTAATTTTATCTACGGGAATTTCTACTTGCACCAGAACTCTTTCTTCACCATTAGGTACATAAGGTTCTCTTCCAAATGTTGCCGCAATCAAAGGTAACCCGATCCATGTTGCATATGGACGAAGACCTTGTTTCAAAGAATCAATATATTGTTTAGGTACAGTAACAACCGGACGATCTCCCTTTGCGTAGAGATTTTCAATAAAAGCCTTTGCTTCTTTTCCTTCCTTGATTTCAAATGGGGGCTTTAAAGATTCAGCTGGTTTCTGATTTTTTATATTTTCCATATTCATACCAGCTAGTATACTATAAAAAGAAATAGTTGACAATGAGTATAAATAATGTTATCTTGTGTTTAAACTGTTCACAAAAACCAGACGTAGTAATGAATCAAATTCTGATACACATAAAAAAAGGAAATATTCTTGAATTTAGAGGAGATTGCATGGTGAATCCAGCAAACTCGTCTCTGACACCCGGAAAAGGATTAGACGGATTAATTCACAAAGTAGGAGGACCAATGATTCTGCAAGCTTGTCAAAAGTACGGCAATTGCCCATCTGGTGAAGCCATTGTTACTCCTGCGGGTAGATTACCCGTAAAACACCTCATACATGCCGTTGGCCCTCTGTGGAAAGGAGGAGATCACAATGAAAAAGAAGTATTAAAACTACTTTACAAAAATTCTTTTGATCTTGCGATCCAATTAGGGGTTCAGTCAATAGCCTTCCCTAATATAAGTACGGGAATCTTTAAATTTCCAAAAGATATTGCGGGAGAGATTGTATTAGATGTAGTTCAGAATTTAAAAACTACAATCATCAAAGAAATACATTTTTATTGCTTTGATGATGAAAATTTTTCTGTGTATCAACAATTATTCACAGAAAAAAAGGCCAGCTCTTCATGAGTCTGGCCATTTTTTTATCTTTCTTTTTCTTCAAAAAATTCTTGCACCAGACGGGCTCCAACATCATCAGAAAGAACGTGCATATTATCATTGATATATCCTTGTTTTTGTTCTATAACCTTATTAAATTGTTCTACAGCAACATGATACATATTAGCAATCTTTTTGTGCCCAGCACCATCTCTAGACATTGCTCTTTTATAAAAAGCAGCAAATTGTTGTTGTAGCTGATACAAAATAACAATCTGCACAGGATGATTATCTAATTCTTCTACCTTGTTTTTATCTTCAAGACGCATCAATTCTTTTACCATTCGAGGATCAAGAGCAACTAACACCCGAGGTAATTCAATACTTCCATGAACATTTTTTTCTGCGGATTCAAAATATTTTACCGAAGCTGGTTTACCTTCTCGTAAATCATAATTCCAAATACGATCAAGCTTTTTATTAATGATTTCCTTATTAGTACTAAATGTTACATCAAGACCCAGACCTAAATATTTCCCATCTTGAGGTGCGTCTTTATATTCTAAAACAATATCAATACTATTTTTATAATCATCAAATTCAGAAGTAGGATGAGCTGTTGCAAGATTCGCAAACCAAGCCCCAATATGTTTTCCTACAATAAATTCAGTAATCGCCCCTATCTTTTCCATTTGACCAGCAGTTGGATCGTCAGGATATCTTTCTCGTTCTTTTTCTAAACCTCTTTTAAAAATAGTTTGCAATTGAGCTACCTCGTCTTTATCTTTCTTTATGTCTTCAAGAGGAAAACAATCAGAAAAAGCATCAGGTTTAAACCTTTTGGTATTATAAGCACTTGCCTTTCGCAAAAGTCTTTCTTTTAATTCAGGGTCCGCAAAAGCATCTGTTCCCTTGAATTTTATAATTCTATCTTCAAATTTCATATAATCACAGGATATCATATCGCCATATTTTCACAAATAGATATGGTTTGTCCGCAATGTGGGGCTTGGTCACGAATAATTTTCCTAGAGAAAATTTTCGCGACCCCGACTCAGCGACAATTTTGTAAAAAAATCGTAAACCGACTCCATCTTTCAAGCCCCCATCTCTTGGTAAAATACAAAAGCCCGAATGTTACACATCCGGACTTTGTATTTTATGTGCGCGATGAGGGACTTGAACCCCCGACCTTCTCGGTGTAAACGAGCTGCTCTACCAACTGAGCTAATCGCGCTATGTTTTTTTATTAATCGAATATAAAGAAATTTACATTCTTTACGCTCGTGTGCCCCCGCTAGGAATCGAACCTAGATTAACGGCTTAGAAGTCCGCAGTTCTATCCATTGAACTACAGGGGCAAATCTACCCTGTCATACCGAATGTACGGCACCTAAAACGAAGGACCCCAAAAGTATAGCATATATAGCTTATTGGTCAATATTTTCTTCGTTAACCGTAGCCACAGGGCGAACAGCACGTCTTTCTTCTAGGATTTCCAAAACATCATCTAATTCTTCTTGATGAAAAGTAGTAGTGGTTTGTTCAGGGATACTTTGTGGTGTCATTTTTGTCGCGTCACTGGAAACATAATAACGATATACTAAAAAGGTAACAACGAGAATTAAAAAGAACCCCAAGAAAAAACCCAGAACGCCCCATTCCCAAACAACCGTTGGTCGGAATCGCGAACGAAGTTGTTTTATTACTTCTTCAAATGTATATTGAGTGACATTTTTTTTCATATATGTGGATATTATATTTCAGGAATAAAACTCACCAATCGACTGGTAATTACTAATCTCCACTGATTTTCTGCACCCTCTTCTTCATAGGGTGTAATTTGAACTTGATCAACATGTATAATATATGGCAATAATTCAAATCGGCGTAATGCAACAGATACATCATCAAATGATCCACGGAAATCAACACTCATTAACAAATACGGTTCTTTGTCTTTGATGATATCTAATTGTGATAATGACAACACAGCATTTTCTTGAATGGCAATGAGTTCTAATTCTTTAATGAAATCTATAATTCGCTGCTCTTCTACATACATCACCTGTAATTTTTCTTCGATAGATTTAATATCACGTGCAACAATTCGCAACGATTCAATCTGTTTTGTTTTTTGTTGCTCTTCTGCAAATTGTTTTTGGACTGCTTGGGTTTGCAAAATTGTTCCACGAATTTGTAGGACCAGAAAAATAAATCCAGCCAGAATAATGATTCCAAAAATAATACTGGTAATAAATAATGAGCGTTTCATATTATTGTGATTCAGCTAATGTGGCTGATAATGAAAACGTAACATCGGTTCCTGCAACAAAATGAGAAACAGGAACAATCACGTCAACAAATAATGGATTATTTTTCAAAGTTTGCACAAAAAATAACAAATCCTCACGGGTATTTGCAATCCCCCGAACAAACAACGACCCCGGAACATCTTCTTGTGCTGAAACTACACGAATTTCTTGTAATGTGATTTCTTGTGCTGTTTGATCCTGCAAAGAGTTGATAATATGTGACAATTGTATTTGATAAAAAGCTAAAGATGCTTTTTTGGTAATAGTATTTACTCCACGTATTCGTTTTGTAATATCGCGGTATTCCTGATTTTCATCTTGAGCCAACAGTGACTGCAAAGAAGCTTCTGCGATAGAATAATTTACCCGCGCATATATATACAAACCTGAAAATAAAATTCCTGCACAAAATACCAACGCCATGCCTACCAACATAATAATCATAATAGAACGCTTTCTCATTTCACGTTCAATATTTTTTTTATATTCGGGCGTAAGAATGTTAATAGTCATATATTTCACCTAATGCCAAACCCAACGCCGTAGCATATGATAATGATTCTTCTTGTGATAATTCAGGGATCATGTCATCAAAAGAAAGAATATTTTTCCAAACGGATGCAACTGTAACTGGCATGTGCATCGTAGATGATAAATATTCTGCAAAACCTGGCAACAATGATCCACCCCCTACCAAATACATACCATCAATTGTTCCAGAAACTCCCGGTAATTTACCATGCGCCGTATGCCAATACAGATAGTGTTTATTTATTTCATCACGCAATGCACTAATATTATTAATAACCGTAAAAAAATAATCTTGGTCATCAGTATTATTTAATAAACCTCGTGATTGTTTGATAGCTTCTGCTTCTTCTCGTGAAATCTGAAAATATTTTGCGATAGCTTCGGTCAAAGAATCAGATCCAATATCTAAAGTAGATGTAAACACGGTAACCCCAGAAACAATAATAGAAAAACCCGATCGATTCTTTCCGTAATCAACCAAAATATAGGTTCCAGAATCATGCCGAGGCACAACCACACGCGATAACGCATGCACTTCTAATTCCCCTATCAACGGACGAAACCCTGCTGACAAAAATGCTTGTATATAGGTTTCCACAATTTCTTTTGGAAAAGCTGTAACACTAATCAATAAAGAATCTTCATGTTCGCGAAAAATTTCATACCCAAAAGAAATTTCAGATTCTGGTAATGGCACCTGATCTTCTATCTGCAGACGAATAGCTTCTTCCAAATGCGGTAATGCAGCTTTTGGCAGAACAATCGAAAAAACATATGCGTGTTCTTCTGGCAAAGAAAATCGCACCCAAGTTGCTTTTGTTTTTTGTTGAATTGTTTTTAATGCAGATACAAAACCAGGAATATCGCGCACCACACCTGAAACAATTACATCTTTGGGTAATGTGTGTTCACCTGATTGTCCTAATGCTAAATTAGTATTGCGTCTGTTTAACGTTGCAAAACGAATAACATCATCTGAAATATCAACAGACAATGCAGGCATCCGCACAAAAGATGGTGCAGGGAAAAGTTTTTGAATCACGTGAGAAAACTTCATACTTATAGTATACCCTAAACAGCAATATTAGGTCTACTGTTTTTTATTCTTATCGAACCACAGCACCTGCTGTAACTGATTTTTCTGGAACTAAAAATACTGGTTTTCCATCGATACCATCAACTGCCATCAACATACCATTACTGGTCACACCGCGAATATCACGTGGCTCCAGGTTGGTTACATATAACAATTGCTTCCCAACCAACATTACATATTCAGGATAGTATTCTCGAATTCCAGATACAATTTGTCGCAATGCGGGATTTCCTTCTTCATCTTTTTCTCCAAAATCAATTTCACAACGCAATAATTTATCAGATCCTTCGACTGGTTCCACCAATTTCACAGTACCAATTTGCATGGTTAATTTTTTAAAATCATCGTAGGTAATCATATAGTTTATAGTAAAGGTTAATCTATTATTTTTGTTTGTCTAAATATCTTTGTAACATAATCGCAGCGGCCAGTGCATCATCTTCGCCAGTTGGTTTTTTTACCCGACTACGTGATACGTTTTTTTCTGGAACCAAAGATTGCAAAGCTGATCTGGTAGTAAAATCTTCACGCTGAGTATCAATAGGAATTTGCACTAAAAAAGACATCTGCCCTATGAAATCTCGCACATCATCCATAATCGCATTATCATTTCCTTTTGCATCTTTTGATTCTCCTATAATTATTTTTTCTACTCGTTCATTGGATACAATTTTTGCAACCACATGATGAATATCTGGTGTTACTGGAATCACCTTGTAGGCAAAAGCCATAGAACCATCATCATCTGACAATGATAATCCTATTTTCTTTTTTCCATAATCAATTCCCAAATACCGCATAGTATTAAGATGCTACCGTAATAGGTAACATACATGTATGAGATTGCCCTTCGTCAGGACCAGCAGGATTATTATCAGTAAAAATTAACTGTGCGTTCATACCTGCTGGAATCGATGATAATGCTGGCACAACCAAAGAAAATGGTTTTGGATCTCCATTCATCCAATCAACAGACAAGGTCATGATAACTGGACCAGCCAATATATTATCCTGTGTATCTTTGATTACTACATGACCTGCTTCCCCTTCGAACACAGTCCAATCTTGTGGATTTGAAGTTGGATGAATAAATCCCGAAACCTCTAATGGAAATGAAAGATTTTCTAATGTTGTTGGCTGTGCAATAGCTAATCCTAAACAAGCTTGCGCTTCGTTTTCATTTTCAAATATATATCCTATTTCTTGGATTTTTGCATGTAATGCCTGTCGGGTCAGTGTATCCACGATACCTGTCTGTGGAATACCTGCATCCAACTGAAAAGCCAAAACTGCATCTTCGGTATAAGAATAATAATGCCCATTTGGTTCTCCATTTAGATACCCATGATCGATAAGAAATTCCTGCAATTTTCGAATCTCGTCATTGTTTTCCATTCCATATTGTAAATTTTGTGTAAAAATAGGGACAAAAGATTCATCCAATTCTTCGAAACTGACTTCAGGAATTACCTGATCAGTGTTATCTTTTGATTTTGTATATACTGCAATACCAACACCCAAAAGAATGATAATGAATAAGGTGAAAAAAAATTTAAATGGCGTTGTCATCATAAAATATAAGTTATCGAACCGAATTAATATTGGAAACAGTATAGCATAAATACACCCCCCTGAAAAAATTGCAGACTTTTGCTGTATATGATAGGATGCTTTTGTATACATATGTTATACAAAGACCTATCTTATAAGAGCGGTAACGCTTTTAAAAAGATATTGGAGGAGTGGCAGAGAGGTCGATTGCACTTGTCTTGAAAACAAGAGTCTGGGGAACCGGACCGTGAGTTCGAATCTCACCTCCTCCGCCAACAGTAAAACCACCTATATACTAGGTGGTTTTACTTAATCTCTTTTTCCTTTCCGGTCTTTCTGATAATGGTCTATGCTTACGATAATATTTTCTCCAGGTTGGATACAATAAAAAGATAACAACCCCAGCCAATGCTGACCACGCCCCCAGTAATACAAAATACCCAAACCAAAGAACTTCTTTTATGAGAAAATTTTGCCCCAGTTTTGAATAGCATTCTACGGTAACTGTATGCAGTCCATCCCGGATGGCTCGTTCTGCTTCGGCCTCTTGTAATCTCTCGCTGATGATTGTGTGTTTAAAGGTAAAAAATACAGCCAAGACACCAATCCATTCTATGGGACCCTTTCCAGCAAAAACTCCTACCAGAATCAACGAAATTAATACCAACCCCTCTTCTATGTGGTAGGTGCGGATTTTTGGATGAAGTTTTTTAATCCTGTCGATTATTTTGAGAATAAATTTCATACGGAATATATTATTGTTTTAGTATCTCAATCAATGCAGATAATGCTTCGGGTAACTCTGTAAATCCAGCTGAGCCATTCAAGTGTTTTCCATTTGGAATAAGGATAAGTTTCCCATCTAGTTGCTCGGCTATTTCTTTTGCATCAGATACAGGGACAAGAGGATCATCAGCTCCATGAATCACATGGACATGCTTAATCTTATTCTTCATATCTTGCCAATTAAAATCTGTTCGCAAAAAATCAACAATTTTAAGATTTCCATTCTGGTGACAAGGGGCAGACGCGATAACCACTCCCTTAAGGTTTGGAGAACCGAACTGTTCTAGATACCGAAGAATAGTAGTTCCACCTAGACTGTGTCCAACCAAATAAATATCATCATTTGGATTTGCCTCAATATGTCTTTTTATTTCCTCTAACCATTCAGAAAGAAGTGGCTCATCTGGTTTTGGCATAGGTAATGAACATGCATAAATATCTATTTTTTCCAGCTCAGCCATAAGATAAGGTCGCCATCCCCCATTCGGTGATCCTTGAAATCCATGAATTAAAAATACTTTTTTTGACATAATTATTTCAAAATTAATTCTAACAATTCTGGAAATTCTTTTGTTCCTAAATCTGGTTCGGTGAAATGACCTTTATCGG
>CAZAZY010000002.1:46293-52019 GCA_964489785.1 uncultured Candidatus Saccharibacteria bacterium
AATTCTGGAAATTCTTTTGTTCCTAAATCTGGTTCGGTGAAATGACCTTTATCGGTAAATATATGCATAACTATGTTGGGTAATTCTTTTTGAATTTTATCTATCGAGTCTAGGATATTTTTTTCATCATCAGTTGAATATATACAATGTAATTCTGTTCTTTCTGTCAATGTTGGGTCAATTTTAAAATCAAAATAATTTGATTCTGGATTTATTTCTTTTAGATATCCATCTCCGTCTAGCCAGGGTGCAACAAGAATAACCATCTTTGGTGTCAGTGTTGGATGCTCGGAAAGATATCTTAACAAAAATCCCCCACCACAACTGTGCCCCACCAAAACAGTTTCATCTGAAATTTCCATTTGATTCAAAACCTGTTCATGTTCCGCATATACAGGATCATATGATTTGGGCATTTCTAATGCTTGGCACAAGATATCTTTTTGTGTTAGTTTTTTCTGGACCCAAGAAAACCAATGCGCATTTGAAGGCGAAGGCCATACATCACCCAAAACCTCTTCTTTATCTGGCAATCCGTGAATAAGTATTATCTGGTTCATATTTTCAGTATAGCATAGCTATCCTTTTGGGTTAAAATTCTGTATAGTATATCTCATGCAAAAAGATCATCTAACCACCACCTTTTTACGCACCCCTGAAATGGAAGAGCGGTATTTAGAACAACGAAAATTGCGGACGGAACATCCAGAATTATATCCACCATTTTCTCCTACAGAAAAAGATGCCCTAAAAGTTTTTGATTATTGGATGATTATTCCAAATGATTTTCCCTATGATGCAGTGGCAGAACAACATGACATGCTATTTACCCGTAGACAAGTTGTCTTTGATTGGGATCTTTTGACCCCCCAAGAGTTACATGAACTACAAGAATTAAAGAAATCCTACATAGCAGATACATATGATGTGTTATATGAAAATCTTCCTCGTGGACGAACTGTTCCCGGCCACCTTCATCTTCATCTCTTAAAATTACGTAGATCTGCATAAAAAACTCTTACTTGTTTTATGTATCTTTTACCGGTAATCTTTGCTAGAATGCGATTATAAAAAACCCATGAATACAGGCATAAAAAATACCATATATGACGTTATTGTTGTCGGGGGAGGGGCATCCGGTCTCATGGCTGCTGGATCTGCTGGTACCACAGGGAAAAAGGTATTATTGATCGAAAAAAACAAAAACCTGGGTGAAAAATTAAAAATCACCGGGGGTGGCAGATGTAATATCACCAATGCTGAATATGACGAACATGCACTGTTATCACACTATGGCGAAGCAAATCAGTATTTGTATTCCCCTTTTTCTCAATTTGGTGTCAAAGATACTTTTTCATTTTTTAAAAATCTTGATCTTGATATCGTTGTCGAAGCCAGAAAACGCGCATTCCCTGCTACACAAAAGGCTGTCGATGTATATAATGCAATGGCAAAATTTGTAGAAAAAAACAATGTTGAAATTATTACCAATTCTCCAATTGTAAAAATCCACAAAGAAAACAACCTGATTGAATACATAGAAGACAAGTACAGCAAACGTCACTATGCAAAAAATTACATATTTGCAACTGGCGGATATTCCAGACCAGAAACAGGATCAACTGGTGATGGATTTCATTGGTTATCAGATTTGGGACACACCGTACACAAACCAACTCCATCTATTGTTCCATTACAAACCAAAGAACCCTGGGTTGCAGATATTTCTGGGGTTTCATTATCATTCATGAAAATTACTTTTTTTGTAGATAATAAAAAGGCTTTTGCGAAAAAGGGAAAGATTTTGTTTACCCATTTTGGACTGTCATCCCCATTGATTCTCAATGTTTCGAAACAAGTTGGAGATTTATTACACACTGGCGAAGTAACTGCCACTATCGACATGTATCCCGATACTGATATTGGATCTTTGGACAAACAACTGATAAAAACATTTGATCAGAACAAAAATAAATCTTTTAAAAATATCGCAAAAGAAATCACGCCAGCAGGCATGCATGCACTGGTCATAAAATTACTATCTGAACAATTTGATACTGATAAAAAAGTCCACAGCATCACCAAAGAAGAACGCCGAATGATTATTGATTTATTAAAAGGTCTTCAACTAACGATCGTCGGGTTGATGGGTTTTGACCGTGCAGTTATTGCAGATGGTGGAATTCCTATGTCAGAAATAAATACACGAACCATGCAATCAAAAAAGATTTCTAATCTTTTTCTTACTGGGGATTTGTTGCACGTAAACCGCCCATCGGGTGGATATTCTCTACAGTTATGCTGGACAACCGGATATGTTGCGGGAAAATCTGCATCTTTGTAAAAACTATTTTTTACTTTCTTTAATTTTTTGATACACTTGAATAATAATCCTCTTGGTATATTCAGGAATGGATATTTTTTCTATTAACCCCACAAAATCCTCTTGGGGTAAATATCCTTCTAGTATGTGATATTTTATTTCATTACTGTCGGGTCCATTATGATATGCAGTCAAAAAATGATCGCACGTAACCAACGATTCTAATCTGGTAACAATATCACGTGATCGATAATTATCTATACAAATAACCAAATCTTTTTCCAGATCTTGGGTCATGTCATATACTATTTCTAGATCATCTAAATCTTTTGCTTCAAGTTCAGTTTCTTCTATTATCTTTTTTGCAATATCATTTATTACAAAATGAAAATCTGCTTTAATAACTGGCGGGGTATCAATTGCGGATTGGTCTTTTTTATATTGTTCAAAATTTTGCTTGAATTTCATATGTATTATTTTGCGTTATATTCTAACCATTCTTGTGACCTTCTGTCTTTTTCTCGTTCACGACCTTTTGATTGTAATAATGTCTGCATGTGATTATAAAATTCATTCAATATAATCTGAGATTTATGTATAATCATTTCTTCTGAAGCTCCTTGTATGTAATAATATCCATCACCAAGTCTTTTTTGACTATCAAACAAAGAATCTTCAACATGGTTTTCCATAACACCTCCATATCCTGGGTATTTTTTTGTATTCAATACTGATTTTGCATTTACTGGACTATTTTCATATCCTTGTGGAGGTTTGAGAAAAATATTGTTTATCTTTGTAAGGGTATTTACAAAATCTGGCGTTTGTGTGATTAACATATCACCACCTCGCATGCGCAAAGATTTTTGAAATTCTTCAGAATCAATATGTTGACCTTCTAATAATTTTTTATTTCGAGATACATCAATGTGTTCACCCGTATCAATATATTCCCCTTGAGGAGTTAACACATAACCATGAAATTCACTATCGATAAAAGATTCATTATGTTGTCCAATAGCATCCATAATATCTTTTTTTAATTTCATCCACGCATATACAATATCTCGTTCTTGATCTGATATAAAAGGCGACAACAAAGAACCGGTAGTTATTAACATTTTTTCAAAATCTTGAGGATTATTTCCTGGTTCACCAAATAAAATAGTCTCCCTACCCAAATATTTATCACACAATTGTATTGCGATTCCCGCATAATGCGAAGTCATGATAGATTTTTCAAATTGCTCTACGCTGTCAGTTGCCATACCTTTTATTTCACAACGATCACCAGATTGAACATGATCAGTAAAATGTTCAAATGATTTTTTATGTATATCTTTTGTATATCTTATTTCCTTTCCAGCAGTAACGCCAGTTAACTGCGCCACGGTAAGAAGGTTATGCAGAAAATGCATATTCTCATTCACATACAATCCATTATCACCCACTAATGATAAATGATATCCCCGAGGGGCATCTTTGTACTGCTTGAAATTCAAATCAAGAAAACCTGCTTCCTGTAACAATTTTATTTCGGCAATCAACATATAGGGATTATAATTTGGTTTTAATGCAATTTCATGAATTGCATCATTTCCGGTACCAATATTTACACTTTCACTAACCAGCTGAATATCTTTTTTATATCCAAGAAAACTTTCTTCCCCATATTCATCTGCAATTTCTTTTGTAACTTCGTATTCAATCCCCATAGAAACTTTACACCCATCAGGAATAGCTTCAGGATTATATTGATTCAAAATATTTTCAAATACATGCATACGACGTGCAAAACCATCAGGATTTTCTGTACCATATGCAGTAATTGCCAATGCAATCAAATGTTTCCCTTTGTCTCCATATTGATTTTCAAATTTTTCTAATGTGGCCAATATTGGTGTAGGAAGTTTTTCTGGGCTATTCGTAACCCAGAATGATTCTTGTATATTTTTCAATCGCGTTTCTTTTATTTGTTGTTGTTGATTTTCTTTTGCATATAGACGAGAAGCTGAAATAAGTTTTTCAAAAAGAATATCTTGTATAGAAATATCATCTGTATACCCCTCTCGCAAAAAAGAAAATCTATGATTTCCAAGAAGATTTTTCGAGGTGTCATAATTTCCCTTTTCTAAAAATACCTGAAAAGCTGATTTTACTTTTTCTACCGCACCAGGTAATAACATGAGATGATCAGCATCTACATACGAAGAGACCTGAACAGCAAATTCATCATCACGGATATATTGCAATGCATTATTTAAAAACGGCTTTTTGGCTTCTATATCTTGATGAAATAAAACAAGGCGTGCACTTTGACTACTATTTTCAAATGATTTTTTGATTTTCTCTTCTGCGCCAGATAGACATAATAAATCTATTAAAGCTTTTCCTTTTTCAAATACCAGACTTGTAAAAGTTATTGATGATATTATACCCATCATTGCTTTTTCTTTTAATTCTTTTGTAACCACCTCTTCATTTGATAATAAAATACTTTTTGCAATATTTGATCTATCGCGTATTAAAGATTCAACAGGGATATCTAGAAAATCAGCGTACTCAAAAATTTGACCAGCTGGCACATTTGAATTCTGAAGAAATTGCTCTACATATTTTTTCTTTTCTTCTTTAGAAAACGAATCTGGAATCAAAGAAATTGGAATAATATAATTACTTTCCAAAAAAGTACTTTCAAAAGCATCTTTTGAAAGTACTTTTTTTAGAAGTTTTTCAATCACATCAGTATTACGTATAATGCTTCGCATCCAAACAGGAATAATCTTTTCACCATCACTTATTTTATAACCCGACGCCGTTCGAAGAAAATCCAGTCTCTCTTTAATATCAAAAATATCTGCGTATCGATTTTCTTGATCAAGTCTTTGTATATATATCTTAATCTTCTCCATGTGCGGAGATATTTCAGAGTTATTCAAAATTATTTCTGGATCTTGCTCCCAAATTTTCATTATTTCTTCTGCGGAAAAATCCTGTGTGGTTATTTCTTTTTCTTTTTTAATTCTTTTTTGCAATAAAGGGAATATGCTATCACCAGCATCTTCGTTTGTATCCAGTGATGCTAATTTAGTATCATATACATCGACAAGCTTTTGCATATCTACATTTTTATTTTCAACAACCGAAGAAAAAATTGCTTTCTTTATAAAAAAACCATCAAATTCATCCAAAGAATCCAAAACCAGATCTCCGTACGATGAACAAATATTCATTAATTCATTTAAATCTTTATCAAGATGAATAGATTCAGCAAATGCTTGTATTTCAGTACGTATTCTTGACTCTTCTTCATCTATTGAATACTCATATTCTGTGTATGTTTGAAAATCTATCCCATAACCATCGAGACGTTGATTGATTTGCTTCCATCCAGAAACTGCTC
>CAZAZY010000002.1:52029-56455 GCA_964489785.1 uncultured Candidatus Saccharibacteria bacterium
CTTCGAATTCTTTTCTTACAGATTCTTTATCTTGAATTTCATTAATATTTTCTTTTTCTAATACAATTTTTGAAATTCCACCATCTTGATCCAATAATGATAATTTTCCTTTTGCCTTTATTATCTCTAATTCCGCAAGATCAACCTTGATTTGATAACTACGAGAATCTTCTTTATTTGATTCTAATTCGGACAAATTTTTCTCTGCACGATCGAGATTTTGTTGCAATATGACACACAGTGTTTCTTTTTCTAGTGCTTGCGCCTCTGCATTTAATTCGCCCATTTTTTCCGTAATGTGTAATTCTTTTTCTATTTGTTGTACAATTTCTGGATTTTTTAGATTAGCAGAATTTACAATTTCTTGGATTTGATTATCTTGATCTATAAATTCTTTTGTTGTTGTATGGATTTCTTGCTGTGCCTTTTTTTGCACATCAGAAAAAGACTCCTGTTGTATTATAGACTCATGTGGTTTTTCTTGGCTGTCTTTGTTTTCAATACTCATGTTTTAGTGGTTTTTATATCATTTTCAATTTCCCTTATTTTCTCTGATTCAATTTTTTCTCGAAATAGACGCATGATACTATTTTTTGTAATCAATAATTTTGAAAATTTTTGATAAAATTCATTTTTTGCAGACTGTATATTTTCTCTATCTTTTTCATTGGCAGAAGATTGCATATTGCCAGTATATCATTTTTCTTATTTTTCCTCTATGCATCTTATGTGTCTGTGATATACTATATACATATGGAAAAAGAGTCTCGCAAACCAACATTACTTTCTTGGAAAACTTTGGAACATGTGCATCGACCACGTACAAAAGATTGGTACTGGGGTTTGGGCCTAACAACAATTGCTGGAATTGTCATAGCTATTTTGATTGGAAATGCACTGATTGGTGTGATGATTGTTATTATTGCATTTACGATATTGTTGTACACATTTCATCCTCCTATTACATTGAATATTGCTGTAAACGAAGATGGAATTAAAATCAACAACAAACTGTATCATTTTGAAAATATTCATGCATATGATATTCATGATTACAAAGAAGAAACATCTTTGTTTATTGTATTAAAAGAAGGTATTTCGCCTTTAATTATTATCCCTATCAACAAAGATATTATTGCGTTGGATGATATTCACGAGATATTCCAGGAATTTATTCCACAGGAACATATGCAGACACCTCTGATTCACAGAATCATGCATTATTTGAATATCTAATCTAATATTGCTAAAATTGTAAATCAATGCTATAAAATACAGGCATATCCAGACCTTTTGCTGGATAGATTGCTCTCGTCGTTCAATGGATAGGACATGACTTTGCGGAAGTTAAAATATAGGTTCGATTCCTATCGAGAGCACATTATATTATAAAATACCCACAGCATAAGAAATTCTTATTGCTTCTTTTTCTTTTTTGATTTTCCTGATTTTTATCGAGATAATTTCATTCAAATACGCCACATGCGTACCTCCGCAAGGAATACAAAAATCACCATAAAATACCGTACGCATGGGTTTCCCATGTTGTAGTTTCGTATCATCAAAAACCAATGTTGTTTTTATATCTCGAGAAATAATAGTATTACATGTTTGTTCTATATCTGATATTAATTTCTCGACAGATATATTTTCCATATCGCCCACATATTCAACATAAGACCCTTCTGGGAAATGGTATCCCTTTCCGGGTGTCCAAGGTATTTGTAATTCTTTTAATGCCATATCTATCACATGACCTGCACTATGCAGTCGTGAATGTAGTATTCTCTTTTCTTTGTCTACAAAACACAACATCTCCATACCAACTGATATATCACCCTGTTCTAGTATCCCAATATGGTGTACTGCATCATCTATATATCGAACTTGTTGTACCTGAAATACCACAGCACCATCGAGTGTTTTCATCA
The DNA here is from genome assembly GCA_964489785.1 of uncultured Candidatus Saccharibacteria bacterium. GTDB lineage: Bacteria > Patescibacteriota > Minisyncoccia > Phycocordibacterales > UBA1006 > JAIPIY01. The sequence continues at coordinate 53,961 of CAZAZY010000002.1, forward strand.
CCCCAGTATCATATGGCTGACCACCGCCCTGTGGATAGAATACCGTTTGATCAAGTATCACAGTAACACTAGTTTCATTTTTTTGTATAGCAATAATTTTTGCAGAACATTCTGTTTGTTCCATATCTTTCATGTATAAAAGTTCTGTTTTCATATAGTCCAAGTATAAACAAAGATGAACGATAAGTGAAATTTTATAGCAAAATAAACATATTTGTATCTTTTTGTTATATATGATAGATTACAGAATATGATCAAAATACATGATGTTGTAGAATCTATTTTGTATAAAGATGAAGAAGCTCTGACTGCCCTATCTATGGGATATATGAATCTTTCTCAGTATGCAAAGCAAATAAAAAATCAGGTCGAGGATATGACAAAAAAAGATGTTGGCGTTGCAGGAATCGTTGTCACCCTGTCTCGTATTGCAAAGAAATTAGATGGAAGAAATCCATTAATCCAAGATATCCAAATCAAAAACATAACTACAAAATCTCCTCTTTCAGAAATTGTATACAGCAAAACAACTGAATCTATTTCCAAATTGGCAAAAATTTATGAAAAGGTAAAAACTGATACTGATGATTTTTTCACTATTACACTTTCAACTACTGAAATTACTGTTATCTGTAGTGACAGAATTAAAACAGAGATAGAAAAAATATTAAAAGAAAAACCACTTATGGTGGTGAAAAATCTAGCATCTATTGGATTGGCATTAGATCCAAAATATTATCCCATGCCAAATATAACCTTTTCTTTGATTCGTAAAATCGCACAAAAAAGAATTCCTCTGGCGGAAACGATTACCACCCGCACAGAAATAATCTTTATTTTCGAACAAAAATACCTTGCCCAGATGGTTGAATTGTATATACCAAAAAATCATTCATGAAATAATATTTTTATTTATTATTTTTATAATCTTCAAATAATTGTTTTGCACTATCTTTTTCTTGATTCGATACCATCTTTACAGAAGCATCAGATTGTAATTCTTGTATAAAATCAGGCATATGTTCAATATACTCATTAGCTTTTTCAAATTCATCTTGATAGAGATAAGAGAGTAATTCTGTAATTTCATTTTGACTGTCAGCAAGTTTACCATATTCCAAGGCTTTATCTATATAAGCAATAGCCTTTTCTTTGTCTTGATATCTATTCATGGCATCTTGTGCTGCGTGATGGTACCATAACCATAACATTTCAAACAGTGCCTGTTTTGCAACTTCTGATATCTGAGAAACATCTATTTTCTCTAAATAATCTTTCATCTTATTTAAAAGATTATTCTCTTTGTAATCAAATGTATACACAGAGCTTTCAGCACCCATGAGCTCTTGATCAAGTTGAAGAAAGCTGTCTTGAAATTCCTCTAATGAAGATACTCCAAATTTTTCAAAAGGTGATTCAATTCCAGAATCTTCTTTATAAATAATTTCGATTTCTGATTCTGGAATAATTTTTACTGAAATTGTCTCACAATTAGTAACTATATGAGCATGATATCGATGATGCCCATCAATAATTTCATAATCGTCTTCCACCACCCTGACAAGAATAGGTGGTAATTCATTTTTCTTACCTGCATTAATTAAATCAACTATTTCCTGAACCAATCGACTACTTTTTTCTGAGTGCATTTTTGATTCTGGTTCAAATCTCTTGATTTTTTTAATGGAAATTTCTTCTGGTGAAATATTTTCATGTACTGAAGAATCAACTACTGCACCCCTTTCAAAAGTACCAACAGTGATTATTATTTTCTTTCTTTTCTTGGGTTCTGAATTTCTTGGTTTTTCCATAACTATTTCTTAAACTGAATAAAGCCATTCTTTTGCAACCACGACCACAACATATCAGCACTTCGACCTTCTTTGATTTCTCTTTGTGAAAGTTTTTCAAAAATCTCTTCTGCAGACAAAATAACTGTTTCAATATCACCCTGTTCATGTTCTTCTAATTCTTGCTCTCCGATATCAGCATTTTTTACAATAAAATAATGCAAATCCCATTCTACAGAGGCTCCTGCTTTTGAAACTTCACCAGGAATAAATTCACCTCCTGAAATTCCCGCTTCTTCTTTTCCTTCCTTTTTTGCAGCAATTTCTGCCAAAGGTTCAATAGAATTACCTGATTCTCGATGTTGATCTAATTCGTTTAATGAATCAAACACCTTTCCACCGGGCAGACGAAAATCAAATCCATCTGCTTCGCGACGGATTTCCCTGGTCATAAGAAGGGCTTTTGTACCATCTTTTTCTGTTTCGATGATTAATCTCACTCCGGGTGCACGAACCGTGGCTTCGAATGTTACGCCAGGTTTCCCTTCCCAAGTGACAATTTCAAACATTTTACCCCGGTATGCAATGGTAAATTTTGGCTTCATGGTTAATGTATTTTTACCTGTGTTAGATAGAGGTTCCATTTTTTCATCATATCATGTTGTAATTATTTTATCTATTTTTTTATGATATAATTGAGTCACT
>CAZAZY010000003.1:0-2637 GCA_964489785.1 uncultured Candidatus Saccharibacteria bacterium
TTATCATCACGTGCAGTAAAAGATATCTTGCCGATATTAGCTAGTGAAAATAGATCTCCAAAAGATATCGCCGAAGAACGTGGACTGATACAAAAAAATGACCCTGAAGCGTTAAAGAAAATTGCACAGGAGATTATTGAAAAAAATCCCGCAGTGGTTGACCAAATACGTTCCGGAAAAGAGACGGCAATTATGTCGCTGGTAGGGCAGATGATGAAAGCGACAAATGGATCTGCAAATCCTAAATTAGCCCAAGATATTTTGCGAGAAATAATAATGAAATAAAAAATTAGGGCGACATCAAATGATGTCGCCCTTGCTTGATTGATCTTTCACAGGTCAGGATCAATGAATAAATGCCCTGATTTCTTCTAATGTAAATCCTGGTTTGGGTTTTATGTTTTCTAATTCTTCTACATGAAAGAAGTTAGTGTGGCCCAAAATCCTTTCCAAATCACTGCCGGTGCATGATTCAGATAAAATACCCATGATTTTTAGGAGATTTGGCATATCTCCACATGATCCGACTACAATTACCAATGCTGGAGTAACAGGAGATACCTCGTCTAAAAAATCATCCAAAAATATATCTGTTGATAAAAAAGATTTAACAGAGTCTTTGATTGAAAAAATACTTGTTTCAATATTAGTTTCTTCTTGAAGAATTACATGAAGAACTTCAGCGGTTGCTTTGGTTCTATGATATGAATCATCATAAATAAAAATGCATTTTTCCAGTTTATGTTTTTGGAGAAATTCTAAAATTTTTAATGATGTAGTGTTGCATTGTTGTAACCCCTTGTCAGTCAGCACTTGATCATCTTTATGATCGGTGTGACGCATGATAAACGTTTGGTGTTTTGCCATGAGATTATGTGGTTTAGTGGAACATTCAGATATATTAAAGCATATATTTACATGATTGTCGAGAAAGGTTTTACATACGGAATACTTCCAAAAACCTGTATTTTACGGTACACTAAAACCACATGAATGAAAAAGGAAAATACAATCCACTCACACTTATTATCAACGACGCAGTTCGGATTTTTACTGAACTGGGATTCGAAGTAGCAACAGGGCCCGAGATGGAAAACACATGGTATAACTTTGATGCGCTGAATGTTCCACCAGATCACCCAGCACGCGATATGCAGGATACTTTTTATATCAAGGGAAATCTTGATAAACTCTTGCGGACTCATACATCAAATTCACAAATTCGCTACATGGAAGCCCTGGTAAAGGCTGGCAAGAATCCACCCTTTGCAATTATTGTTCCAGGAAAAGTGTTCCGTAACGAAGCAACCGACGCGACACACGAAATGCAATTTCATCAAATTGAAGGATTGATGATTGGCGAAAATATTACCTTGGCACATTTAAAAGGTGTTCTTTTGGAATTCTTCAAGCAATTCTTGGGGCCTGATGCAGAGATACGTTTGCGACCAAGTTTCTTTCCATTCGTAGAACCTGGAGTAGAGGTTGATGTAAAAGTTGGAGAAAAATGGATCGAAGTCCTAGGGGCTGGAATGGTACATCCAAATGTATTGAAAAATTGCGGGATTGATCCAGATAAATATCAAGGATTTGCTTTTGGTATGGGAGCTGACCGATTTTTGTTTATGAAATACGGATTGCACGATGTGCGACTGACGTATCAGGGGGACCTTCGATTTAATCAGTTTTAAATATTTTTTATGAAAGTTAGCTACAATTGGTTGAAATGGTATGTGCCCGATATGCCCGATGCGGAAAAAGTCGCAGACGCGATTATTTTTCACGCGTTCGAGGTAGAAAGTGTGGACCCACACGGGGACGATTTTATATTGGAAATAAAAACACTTCCAGACCGGAATCATGATTGTTTGTCACATATGGGAATTGCAAAAGAAATTTCTGCTATTTTGGATATTCCGTACAATGACCCAACGCCTCAATATAAAATACCCACCACAGTTCCAGCGACTGTTTCAGTAGATATTCAAACTCCAGCATGTCGCAGATACATGGGACGGGTTGTTCGTGGTATCAAGGTTGGTCCATCTCCAGAATGGGTAGTAAAACATTTAGAATCAATAGGTCAGCGGTCAATCAACAATATTGTGGATGCGACAAATTTGACGATGTTTAATTGTGGGCAACCTGTGCATGCATTGGATCTTGGAAAAATGCAGGGTGGTATTATTGTGCGTTCCGCTAACACTGATGAGAAAATAACACTTCTTGGCGGAGAAGAAAAAGAAATGAGTGATTCTATGGCAGTTATTTCTGATGATGCGGGAAATGCATTGGCTGTTGCCGGTGTAAAGGGTGGAAAATTCGCCGAGGTAGATACTGCGACAACAGATATATTTCTCGAGGTGGCAAACTTTGACCCGGTATCAGTTCGCAGGACTGCAAAGACTTTGAATATTCAGACAGATTCCACAAAACGATTTGAAAATGATTTGTCTCCAGAATTGGCACCATACGCAATGCGTGAATTGTCTGCATTGTTGTTTGAGATGTTTCCAGACGCAACATTCGAAGAGATTATTGATATCTATCCAAACCCACAACAACCATGGACCGTAACAGTGGATGCAGAATATATCAACAAACAATTAGGAACAGATTTTTCTGTGGAAGAAATAG
>CAZAZY010000003.1:2737-11073 GCA_964489785.1 uncultured Candidatus Saccharibacteria bacterium
GATGCAGAATATATCAACAAACAATTAGGAACAGATTTTTCTGTGGAAGAAATAGAAAATGTCTGGAAGCGATTGAAATTTGCATATACAAAAGAGGGGAATACATTTACGATAACCTCGCCAGCTTTGCGATTGGATTTGACGGCAAAGCATGACTTTGTCGAAGAAGTTGGGAGAATCATGGGATATGACCGCGTACAGGCAGTACTTCCAGGGAAGATTTTTGAATCAAAGATAAGCGAAGTATTCTATAAAACTCTTGCGGCGAAAAAACATTTTATTGATCTGGGATATAGCGAAGTAATGACCTATACATTTCGCAACAAAGGACATGTAGAATTATCAAAAACTGCATCAGACAAAAAGTTCTTGCGAACAAATTTAAAAGACGGGATGGAAGAATCATTGAAAGCAAATACATTGAACGCACCATTTCTGGGTATTGATACAGTAAAGATTTTTGAAATAGGAACAGTGTTTGATAAAGATGGCGAACATATGCACGTTGCCTATAATGAAAAGAAACAAATGATAGAAATGACTTTGGATGAATTTTGTGCGAAAAATACTATTACTGTAGGGGATTCATATGATGGACTATTGGGTGATAATAGAGAAGAATCACAAAAATTCGTTCCATGGTCTGTATACCCATTTATGACACGTGATGTCGCTGTGTGGACAAATGGCGGGGGAGATAAAGAAAAATTGTATGCAATTCTAGTGGGGGTAGATTTGTTGATCAGTGCACCTCGATTAGTAGATGAATTTAGCAAGGAGGGAAGAACTTCATATGCGTATCGACTGGTATTTCAATCATATGACCGAACATTGACCGACGAAGAAATTGGAAAAATTATGGATGATATTTACGCAAAAATCGCTGAAAACAAGGATTGGGAAGTGAGATAATATAACACATAATAAAGCATTTGGGTTAGCATTCTCTGTTTATTTTTGGTATAATAAATACATTAAAATAGATACCATCAGTAATGGTGGCTGTATATAGTATGGCAAAAGAAAAAGAATCAAAAGTAACTAAAAAAGACGATTATGGATCATCAAGTATTCAGGTTTTAGAAGGTTTGGATCCGGTACGAAAACGACCCGGAATGTATATTGGTTCTACTGGACCAGATGGATTACACCACCTGATTTGGGAAATTTTTGATAATTCACGCGACGAAGCCATGGGTGGTCATTGTAATCATATCGAGGTTGCTTTGTTGCCTGGAAATAGAATTCGTGTAGTTGATAATGGCCGTGGAATCCCAACTGATATTCATCCAAAAACAAAAGTTTCTGCATTGGAAACCATTATGACAACATTGCACGCCGGAGGTAAATTCGGTGGTGAAGACAGTGGATATAAAGTTTCCGGAGGATTACACGGTGTAGGTGCATCCGTGGTAAATGCATTGTCTGTGCACACAAAAGTAATTGTGCATCGTGACGGAGGAAAATTTGAACAAGAATACGCTATTGGAAAACCAAAAGCAAAAGTTAAAAAAGTAGGAGCATCTTCTTATCGGGGAACGATTGTTATGTTCGAACCTGATATTGAAATTTTTAAAACCATAGAATTTACTTGGAATCGTATTGTAAAACATTTGCGCGAGCAAGCATATTTGGTAAAAAATGTTCGTATTACCACTATTGATGCTCGTGCATATGATAAAAAAATAGATACGGATTCTGCAATTTATTTGAAAGATTTGGGTCTCCAAGTTCCATCACAAAGTTTTTATTTTGAAGGGGGAATTATTTCTATGGTTGCACACTATAACCGTGATAATAAACCTGTACAAAAAAATATTTTCTACGTTGAAAAACAGTACGAAGATGTAAACGTAGAAATTGCACTCCAATATATTGATGACATGGTAACCAATATTGTGCCTTTTGCGAATAATATCTACAACCCAGAAGGTGGTATGCATATTACTGGGTTTAAAACTGCATTAACACGAACCATCAATACTTACAACAAAAAAAATAACATCATGAAAGAAGCCGAAGGCGGATTCACCGGAGATGATGTATTAGAAGGTTTGACTGCAGTAGTATCGGTAAAATTACCTGAAATTCAATTCGAAGGACAAACAAAAGCAAAATTAGGTTCACCCGAAGCGCGTGGTGCAGTAGAAAGTGTTTTTGGTGAAGCATTTTCAGAATTCTTGGAAGAAAATCCAGATGATGCAAAAACAATTATTCAAAAAATGGTTTTGGCATTGCGCGCCCGGAAAGCAGCAAAAGCAGCAAAAGATTCTATATTACGAAAGGGTGCATTGGAGGGTTTTACCCTGCCTGGTAAATTAGCAGACTGCCAATCAAAAAGCGCTGAAGAATCAGAATTATTTATTGTGGAAGGGGATTCAGCGGGTGGTTCTGGAAAACAAGGACGTGACCGTCGTACCCAAGCTATTTTGCCATTGCGTGGAAAAATTTTGAATGTGGAAAAGTCTCGTATTGATAAAATGTTAGCATCCCAAGAAATTAAAAATTTCGTGATTGCGTTGGGAACATCTATCAGTGATACATTTGATTTATCAAAAATTCGTTATCATAAAGTTATCATCGCAACTGACGCGGACGTCGATGGATCTCATATTAGAACATTATTGTTAACATTGTTGTTCCGGTATTTTAAACCAATCATTGATGCAGGGTATATTTATATTGCTCAACCGCCTTTGTATAAAATTCAACAAGGTAAAAAAGTTTTCTATGCATATACTGATGAAGAAAAAAACAAAGTCTTAAAAGAGCTTGGTGTTGGTGAAGAAGACCTCTCAGATGCAGAAGAAGAAACAGGGGAAGAGGTAGAAGAAGTGAAAAGCAAAAAAACACCAAGTGTTAAAATTCAACGATATAAAGGACTAGGAGAAATGAACCCAGAAGAATTATGGGAAACAACCATGGATCCTACAAAGCGAATTTTGAAACAAGTAGCAATCGAAGATGCCCAAGAAGCAGATAAAATATTTGATGTTCTTATGGGTTCTGATGTCCCTTCTCGAAAAGCATTCATTCAATCGAATGCAAAAATGGCAAATATTGATGCATAGGGTCTGTTGACTTTTTATGGGGTTACTGTACGCTATAGATAGATTCTTTGAACGTTAACCCTTAAAACCCATGTGTCATGAATATCGTTGAAACTTCTCGCAATGGTAGCTTTGCTGTATTTTTATTTATGTGTTTACTGGCTTTTGTAGTTTGGTGGACACCAATTGTTACCATTTCTCTGCATAATATTATTTCAACCGATATTATCGCCATTATTTGGTGTGGATTGGTTGTATTGTTGTCATTCCAAATGGGGTTGTCTGCATCTGATGATGTGGTACAAGATTTTTGGAATCAGGTATTTATAACAGGTATAGAATTTCTTGATCTCATGCGCAGCCTGAAAGGATTTTCTTTTGCTATGGTGTTCGCCATTCTTCCTGTAATGGGAATTATATTGGGTACCTGGTATGTGTATTTTTCTCTTTGGGGACATGAAATCTTTTTTGATTCAGTGGGATATATGATTCTATTACCAGCCGTACATTGGTTTGGACCACTGTATCTTGGAATAGTATTGCGGAATAAATCTTGGCTGTCGTGGCTGAGTTTCCACTAAGAATAAACCCCCTGTCATCTACGGATGATCGGGGGATTTTTTATATAAAAAAGTCCCGCACGTCACAATTGTGACGCACGGGATTTGTACTACTTGAATTCTTTGTCCAATTCCCTGATAGAACTGATGATAGCCTTCAACTTGTCTTGCATGAATCCGGTTGACCAGTTTGAATAAAATTCCCGGTCGGTCATGTCACGTTTTGCACAACCATGCTGATCCCATGCCTGACCTGGATTGGTTACCAAGTCACATATAGATCTTGCATGAAATAATTCGTCAAAATGACCGGTTGGTCTGACCCATGTGTTATGAGCGTCTGCCAACTCTCCATTTTTGGCACGAAACCATCCATATTCATCACGTGCGGTGGTGTTTTTAACATTACGCATTCGTTGGTCCAAAATGGCCAGTTCTGATTTACTCAATTTGTTCCGAAAGAAGTCTTCCATCACATTGAAAAATTCAGGTAATCTGATAATGTCCGGGTGTGTTTCGACCCACGCAATTGTATTGCGCAGAGTATTCAATTTTCCAAAAAGGCTCGTTTTAGCCTTTTTCTCTTGGAATTTTCTAATAGGATTCACAAAGATTGTCATGGTACAATTGGTTTTAGTTTATTGAATAATAGCATATTTTATATACTATGTCAATTTATGTGTATTTCTAAAAACAACAACAAGCCCCAGAATAGAGCTTGTTGTTAAATAAAATATTTTATTATAATGCAGTTTTAATGATTGCTTTAAAATCCTCGATATGTTTTTTCTTGTCATCTCGCATTGCTTCCCATAATGCTTTTTCTTCTGGAGTTCCGGCCTCGTTTATATAATGTTTCTCGATACGCCATAATGATTTTTGCTCCTGCACTAATTGCGTCATAATATTGTGTATGTTGTTTTCAGTCATATAATTAAAAAGTTACGTATAATAGGTATAGTATACATTGATTTACAGTAATTTACATTTTTCTACAAGAATGCTTTTTTCTCCATTTCGATCTGATATTTTACCCTTGATAGCAACACATGCATCTTCGATCAGAATTTTTTGATGAGATGCATATACTTCAGGAAAGAAAACCATTTCTATTGCACCGCTGTAATCCCGTAATCGTACAAAAGCCATACGGTCACCCTTTTTTGTAAATAATGTTTTTACCGTTTCAATAATTCCACCAACAACAATAACAACACCTGATTTTCCGTCATCAAGTATTTGCTGTACTGATGTGTTACTCTTTTCCAGTTTTTCTTTGTAAGGATCTAATGGATGACCAGAAACAAATAATCCTAATAATTCTTTTTCCCACAACAACATAATTTTCTGATCTTCTTCAGGAATTTCGGGTAACATTAATGTGCTGGATCCGCCAGCGATGGTATCGCCAAACAAAGACACTTGATCTTCGTGTCGATGAAGCTGTTCTTTGTTGTAAATTAATAATTGTTCCATACCTGCCACTATCTGAGAACGTTTTGCAAATTGATCCATCGCCCCGCATTTTGCAAATGCTTCTAATGATTTTTTGTTCAGGTTTTTATGTCGTATGCGATTCAAAAAATCTTCTAATGAGGTAAATTTTCCATTTTTTTTTCTCTCTTCGATAATTGCATCTGCAATATCTGAACCTACATTTTTAATAGTATATAAACCAAAACGTATAGTTTGATCATCTACCACGGTAAAGCCACCAAAACATTCATTAATATCAGGAGGGAGAACCTTGATACCCATTTTCGTACATTCATGAATAATTTCTGAAATACGCTCTACGTCACCAGATTCTGCAGTCAAAATAGCTGTCATGTACGGTACAGGATAATGTGCCTTCATGTATGCAGTTTGATATGCTAATCGTCCATAGCTGGCTGCGTGTGCCTTGTTAAATCCATATGCAGCAAATGGTTCGATCAATGACCATAATCGTTCTGCTTTTGTTGCTGTCATGCCATGTTTTAATAAACCTTCCATCAATTTTTCTTTTTCTGCCATCATGACTTCGGGAATTTTTTTACCCATGGCTTTTCGCAGTTTGTCTGCCTCTAACCAAGAATATCCCGCCAGTTTAATCGCAATCATCATCACGTCATCCTGATAGGTAATAACCCCGTATGATAGATCCAAAATGTCTTTCATGCGTGGGTCAAGAAAACGAATTTGTGTAGGGTCGTCTTTTCGTTTGATATATTCTGGGATCATTTCCATTGGTCCTGGGCGGTACAATGCAACCATGGCATTGATATCGTCGATTTTTGATGGACGCAATTCTTTGAGATATTTTGTCATTCCCGATGATGATAATTGGAATACACCCATGGTTTTTCCTTCGGCCAACATCTGAAACGTCTTTTCATCTTCTGTTGAAATTTCTTCAATATTAACATCAATATTTTTTATTTTTTTCACCAGCTTTACTGAATCAGCCAAAATCGCCAGGTTTCGTAATCCAAGAAAATCAAATTTAATTAACCCTGCAGCTTCTACCGCGTGCATGTCATATTGGGTAATTATTTTTCCACCCTTGGGATCGAACTGCACAGGTGCATAATCATCTACCGAAGTAGGGGAAATAACCACACCTGCAGCATGTACAGAAATATGTCGGGCACAACCTTCTATTTTTTTTGCCATGTTGATAATTTCTTTTGCCTGACTGTCAGTGTCGTACATTTTTTTTAGTTCAGGTTCTACCTCCATGGCAATACTGATGGTCATCGGAAATCCTTGTTTTCCTAATGGAATTAATTTTGCCATTTTGTCCCCCAGATCATAGGGATATCCCAATGCTCGTGCAACATCACGAACAGCTCCGCGAGCCTGCATAGTTCCAAAAGTTCCAATCTGTGCAACAGCACGTTCTCCGTATTTTCTTTTTGCGTATTCAATTACTTCGTCGCGTCTATTATCCGCAAAGTCCATATCGATATCAGGTGCTGATGGTCGTTCTGGATTCAAGAAACGTTCAAAAGGTAGTTTAAATCGAAATGGATCAACGTTGGTAATACCTAAAAGATACGTAGTAATCGATCCCGCAACGGAACCTCGAATGTTCGTTAAAATTCCATTCTCATTTGCAAAACGAATCAAATCTCCTACAATTAACATGTAGATAGAAAAATCTTTGTTTTTAATAATTTCTAGTTCATATTCAATACGATTGCGAATTTCTTCGGTTTCTTTTCCGTATCTTCGTTCTATACCCGCGTATACATATTTTTTCAATTGGCTTTCGGCTGTTTCTCCTGGCTCCAATCCAAATTGTGGAAATACCCAAGAACCTAATTCCAATTCCAAATCAACCATATCAGCAACCAATAGGGTATTTGATACTGCTTCGGGAATATCTTTGAAATATTCCAAAGCTCCTTCAGGATTAATGAAATGATAATCTCCGGTCATTTTGAAATTGGCGTTATTGGTGTTGATTGCCAACAGGGTATTATGCGCCTCGCTGTCGTCGGTGTGAAGATAATGTGAATCCCATGTTCCTACAATAGGAACATCGTATTTTTTTGAAAGAATTTTTAATCCATCTCTGACTAATTCGGTTCCTTCGACTTCGACATGATTCATGAATTCTAAAAAGAAATTTTCTTTACCAAAGATGCTGATATATTTTTCTACAATACGTTCAGCTTCGGGCATGTTTTTTGCACGTAGTGCATGTGCCAATTCTCCAGCAGGACATCCTGATAAACAGATAATACCCTGGGAATAGGTTCTTAGACTTTCTTCGTCCATGCGGGGTTTGTAATAAAATCCTTCTAGATATGACAAAGAAACCAGTTTCATCAGGTTTTTGTATCCAGTAATATTTTTTGCCAACAGAGTTAGGTGATACCGTTTATTATCGATACCTGCGTCTTTGTCAAAACGAGTTCGTTCAGCGATGTATGCTTCGACACCGATTATAGGTTTAATACCTTCTTCTTTACATTTTTTATAAAACTCTATGGCACCGTACATAGCACCATGATCGGTTAATGCCAATGCGGGCATACCATATGATTTAGCAGTTTTTACCAAGTCTTTTATTTTTGACAACCCATCCAATAGGGAATAATGGCTGTGAGTATGCAAATGGACGAAAGATTTTTTGGTTTCCATGGGGTACAGTATACCAGAAAAGATGAGTTGGATTACGTTATCTGATATACTCGTTCTATATGTCAAATACTTATCTGATCGGCATTGACGAAGTCGGACGTGGACCATTGGCCGGACCAGTAACTGTGGGCGTTTTTTGTATTTTGGAAAAAGATGTTTCCCTGATCGAATCATTACACCCAAAAGATTCAAAAATTCTATCAGAAAAAAAGCGAGAAAAAATTGCACACGATTTACAGGATTTACAGAAACAAGGATTATGTAAATTCGTTTGTATTTCTGTTTCAGCCACAGATATTGATGCACGGGGAATTGTTCCTTGTATTACTTTTGCCCTAAATCGTGGTTTGGAAAAATTGAATATATCACCAGACAAAGCGCATGTGTATTTGGACGGGGGATTACGCGCACCAGATGAATATAAAAATCAAGAGACAATTATAAAAGGAGATCAAAAAATCCCGGTAATCAGTTGTGCGTCTATTGTGGCAAAAGTATATCGAGATGAGCTGATGGTAGAGCATGCAAAAACATATCCCGTGTATGGATTTGAAAAACACAAAGGATATGGAACCAAAGATCATTGTAATGCAAT
>CAZAZY010000003.1:11173-50522 GCA_964489785.1 uncultured Candidatus Saccharibacteria bacterium
ACATCCTCTTGCTTTTTTTATAATTTCCAGTATACTGGCTCTCATATGGTTATACGAATGCGACATACGCGATCACATACACGCAACAGACGAAGTCATCATGCTTTGGAATCAATAGGTATTTCTGTGGATGCTGAAACAAAAAGCCCACATTTACGACACCATGTTGATGCTAAAACAGGCCGATATAAAGGCCGACAAGTGATTGATGTTGTTGCCAAAGTGGCAAAGAAACAAAGTAAAGCAAATACCAAGACTGCTTAGTCAGCGTCCTGGTATTTTTGTTATTTAATTTTTTTGATCTAGTTTATATTATTTATGTCTACTCGACATCTTGCTCGTTCAATTGTTATGCAGACCTTGTTTGAATGGGACATGGGATCTCATGATGATAATCAGGTGATGAATCTTTTTCATCGTAATGTTGAAGAATTTGCACCTGGGGTTGAAGATATGAAGTTTTTTGAAGATATGTTGGCTGGTATCATCAAAAAGCGTCAGATTCTCGATGATATATTACAAAAGGCTGCTCCTGAATGGCCTTTGGAAAAAATTTCTTCTGTTGATAGAAATGTTCTTCGTGTTGGGTTATACGAATTAGTTTTTGGTGATCGTACCGAAGTTCCTCCAAAAGTTGCTATTAATGAAGCTATCGAATTGGCAAAAACTTTTGGTGGTGAAAACAGTGGACGTTTTGTAAATGGTGTTTTGGGTGCAGTATACAAAGAACTAGGGGAACCAGACAAAGATCAGCCTTCTAAAAAAGAAAAAGATCAAAACACAAATAAAAAAGCTTTTCCTATCGAGAAAAAAGGAGGTGCAGTAATCTTTTCTCGGGATGATGTTGGTGTTGTTCGTTTTGCGATGGTACATGATGTATTTGGATATTGGACACTGTCAAAAGGCGGTATTGATGATGCAGAATCAGAAGAAGAAGGAACAAAACGAGAAATCAAAGAAGAATTAGGTCTGGATATTTCTATCATCAAAAAATTGGGTGAAAATGAATACATGGCATCTCATCCCGAAAAAGGAAAAATACGAAAACAAGTTATGTACTTTTTGGCAGAATCTCCTTATCAATCATTACGTATAGAAAACGAATCAGGTGGGTTGGATGATGTACGCTGGTTTACCGCTGATGAAATACCCGGATTGAATATCTATGATGATGTTATGAAGATGCTTGCTTTGGCTTTGGAACACGTTAAAAATCAATAATACTTTACTATGTCTACAAACACGATTGATACAACTGCATATTCTTTATTTGCAGAAAAACTTGGTATTACTTTTCAGGATATTCGTTGGTTGGTTCAGGCATGTACACACCGTTCTTTTTTGAATGAAAACAGTGGTGTGGTATCTGAACATAATGAACGTTTAGAATTCTTAGGTGATGCGGTTTTGGAATTGGTGGTTACTCATTATCTTTTTTATAAATACCCAGAACGACCCGAAGGAGAATTGACTGCTTTTCGTTCAGCATTGGTAAACACGAATACTATTTCTCAGGCTGCATCAGAATTGGGTATGAATAATTTGCTCTTATTATCAAAAGGAGAGCAACGCGATATGGGAAAAGCTCGTCACTATATTCTTGCGAATGTATACGAAGCCATGATTGGTGCATTGTATTGTGACCAAGGGTACGCATCTGCAGAAAAATTTATTTCACAAACATTATTGCCAAAGATTGATGAAATTGTTGAACATGGTCTATGGCGTGATGCAAAAAGCTATGTACAAGAAAAATCTCAGGAAATAGAAGGTGTTACCCCGTCATATCGTGTTTTAAAAGAGGCTGGACCTGATCATGATAAAAATTTTACTATTGGAATTTATTTTGGAGAAACTTGTATTGCTGAAGGTTCAGGAAAATCAAAACAAGAAGCTGAACAAGAAGCAGCACGAAAAGCTTTGTCTTTGAGAAAATGGGGGATATAATAGTGTTACGTGCTTAATCTTATATGATACATCGTCTTAAAACACTTTCACTTTCCGGCTTTAAATCTTTTGCAAAAACTACAGCATTAGATTTTTCTGTTCCCGTGACTGCTATTGTTGGTCCAAATGGTTCTGGAAAATCAAACGTGGTAGAGGCAATGCGTTTTGTATTGGGAGAACAATCTTTGAAATCTATGCGTGGTTCATCTGGTTCAGATATGATTTTTGGTGGATCTCGAAGTGTTTCAAAAATGAATCGTGCATCAGTTGCGATTACTTTTGATAATCACGATCGTATTTTTCAATTGTCGGGTGATATAGGAGAACAAGATGTTTCTTTGGATTTTGATGAAATTGTTTTAAAAAGAGAAGTTTTTTCAGATGGTACAAATGTGTACAGTATTAATGATTCTCAGGTCAGACTAAAAGATATCCAGGATTTAGTTTCTCGTGTGCATGTGGGCGCATCGGGGCATCATATTATTTCCCAGGGTGAAGCAGATCGTATTTTGCATGCATCTCCACGCGACAGACGCATGATGATTGAAGAAGCTTTGGGTTTACGTATTCACCGAATGAAAATCAAAGATGCAGAACGTAAATTGGAAAAAACTAAAACTCATATGCAAGAAGTCGAAGCGTTGCGCCGTGAACTGGCTCCACATATTCGTTTCTTGAAAAAACAAGTAGAAAAGGTAGAACAAACTGCACTGTTGCGACAAGAATATAAAAAACAATTTGGTATGTATGCACTGCGTGCACGTACATGGCACAAACAATCTGCAGGACAAGCAGAACAAGAATATGCACGTATTTCAAATGAAAGAAAAATCATAGAAGAATCTATGGCGCGTGCAAAAACATCGGTGGATGAATCTCCTTTGCGTGTATTGGAACAAGAATTACGAACCTGTGATGATCTGCGTCGCACCTATACTGCAGAACGAGATACATTGGGACGTTCATTGGGGCGAGTCGAAGCATTGTTGGATGTTGCTGGGTCAACGCCAGCACCGGTAGCAAAAAAAACATCACAAGATGTAATACTACAACAAGAAGAAACATTGGCGTGGTGTGATCATGTATTGGTATTGTGTTCTTTTTCTCCGGATATAACTACGGGTGAAATGTTGTCTAGAATGGAATCACTGCGAAAAGATATTCTTTTATTCAAAGAAAAGATTCAAAAAGGTTCTTCTATTCCAGAACAGGAAATTCCATCTCGTGTCGTGCATGATGTACAGGCTTTAGAACAAGAAAAAAGAGAAATCGAACAAAAAATAAAAAATCTGGAAATGCAAATCCAAGATATTGATACTCGACAACAATCAACCAGAAACCAGATTGCGGAATTTCATGAAGAGGGGCGCAAAAAAGAACATGTATTTTATGAACTAGCAACACAGGCACATACACTAAAAAGCAAAGAAGAAACATTACGATTCCACGTAGATGCATATGGTCGGTTTTACCAACGATTAATTGATGATGAAGAAGAATCTCGGATATTGGTTGGCTATAATCCGTCAGAAGTAATTTCTGATGCATCGTTGGTTGATGTGCATGACAATGAAGATATTTTGGCAAACATGCGCCATGAATTAGAAAGAATTAAAATTCGTATCGAAGATGCGGGTGGTGGTTCTGGTGATGATATTGTAAAAGAATACAATGAAACTATCGAACGCGATCAATTTTTGGAAAAAGAATTGGGGGACATTTGGGGAACTGTTGTATCATTAGAAGATTTGATTAAATCTTTGGTAGAAAGAATCGAACATGATTTTACGTCGGGCGTGAAAAAGATTAACGACCATTTTGGTGAATTAGTTTCTGTTATGTTTGGTGGCGGTACGGGGTCTTTGGTTTTAGCAGATATTTCAAAGAAAAAAATTCAGAAAACAGAAGAGGGGGATGAAATTGATGTTGTTGACGAAGAAGAAGCCGAAAAAGAAATAGGGGTTATTTTAAAAGTGACCTTGCCAAGAAAAAATATCAAATCATTGGATATGCTATCGGGTGGGGAAAGATCATTGGTTTCTATTGCTGCATTGTTTGCATTATCTCAGGTAAATCCACCACCATTTTTGGTATTAGATGAAACAGATGCTGCATTGGACGAGGCAAACAGTCGCCGATATGGTGATATGTTGGAAAAATTGTCTACCGTATCTCAGTTGGTTGTGGTGACGCATAACCGGGAAACTATGTCTCGGGCAAATATTTTATATGGAGTAACGATGAGTAATGATGGGGTATCTCAATTATTGTCAGTAAAATTCGACGAAGCGGTAGCTGTGGCGAAATAATTACTGCTACAAAAGGGGTGAATATGTATTTGACATTATACATTAAATAATGTATAATATGAATGTATTATCAATTGCAAAATCTTTTTAGTATAATTATATTTATATGAATGAAACTTTACCCGGTGGTGTTCCTAGATCTAAAGAAGAGATCTCTGAAGATGCTAAAAATAAAGCATTGGAAAAAATTAAAAAGGGTATTTCAGTTGTAAACATAGAAGAAATTGCAGAAGCAGAAGCAAAAAAAGCTGCGGATGCATATATGACAGAATCAAAATCTGGAGCTGGGTTTCTTAAAAAACTTTGGAAACATACTTTTTTTGATGAATATTATCGACAACGAGAAATAAACAAAGTTCGTGAAGAAATAAAAAATACAGGAAATATTTATACACGTAGATCGGAAAAATCAAATCCAGATCATGTTGCTGCTATGAGCGCTATTACAGAACGATTTGTTTCTGAATATGAAGGTACGCTAAGTGAAGAAGAAGAGAAAAAAGTTCTCGATGCAAAAGATACAAAAACCATTACTGCAAAAACAAACATTCAAGATATTGTACAAAAATATGCACAGGGTCTCATATCAAAAGAAGTTTTTATAAACGAAAAAAATCGTGTTTTAAATACATTGGAAAATGATGATACGACAAAAGGTCCTAACATGTATGCGGATAATCTTTTGGAAATTGCAGAAAATGCCCGTCTGGCAGTTGAACATGGTGCATCCATAAAAGAATTAGATTTGGAAACAAATATTATTTTAGGAAAAGCAAAAAGTAGTCTAAAAACAGAAGCACATTTTAATATGGTTGACCGTGGTGTTGATTGGATGAAAAAATCAAAAGTCGGACGATTTGTCAGCCCTGCTGTTTTATCTACAGGAGTTGGGATTGCATATTCTCTTAGTGTTGGATTGGGTAAAAAAGCATTAGGATCTCAGGCTGCTGCGTGGGGTACGTTTGGTGCAGCTGTTGCGGTATCCAGTGCATTTGCTGGTATGAATGAAAGTCAGCGCGTTGCATTAGAACGCGCTCAACATGGACTAGAAATGGCCGAGGGTGGAACATTTGAAAAAGATTCAAAACGCCGAGAGCAAATAGACCAGTATCAATACCAAATGGAAAAATCATCTGATTTGGCAGCTGCATTGCGTGGTCTTGTTTTTGAAAAAGATGCCAAAGGAAATGAAACAATAAAAAATATCAAAGAAGAAGAAATGAGTGCAATCTTTGCACAATTGGCTGCTATTGAAGCACGAAATTCTTTGAATGCAAAAAAGAAAATCGATCTCATCTCATATACTGATATTGGTAGTGTAGAAAAAGAAAGAACTGATTTAACTATTTTGACTGCAAAAGCAAAAGTAGAATTACGAAAGAAAATAGAAGCCGGATTAAAAGGAGGAATTCCAGAAGGGGAAACTTTTGATACCTATCTTGCAAAACAAGCAAAAACCGTAGAAGATTCTTTGATGGGTGGCGAGCGGGGTATCTCTGCACAAGACAGGGCATTTAGTAAATACAAGGCAAAACGTGTTGCAATGAAAGTGGGAGCAACTGCTCTGAGTGGTCTTGTAATTGGCGGTGCTGTACAAGAGGCAGTGGCATTTTTCAAAGATGATACCCAGGGTATTATCGAAGGTTTCTTAAAAAATGGTGGAGATGAAAATAGGATTCAAACCCCATTGGAACATTTGCGTGGATGGATAATGAATGATCCGTCTACTATGGGTCTCGATAATCCTGTAACAACAAATATCGATGGAATCACATTTAATACACCAGAAGGAACCAGTATTATAAAAAATGCAGATGAAACCTTTGACGTTCTCAAGGGTGATACTGTTATTTCAGACAATATTAAATTATCTTTTGATGCAGATGGTAATTTAGATGCTGGATCTTTGGCTCGATTAGGGGAAACTGGTGTTGTTGCAAATACTACACATACATTGGTAGAAAGTACAAAACAAATAATCCAGACAGCAGCAGAATATGTGGAAACTCATGAAGGAACTCAACATATTACCCGTGATGCTTGGTATGACAACGATACATCTATTTTTGATAAAAATGAATTACGTCTTGATTGGGGTGGTGGTACAGGAATCGATGCAGATGGTAACTATGTTCTTAATATGGCGCGTATGGCAGAAGATGGATCTTTTCATGATGGTTTTTTAGTAGATGCACAAGAAAAAATGAAAGATGGGGCATTAAAAATGATTTTCTCGTTATCTCAGGATACACAACATCATGTATTTGAAGTTCCTATAGATACAAACGGGAATGCAGTAATTGATCCAAATAGTGAAATGGGAAAATTATTTTTTGCTACAGAAAACGGTCAAGCTGTTTTCAAGGGGCGTTTTGCTGAAGTCGTACAGTCATTTGGTGAGCAAAATGGTGTTGAGCACGTAAAACCATTGGCAACATTGGTTGGTGAAAATAATGACACTATTGAATCAATAATTCCTGTACACGTTGATCATCCGGTGCATAATCTGGAATTACCATTAGATACAGAGCCTCCTTATTTTATTCCCGTTGTTCCACGAACACCATTGGAAACACTAATGAAGAAAAAAGAAAAAGAAGCAGGCAAAAAATCTGGTGGGCCCATTATTGCTCCTATTATTGTCGAAGATGAAAAGAAAAAGAAGGGAATTGATGAGTCAATAAAAGTAACCCAAGAAGAATACCGGGGTATGCAAGATGATCTGAAAATGATAAACAAAAAAATTCAATCATCTGAAGGAATTATTACCGTTACAGAAAATGATTTCAAATCTGCGTATGGAAAGAAACGTTATCGAGAATTATCTTTTATTCAAGAAGGTATTCCGGTAACCTTTAATAAAGCCGAAATGCAGGCTATTGGAGATGAACTAGAAGGAATGCTTTCTCGTGCCACTGTAATTATCCCAGAAGAGGCTAT
Source organism: uncultured Candidatus Saccharibacteria bacterium (assembly GCA_964489785.1). Lineage (GTDB taxonomy): Bacteria > Patescibacteriota > Minisyncoccia > Phycocordibacterales > UBA1006 > JAIPIY01. The sequence continues at coordinate 18,370 of CAZAZY010000003.1, forward strand.
AGCGGTTAGTCCAGAAAAATCACCGGATGCAATGAAAAAAGACATTGAGATGTTAAATAAAAAAATTCAATCATCTGAGGGTATTATTATGATTTCAGAAGGGGATTTTTCTTCTGAGTATGGACGTAACAAATATCAGGAAATGAAAAACATTCCAGATGGTAAGCCGGTGGTATTTAACAAGACCGAATTAGATATTATTGCAACAGGATTAGAAGCTCTTCTTGTTGGTAATAAAGAAGAAGCGGTAGAGGTGAAGGCAATCAAAGAAAAAGCTGGAGAAACGGCAAAAGTGGGTGGCCCTATTGTAGCTCCTATCATCGTACAGGAAAAACCAAAAGATTCTTCGTTAGAGCAGGTATTTACCAGTGCTGATCTATTAAAAACAGGAACAGAATTCGAAGATACCAAAAATACCTACAAAATAATCAAAGTTGGGGGTTGGATTTTCAAAGATATGAAAGTTGAAGTTACAAGTAAGGAAACAGGTGAAGTTTCGAAAGATAGTTTTAGTGTCAGCGATGCAGAAAATGCATTCAAACAAGGTTCTATTACCATTACAAAAATAATATAAATACACCATGAATCAAAATCTTAATTTAGAATCATTTGTCGATCGATTGTACGAAGAAAAGAAATTTCCAGCAGATTTGGAAAAAGAAGTTGCTGATCAAATTAAATCAGATTTATTAAATCAATTAGAGGATCGTATTAATGCCGTGATTATTAGTAATTTATCTACTGAAAAATTAGAAGAATTTAATACACTTTTAGATGCCGATACAGCAGATGAGCAAATGCAAGAATTCTTTCTTTCTGCAATTCCTGATCTATCCCAATTAATTGCGGCAGAATTATTGGTTTTCAAACAATCATATCTAGCATAATTACTATATTAAAAAAACCGCACATTGTGCGGTTTTTTTCATTTATGCTTCGACAGCTACAAGATCATAATCAATAGTTTTTCGTATTTGATTAGTTGCTGAAACTCGAATGGTGATAGATTGTCCAATAAAGAATGCTGTTTCGCCTCGGGAATTTTGAATAGTTCGTGTCGCATCGTTGTATTCAACATTGCCTGGCAAATGTCGCATACGAATTAATCCTTCGGATCGCGTCGTTCTTTCTTGTACAAAGATACCCATCTGAGATACTCCAGAAACAACCCCATCAAAAGTTTCGCCAATACGGGTACTCATGTATTCTACTTGTTTGTATTTAATAGAATCCCATTCTGCTTCTTGAGCATCTCGTTCTCGACGTGATGAATGCATGGCTTGTTCTTGATAAAAATGTAATGCATTTTTAGGTAGGGGTTTGCCCTGTACGTGATACATTAATAATCGGTGTACCAAAATGTCTGGATATCGTCGAATAGGGGACGTAAAATGCGTATAGTGTTCAAAACCTAATCCATAATGACCTACGTTGTCGGTGGTATAGATTGCTTTTGCCATAGATCGAACAATAGCAGTTTGAATCATTGATTGTGCATCTTTATCAGAAACACTTCGCAATAATGCATTTAAATCTCGAGGATCTACGACATCATTTTTCGAAGAAATAGTGTATCCTAATTGTTCAAGATAAATAATAAGATTGTGCATCTTTTCTTCATTTGGTGGTTCGTGAATACGATATACGAATATGTTTTCTCCACTTTCTTTTGTCATGAATTCTGCAATCTTTCGGTTTGCCAAAAGCATACATTCTTCAATCAATTTCATGGTTTCCAATCGTTCCTTTACTGCAGCGCGAATAGGTTTTCCTGATTCATCTAATACGAATTTTACTTCATCTGAATCCATAATCAGAGCACCATTTTCTTGGCGTGCTTTTTCTAGATATTTTGAAATGGCATGAATATGCTGTAGTTCATTTGCAAATGGACCCTCTTTGGTATCCAATACATGCTGAGCTTCGGCGTAGGTAAATCTTTTTTGAGAACGAATAATGGTTCTTCCAAACCATGAATCTAATACAGTACCATCTTTTTTGATAGTAAAAATTGCTGACATTGCCAGACGGTCAACATCTTGTTTTAAACTACAAAGTTCATTAGAAAGTTTTTCTGGTAGCATGGGAACTGTTCGGTCAACCAAATATACTGATGTTGCACGTTCTTGAGCTTCGCGGTCCAGGGCACTGCCTTCTTGTACATAAAAAGAAACATCTGCAATGTGAATACCTAATTCATAGGTGTCATTTTCTAATATCTGCAATGATAGGGCATCGTCAAAATCTTTTGCGTCTTCTGGGTCGATAGTAAACGTTCCCACGCCACGCATGTCTTTTCGATTTGGTGCTTCGTCTGCAATGGTTTGTTCGTCTAATTTTTCTGCTTCATCCAGAGCGTCTTGCGGATAGTTAATATCAAAACCATGTTCCATGGCAAATGCAATCATCTCGGCATTGTTTTCTCCTGGTTTTCCTAATACTTGGCGTACGGAACCAATGATGTGTGACTGATGCCATTCTTGGATTTCTATGTATACTTTTTCTCCCAATTTTGCATCTTTGATATCTGATTCAGCAATAGAAACCTGCATGTGCATGCGTTCATCATCTGGAATGATGGTGTATTCTTTTCCATGCTTTGCCAATGTCCCTACAATTCCTGTTTTTGCACGACGAACAATGTCTAATTTGGTAACTTCATATGATGATCCTTGTTGTTCATACGATACAGATACAATATCACCATGCAATGCCTGGTGGGGAAGATCTGATGGAATATCGATAACAATATCATCTGATGATTTTTGCCCTTTGATTACTATGAATGGAATACTGTTTCGTCCAATGCGGAATTTTGATTCAGCGATTTTTGATTCTTTTGGTTTACTGTTGTCTATTTTTTTCTTTGGTGCAGATTGAGATTGAAAAAGGTTTTTCGATCCTACTTTTGTGCGGTTTGGTTTTTTATTTTTTTGATATGGGGCTGATTTGCCAGTGTTTTTTTTATGCTCAGAATTGCCTGATTGTTTAGATTTCATGTTCCCAGTATACCATAGAATAAGCTTTTTGGTGATATGGGCACCAGGACTTTTATGTGGGGAATCGGGTGCGGGCTTGCTTTTTTTGTTGGCTCGTGATACTATCTTTGCGTATGTTAATGATTCGATTACAAAGAACAGGGCGAAAAAATGACCCACAATTTCGTGTGGTTGTAACAGAAAAACAAAACGGCCCAAAAAGCGGAAAGTTTTTAGAGGTTCTTGGTTCATATAATCCTAAACTTGGAAATTTTGCTGTAAAAAAAGAAAAAGTACAAGAATGGATATCTCAGGGTGCTCAGATGTCTGATACTATTTTCAATCACTTGGTAAAAGAAGGTGTCATCGAAGGAAAGAAAAAGAATGTTCTTCCAAAGAAATCTCCATCTCCAAAACGAAAAGAAAAGAAATAAAAAATATCCCGCCCATGCGGGATATTTTTTATTATGTCTGTTGACACAGGGTCTTTGTGTAGATACAATGGATGTATATATCCATGTTCGAACATGCATATATACTATTAACAAATAAAAAGAAAAGACAGAATTATCATGAATGATCAAGCACAAGAATTTCTTTCGTACGTTATCAAGGGATTAGTTGACCATCCAAATGATGTAAAAATCACACGGACAGTTGACGACATGGGAGTACTTTTGACATTGGATCTTAACCCAGAAGATATGGGTAAAGTTATCGGTCGAAAAGGAAATACTGCAAAGGCAGTACGAACTCTTCTTCGTGTTGTAGGGATGAAACATAATGCACGTGTTAACCTGAAAATCACAGAACCAGAAGGGGGAATGAAATCAGTTGCACGACCTGCGGCTGCAGATTCTAGCGAAGTAGATGCTGCAATCGAAGACTTGAAAAACGAACTTGAATAAATAAAAATTATAAAAACCCCGCTACGGCGGGGTTTTTATAATGGAGAAATGCTATACTGTATATATGAAGAAAAAAGTTTTATTTATCGTTGTTCTTATTATTGTTGGGATTTTTGTTATTACCAGTGATCTGTTTGTATCAAAAGAAATTGCCGAAGCTCCCGAAACGTCAGTAGTATTAGATGAAAAACAAACCGTTGTGGATGAAATTTTTCTAGTGGAAAATTATATTCGTGAAAATATTACTACAATTGCGCCTGAAGAACCGGTATTGGGTGGAACATTCTATGTAATAGAAATTACCGTAAATGAAACGGAGCATAATGGGGAATTCGTATACGAAGATGGACATATTCAGGGCCGTGCAAGTTTTACCTATGAGATACAAGATACTGTAGTTGTCTTGCAAAATATTCAGAAATTAGAATAATCCCTGATTTATAAAAACTCTCTGGTAAAAATAAAAACCGCATCATGCGGTTTTTATTTTTGAACCCTGCTTGTTCTTTTGAACATTTTGTGCAGCTGCCAGGACTCGAACCTGGGACCTCGTCATTATTAGGTGAAAAGTGATTAGTGAGCTTTTCACCGCTCTATTTGAAAACTTTGTGCGACTGCCAGGACTCGAACCTGGGACCTCGTCATTATCAGTGACGCGCTCTAACCACCTGAGCTACAGTCGCACGAAATTTTCAAAGACCACCTGAGCTACAGCTGCATGCACATTACTATAGCAAAAAAGCCACAATATCGCAACTTCGGTTTTGCGCCGGCTGATTCTTTGTGGTGTACTTGCATTTTATAGGCCAAGGTGTATAATTATGTGCGTTCGGGATACATGTCTCTTTTACTTGTATCTTGGGTGTTTTTTCCAGGGAAGTCTATTTCGAGATATCTCTCATTAAAACACTCAAGAAAAATAGAGACTACTTTCTTGGATATAAAAAAGTTACTCATCTAGGATGCGCATAGGGTTTCATTTCTATGGAAGAAAAAAATCAAAAAACACAAGAGCGTCAAAAATATACTACTCGACTCTTTTATTTTAGTTTCGAAATATTAGGATATTTTGCAGTACCTGCAATAATCAGTGTTTTGGTTGGTAAATATTTGGAAAATAATCATGAAATAGATATTGTTATCCCTCTTCTCATTGGTGCATATATTTTATCGTGGATTGTCTTTGTTGCCCGGTATCGTGCATTACAAAAGGATCGACCAGATAACAAGGAAAATAGCACCACTATTGAATAATAAAAATATATGGAATGGTTTCAATTTAAAAGAGCAATACCCAGCATTCAACCCGATTTTATTTTTTCAATCGGATCTTTTCAGATATCTAACACCACGTTGTATCTTTTTGCTATTGCATTGTTTCTTTTTGTCGGACTTCTTATTATGCGACCAAAATTATCTACCTTGCCTGGTAAAGGACAATTAATGCTTGAAATGATGTACGAGGGTGTTATTGGATTAATTATGCAAATTACCGCCAGTGAATATCATGCAAAAAAAGTTTTTCATATCCTGGGGGCATTATTTTTGTTCATAGGATTTGCAAACTTTTCTGGATTAATACCAGGATTAACCAGTATTACCTATGATGGTGTTTCAATCTTTCGAACTCCAACAGCAGATTTTAATACCACATTTGCTTTGGCGTTTGGTTCTGTTATTGTTCTGCATATTGTCAGTATTGCTGATTGGGGATTTTTTGGACACATGGGGAAATTCTTTAAATTTAAAGAAGTTTTTCAAGGTTTTAAAAAAGGAATTGGTGCTGGTTTCATGTCGTTAATAGATTTCTTTTTGGGTCTATTAGATATCGTGGGAGAATTAGCAAAAATCGTCTCGCTTTCACTGCGTCTTTTTGGTAATATGTACGCCGGTGAAGTTTTGATGGTTATTTTAATAGGTTCGTTAGCGTATGCAGTTCCGTCACTGTGGTTTGCTATGAGCATGCTTTCAGCACTTGTTCAAGCAATCGTATTTGGTTCTTTGGTGACGGTATTTTATATGCTCGCGATCAAATCAGATTCGTCATCTGAAAAGCGCGCGTAATTATTAATATAAGGTAAGTTGGAAAAATATATGGAAATAGAATCAGCACGATTAATAGCAAAAGGTATGGCTATCTTGGCGATGGTGGGAACAGCAGCAGGAGAAGGATACATCATTGGTAAAGCCATGGAAGCAATTGGACGTAATCCTGATGTAGGAGATTCATTGTTTACAAAAATGATCGTCGGAGTTGCTATGTGTGAATCAACAGCGATTTACGCTTTCGTAGCATTCTTCTTGATGTAATAACTATATGGAAGGACTTTTAGCAATTTTAAGTAAAGTAGGATTTGATTGGCAGGTTGCATTTGCAAACCTTGTTAATTTTTTGATTATCTTTTTTATTTTAAAACATCTTGCATTCAAGCCTTTGCAAAAAGTAATAGAAAAGAGAAAATCAGAAATCCAGGCAGGTTTGGATGATGCCGCTTTGGCAAAAACAAATCTACTCACAGCTGAACAAAAGAAAGAAGAAATTCTTATGTTGGCTCGTCAAGAAGCAAACGATATTATTGCAAAAGCAAAAGAAACTGGCGATAATCTTGTTGTGAAAAAAACAGAAGAAGCACAGCTGGAATACAACAAGATTATTGCTGATGGAAAAAAGAAATCACAAAAAGAGTTTGAACGTATGGAAGGCGAAGTTCGTAGTCAAGCAGCTTCTTTGATTGTTTCTGGTGTTGCAAAAATATTAAACGAAGATCTTGATGAAAAACAAGATAAAAAATTACGAGAACGGGCGTTAGATATGATGCGATAATACTATGATAAACTCTTACGCAATTGCTCGTGCAGTATATGAATTAGCACAAGATTCTGAAAATAAACATGTTGTTGATAATCTCGTAGTATACCTTCAGTCTCATAATCTCATGCCTTTGTTGGATTCTATTTTGAATCATGTGGAACATATGCATGCGCGAGCTTCTGCACAAGAGAGTTTGGATATTGTATCTGCATATCCATTGTCAGAATCCTTTGTTTCAGAATTAAAGGATGTGCTGGGTGCAAAAAAAACTGGTTCTCAGAAACAGGATCAGGATTTGATTGGGGGATTCATTATGGAACACAATGGTGTTATGTATGATGCAAGTATCTCAACGCAACTTATTAGACTTAAAAACGCATTAATTTCTTAACTATTATGAGTGTCGATACAATAATTTCAAATTTAAAAGAGAAAATACAGAAACATTCAGCGGACATCCATGCTACAGAGTTTGGAATCGTAGTATCGGTTGCTGATGGTATTGCAAAAATCAGCGGACTGTCATCATGTCAGATGTCAGAGATGCTTGATTTTGGTGCAGGAAACTACGGATTGGCGGTAAACCTAGAAGCTGATTATGTAGGTGCGATGATTTTGGGTGATTACACAAATGTAAAAGAAGGTGACCGAGTTACACGAACAAAAGAAATTCTTTCAGTTCCAGTATCAAGCGACTTTTTGGGTCGTGTGGTGGATCCTTTGATGCGTATTGTAGATGGCCAAGGAGAAGTTTCAACAAAAGAACGACGTCCTATTGAAAAAATTGCACCAGGTGTAATGGCACGTGAACCAGTAAGTGAACCTATGCAAACAGGAATCAAAGCTATTGATGCATTGGTACCAGTTGGACGTGGACAACGAGAATTAATTATTGGTGATCGTCAAACAGGAAAAACTGCTGTTGCGATTGACACTATCATTAACCAAAAAGGACAAAACGTAAAATGTGTATACGTTGCTATTGGACAAAAAAAATCAAAGGTAATGCGTATTGCACAACAGCTAAAAGAATATGGCGCTTTGGAATATACAACAATCGTTCTTGCTGGGGCATCTGATCCTGCATCTATGATTTATCTTTCTCCATATGCTGGTGTTACATTGGCAGAATATTTTATGGAATCAGGTGATGATGTGTTGATTATCTACGATGATCTTTCAAAACACGCTACTGCATATCGTGAAGTATCGTTGCTTCTTCGACGTCCACCAGGGCGAGAAGCGTATCCTGGAGACGTTTTTTACCTACACTCTCGATTGTTGGAACGAGCGTGTCGTTTGAACAAAGAAAACGGTGGGGGATCTATCACAGCATTACCAATCATTGAAACACAAGCTGGAGATATTTCAGCATATATTCCAACAAACGTAATTTCAATTACTGACGGTCAAATCTTTTTGGAATCAAGTCTTTTCAACAAAGGTATTCGACCAGCGATTAACGTAGGAAACTCGGTATCTCGTGTTGGGGGATCTGCTCAGATTAAATCTATGAAGAAAAATGCTGGTCCATTAAAATTACAATTGGCACAGTTCCGTGAATTGGAAAGCTTTGCGCAATTCAGTTCTGATTTGGATGCTGATACTAGAAAAACTATTGACCACGGACGAAAATTGGTTGAAGTGTTGAAACAAAAACAACTACAGCCAGTACCGGTTGCAAAACAAGTAGCTATTTTGTATGCAGTAAACAATGGATACGTAATGGATGTAGATAACGCAGTTCTTGCAAGTTGGGAGCATGATTTTTATGCATTTCTTGATTCTGCAAAAGGTGATTTATTGAATCGATTAACAAAAGGTTGGAGCGAACAAGAAGAAAGTGATCTTAAATCAGCAATTGAAGAATTTAAACAAAATCGTTAATCTTCTTATATGGCATTACAAGGAAAAGCAATTAAATCAAAAATAAAAGCTGTTGGTAATATTAAAAAAATTACTCGCACAATGCAGATGGTTGCCGCCAGTAAAATGCGACGCGCTGTCGAAGCATCATTATCTTCCCGTGGTTATGCATTGGGTGCCTTGGAGATTTTGGTTAATTTATCTGAAGAGAGAAACATTGAACATCCTATGATTACACGACGTGTATCAGGAAAAACATTGTGTGTTATTGTCGCTTCAAACAAAGGTTTGTGTGGTGGATACAATGTGAACGTTTCTCGTCGAGTTTCAGAATATGTCAAAAACAACCCAACAGAAATTATTGAATGCGTTACGGTTGGAAAACAAGCTGAGAAAATTGCAAAAAGAAATCATCTTACTATTGTAGCATCATTTACAGAAGCAAAAGATTTTGCCCGAACTGAAGATGCTGCACAATTGGTCTATGTGATGAGCGATTTGTTTATGCGAGATGATGCATATCAAAAAGTTTTTGTTGCCTACACACAGTTTTTGAAACCATTAACCTACGAAGCAAAGATAAAACCATTATTGCCAATACAACCTGAATCTTTGTATATGATGTTGATGGATGAACCTTTAACCAACGAAGAAAAACAAGCACTACGAGAATCTAAAAAATTATATAGATTTGAACCCTCGGAAGAACAAGTGATGGAATCAGTTATTCCAGAATTATTAACGGGGGTCATGTATCAGGTGTTCCTGGATGCCTATGCATCCGAACACAGTTCGCGAATGGTTGCCATGCAAAACGCAACGGACAACGCAGGGGAATTACAAGAATCTTTGAAATTATCATTTAACAAGGCGCGTCAGGCGGGGATCACCCAAGAAATTGCAGAAATTTCCGCAGGAGCAAACGCATTGGGATAGACATATTATTAATAGTTATACATTTACGAGAATATCATGAGTAAAAACACAGGAACAATTTCACAAATTATCGGACCAGTCGTTGACGTAACTTTTTCTGATGCATTGCCAGCAATTTATAATGCACTAGAAATAAAACACAATAATGACATATTGGTTCTCGAAGTAGAACAACACATTGGGTTAAACCAAGTTCGTACCATCGCCATGAGTTCGACAGATGGTTTGGTTCGAGGACAAGAAGTCATTGATACCGGTGCACCTATTTCTGTTCCTGTGGGAGAATTTACCTTGGGAAGAATGTTCGATGTAACTGGTCGTGCAATCGACAACAAAGAAAATGCAGGTGCTGATGTTGCACGTTTGCCTATTCACCGTGAAGCTCCAAAATTTGAAGAACAATCAACAGAAACAGAAGTATTGGAAACAGGTATCAAAGTTATTGACCTTATCTGTCCATTCTTGAAAGGAGGAAAAGTTGGTTTGTTCGGTGGAGCCGGAGTAGGAAAAACAGTTATCATCCAGGAATTGATCAACAACATTGCAAAAAATCACGGTGGATATTCTATGTTCGCCGGAGTAGGAGAACGAACCCGAGAAGGAAACGACCTGTATCGAGAAATGGAAGACGCTGGTGTATTGGATAAAACTGCACTAGTCTTTGGTCAGATGAACGAACCACCCGGTGCTCGTGCACGTGTGGCGTTGACTGCATTGACTATGGCGGAATACTTCCGAGATGTAAAAGGTCAGGATCTTCTTTTGTTCGTGGATAATATTTTCCGGTTTACTCAGGCTGGATCAGAATTGTCAGCGTTGTTGGGTCGTATGCCATCTGCAGTAGGATACCAACCAACATTGGCTACAGAAATGGGTCAATTGCAAGAACGTATTACATCAACAGACAAAGGGTCTATTACTTCGGTACAGGCTGTATACGTGCCTGCCGATGACTTTACCGACCCAGCTCCTGCGACTACGTTTGCCCATTTGGACTCGACTGTTTCATTGAACCGTTCATTGGCTGAATTAGGTATTTACCCAGCGGTAGATCCATTGGATTCTTCTTCTACTATTCTTGATCCTCAGATTGTAGGCCAAGATCATTACGACGTTGCCCGAGGTGTACAGTTGATTTTACAACGATACAAAGATTTGCAAGACATCATTGCAATTTTGGGTATGGATGAATTATCTGATGATGATAAAATGTTGGTGACTCGTGCCAGAAAAATTCAAAAATTCTTGTCACAACCATTCCATGTTGCAAAACAATTTACCGGAGCAGAAGGTGCATATGTAAAAGTTGAAGATACTGTACGAAGTTTCAAAGGAATTTTGGATGGAAAATATGATGATATTCCAGAACAAGCATTCTACATGAAGGGAAGCATCGAAGAAGTATTAGAAGCTGCAAAAAAATAAATCATAAGCTCTCTTATTCATGAAATCTTCTTCACTCCATTTAAAAATAGCAACACCAGATCGAATCGTATATGACGATATTATTGATCGGGTTACTATTCCTACGCAGTCAGGAGAAATTACTGTATTGCCATTTCATATTCCTATGATCAGCGTGGTAAAACCGGGTGAACTGCGAATCGTAAAAGATTCGGTAGTGTTACCGCATTATGTTGCAGGTGGTACATTGGAAATTCGTCCTGATAACACGATTGTTCTTTTGGCGGATGTTGCAGAACATGTAGACCATATCGACAGCCAGGCGGCTGAACAAGCATATCAACGTGCCAAAGAAGCCATGGAACGCAAAGACAATGTCGCTGACGTTGATTTTGCAAAATTCCAAGCTATTATGGAACGTGAATTGTCTCGTATGAATGTTGCGAAAAAATGGAAAAAATAATTTAATGTAAGTAAAACATAAAACCCGCCATTTGGCGGGTTTTATGTTTTACAAAAAAAGATACCGCTTTCGGTGGAGAATATGTTTGATTCTTGTGCGATATGTTCTTTGCACCAATTCATAGCATGTTCTGTTTTTTCCGGATGTGATAGTACATTATCGATAACAATAATCGCGTTGGGGGACAAATGGGGTTGTAAGAATTCTAAATACATAACATAGTTGCTTTTGTCTGCATCCATAAACAACATATCAATATGTTGAAATTTTTGCTCACGTAAGATATCTATAATCTCTCCATTATAAAAACTAACCAAATTTTGCAAATTCGCATTTTTGATATGTTCTTTGGCAATAGCTGTTTTTTCAGGAATTCTTTCTAATGTATGAATATGTCCGTTATGTTGTTGTACAGCATGTGCCAACCATAATGTAGAATATCCAATACTGGTTCCCAGTTCGACAATAATTTTTGGTTTTTCTGTAATAATTATATTGTGTAATAATTCACCAGTTTTTCGGGATATACTCCATGGGCGCATACCCTTTGTCCCGTCGTCATTCAGATGATCCCCACGTTCTATTTGCGAAGGGGAATACCATACCAGATTTTTTACTTGGTCTTCGGCTTGATCCAAAATGTGAAGAAAAGAATCATCGAACATAGGTTACTGTATTGGTTTTTCTATCGTGAAGATAATAATTTCTGGACGCGATTCTAATCGGGCTGGTGACAGGGCGGTTCCTGCACCTATTGTTGTAAAGCTGGGCATGGTTCCTGTTACTGCAAAACCACGTGTGTATTGTTTATAAATAAGTTTTACCAAAATGCTGGCAGGAAAGAATTGTCCACCATGTGTATGGCCTGAAACTACAAATGACATTCCTGCATCGGACATTGCCTGCATATTTTTCGGGTCGTGTAACAGGGTGATGCTGGGCATTTCTGATGTATATCCAGAACGGGTGATTCTGTTTTTGGTTTCTTCTACAGATTCGCGCGCATAATCAATTCCTACAATTTGAATACCTAATTCAGGAATAATATGGGTTGCATCAATCAATGTAGTGACATTGGATGGTATAGATGCGTAGAATAATGCATTTTCTTTGTTATATTGTTCGTGGTTTCCAGGGGTGAAATAAATACCATCTGCTGCAGATAATGTACCTAATGGAGATAGAAAATCAGCATAGGGTATCTTAGGTCCGTCGATTAAATCTCCGGCAATTAATACCATATCTGGTTGTTCTGTCATGATGCTTTTGGTAATACGTTCCAAGAAAGATTTTTTACGAATCATGCCCAGATGAATATCTGAAACCAATGCAATTTTTTTACCGTACAAAGATTCTGGTAGATTATGTTCAGAAAATGGAATATGACGAACAATAGGGCGTGAAGCATTATAAAAAGAAAATACGCTGACACTAATCCCAATAAATAAGATACTATACCCAATAATTTGCTCTGGAATAGTATAACCTAATTTATTCACAATCAACCATACCAACGATAATCCAATAGATGCAATAAAGAGAAAATTAACAATCGTTAGCCAGCCACCAGCTAGGGTATTAAAAAAATTGTTTATAGGATGATACACAACACCACCTAATGCCATGGTTCCAGCCATAATAATCGGCATTAATATACCCAACAATGCTAGTCCGCGAAATAAATATGGATTTGAGATAATACCAAAAAAACGAAGAATAACCAATGAAACAAAAAAACCAAGAGCAATAATGGAAACCAAAGTGAATAAAAATAGTATGGGTGTAATGAATCGTAGCATGTTGTGTATCATACTATGATTTGACCCGGTTTCATAGGAGCTTATAAGTATTGACGAACTGATATATAGACTGTATGATAATATTAAATCTAAAGAAGAAAGCACATGAAGAGATTACCGTCTAATGTATCGACCAGGCAACATTTCCACATCCTGGAACGGATGCACGCCAAATTTTCTGGCCAGAAAAAATCTTTGGGAAAGAATTTCCTTTTTCGATTAAGAATTCCGTCATAAGGATATTCTGGACCAGAAAAGCCCCCGTCACTAATCAGTGGCGGGGGCTTTTTTTACATAGCATTGACTTTTAGCCTTTTTACTGTATTATAAAAACAGATGTTGTTTCATAAATTCTAAGGACATGTACAAAAAAACTGTTGCTGAAATAAGGGAACTTCCCTGGAATCAGTATGACCCCAAAAAGATTGTCTATCTGAGCCTTTGCTCTGCGATAGAATTTGCTGAATCACTTCGGTGTGCCATTACGACTTATCCCCAAAATGAAAATCTGGGAGAGATGGCTAATGGTGAATTGAAGACAAATAATTTGCGTTTTGAAGATTATGCAACGTATGGAGATCACTGGGAATTCCTGGCTCATTTTTGTAGGAAATACAATATCAATGACATGACTGTCGGAGATGATTGTGTGGCCGCAAAAAATGAGTATTTGGAATCAGTACAAAATCTGGGCAGTAACAAAGTTCGAGCAATGACTATTTTCAGTCGCGAGCAAGAATTGCCAGATATTTTCCATAACATTGTCAAAGCACATGATTGGGATATTCTTGGTCTGGGTTTCTTCAAGTATTACCTTGACCGGCATATTGCTCTTGATAGTGCAGATGGTGGTCATGGAGAATTGACCAAAGGTTTTCCCATGGATGATGAGATACTATTGAAATTCTATCAAGTCAGACTTCAATTGTACAAATCGTTAGAATAAAAGATCTGATTCATTGATCGCCAAATCGCCCCCAGAACACTGGGGGCTTTTTTATACATGATGATATTTTCCACCACCTAGTAAATTGGTGACTCGATATAGTTGTTCTGCCAGAACCAAGCGTGCCAGTTCATGGGGTAGGGTAAAAGATCCCAACCGTAGTACTAAATGTGCCTGTGATTGCAATTGTGTATCAATTCCGTATGCACCGCCAATAATACATACCATTCTTTTGATACCTGTGTGCATTTGTTTTTCGATATGATGCGAAAATGCAACTGTGGTAAAATCTTTACCCGTCTCATCTAATGCAATAATATAATCTCCGGGTTGTAGTTTGGTTGCCAGTTTTTCAGATTCTTTTGTTCTGCATTGTGTGGGATTATCAATTCCCAATGGTTCTATGATTTCCAGTGATAGGGAAAAAGGGGATACAATGCGTTTTTGATATTCGGCAATCATAGGGTCATAGTCTGATTTTTTCTTGCCAATCGCCAGGATGTGTAATTTCATAAAGGTTATAGTAAAGAGAAAGGAGTAAAAAGTAAAGAGTGAGAGATTTATTTTTCTGACCGAAGGCTAGTGACGCTTTCCCAAACTGCCCACATAGATAAGATAGCCAAAGCATACCACTGCACATTACCTGTGCTCGCTAAATCATAATCACGTAAAAAAATAAAAACGAGCCCGCTGACTAATGATATCCAGAAAAAAAGACATATCCCCACCCATGTCATATAGGTAATAAAATGAGCCCTCACAATACCTGCATAGATACTACAAATTGCTAGCGAATTAGGCGATGATGAAAATAAAAATATTACCCCTTTTTCATTTTTTCTGAATCTATTTCCCATTCGTTCAATTGAGCCTTTGGCACCAAGTTTTTCTAAAACTTTATAGTATCCGTATTTACCCAGCAAATAATTCACCGTAGTGATAGCAATCATCGCTAAAACTCCAACCAAAATAATAAGAAACACATCATAATAGGTGCGACCAAGGGTAATGACTGCCATAATAGCTATGGCTGACCCCGGAAAATATAGACCGAAAACAAATAATCCTTCCAGCATTAAACCGACCAGCAAGAATAGTAATCCAAAATTTTCAAAACCTGTTTGCATAATGAGAATAAACTCATTAGCCGAAGGCAATCCTAATAACCGGTATGTGAGTAAATACACAAGAAAGAATAAAACAATACTCCATTCAAATAGTGCCCCCAGGAAGAATCTTTTGATATTCATGTAGGTAGTATAGCAAATGGGTGCATGCTTGCGAAAGACTATAAAAATACGTACACTGGTCATGTGATTTAGGTCCCATCGTCTAACGGTTAGGACGAATCCTTCTCAAGGATTAAATCGGAGTTCGATTCTCCGTGGGATCACCATTTAGAGTTAGCACGAGAAGATTATAATTTATGGATAAATTAAAGAAAAAAGAAGAAAAAAAGATAGCTAAGAAACTAAATAAAAATCTTTCTTTAATTTATTCTAAATGTGAAATTATTTTAAAAAAACATACGGAAGGTGAAAGTATTAATGAAAAAGATTATATTTGGTTTGTATTTTCTGCTGATATTTATTATAGAATAAAAGATATATCTTTCTTGAATAAAAAACTTAAAGAAACAAAAAATAACTTTGACAGTTCTTTGTATGTGCTAAGTAGGTCAGTATTGGAAACTTTTATTTACTTCAAATATCTCCTTTGTGAAGAAAATAAAATAATGTACCGACTGCGTGCTTTCGTCTGTTACTCAACTAGAAATAATGATATAAGTATTCTTAATTCCCTAAAGACGCTAGGAGGGAAAGGTAAATTTATTTTTAGCAGCGATCCTACTAGTATTCTTTCGGCTGAGATGCTTAATAAAAAAATAGTTGAATTAAATGATTCAATAACAGAATATAAGAATTTTTACAAAGAAGAATCTGCTTTTACTGATGAAATTGAGGTTTTCAAAAAAATTGAAAGAGTGGCGCAGAAATATGATGAAATTAAATGCATAAATTCAATCACAGATGGCTCAGAAAATACAAGCATGGAATGGATGTACAATTATGTTTATAGATTTCAGTGTATGTCTGCTCATCAAAGCCTTAGAGATAAAGAAAAGGTCTTTAGTTTATTTGATAAGAATAAAGAATCAGACAATATACATATCCTCGGACTATTATCTGACATAACAGAACAAATTTTAATTTTATAGACGCACGAGAAGGGTTAAGTTATTTTTAATAAAAGTATTTAAAATAACCTTACTGGTCAATGAGTCAATTAATTCTATCTGTTGAACTCTCACACTTAGAACACCATAGCCCATTTTTAATATCAGAAATTTTAGCCATCCAAGAGTGACCGTTCTTACATTGCCATTTCATTTTTACAGATGAATTGATATATTTTTTTGATAAGCAAATACCTCTCATTTTTTCTGCTAGAGCATTTGCTTGCTTAATATTTAATATTCTACCAATATTCCGATCTTTGTAGCTACATTTAGGACACCAAGTTCCTCTATTTTTAATATGTCCAGGTTTTGCTTCCCATACATGACCTTCTTTACATTTCCATTTTAGTTTAGTATTTGAACCTAGATATTCTTTAGAGAGTAATTCTCCTTCATTGGTTAATGCTATATTTTGTAAATAAATTAATTGATTGTCAGGAACATAATAAGTCTGCTTAATTTCAAAATTTGTATTAATTTTTTTTGAATACGTTTTAGGTAAATTCTCTATAATATATTGTTTTAAATCTTCTGTTTGAATATAGTAAGGAATACCCATTAAAAAAATTCCTTTTGATTTGCAAACCTTCTTTTTAAGTTTATCATCATTGATTCGTTGCTTTAGCGAGTCATTGTCTCTGTGAAAAAAGCCATTCTTTTTATAGTGTTGAACACCTTGATATTCAAAAGCTAATGAAAGTTCTTTAGAGTAACCATCTAACTCCATTTTATTTCCCCTAGAATTGACCAACCATATGGGCTTAATTTTAATAAATTTTGTGTTAAATAAGCTTTCAAATAGTATTCTTGTGTATCTTTCGTTTAAACCAGCAGAACATTCTGGGCACCAAGAATTTCTTCCTTTGATACTTTTTCCAGTTGTTTCCCATATATGCCCAAAGTTACATACGAATTTGAGCTTAGATGCATTATTTTTATATTCCTTAGACAAACATTCTCCACCTCGCTCCTTGGCAATTTTGTGGAATTCTTTTATGTTTAGAATTTCTTTTCCAGCACACTTTTTACACCAAGCGTTATTATTTACAATATTTATTGGTGAAACTTCCCAAACATGACCTTTTTCACATTTCCATTTTAGCTTAATATTGGAGTTAATATATTCCTTAGACAAACATTCTCCACCTCGCTCGTTGGCAATTTCTTTCATTTTTTCAATTGTATGTTTTTCTTTACCTGAGCAAATTAGACACCAGCTCTTACTATGCTTAATATGCATAGGTGTTGCTTCCCAAACATGACCTTTTTCACATTTCCATTTTAGCTTAGTATTGGAGTTAATATATTCCTTAGACAAACATTCTCCACCTCGCTCCTTGGCAATTTTGTGGAATTGTTCAATAGATAATGGTTGGCTACCTGCACAAACTGGACACCAAGTTCCTGCTCTTTTGCTGGAACCTTTTATTGAATGAGGAATTGCTTCCCAAACATGACCTTTTTCACATTTCCATTTTAGCTTAGTATTGGAGTTAATATATTCCTTAGACAAACATTCTCCACCTCGCTCCTTGGCAATTTCTTTCATTTTTTCAATTGTTCCAATTTGTCTTCCCATTTCTAAATTATACACTTTCTCAATTGATTATTATATAGTTCTATTGTGGTTAACAAGGACTGTCCTTGCTAAAACTTTAAAGGTATTTAAACACTCCTTGCATTAAAAAGTATCTTTTGATAAGATGTTTTTTATGTTACTTGGATTACATTATTACTCAAATAAAATCGGCCCAAATAGGATCTCGTAAACCGCCAAAAGCGGTTTTTTTAATACAATATTATGGAAAAATATAAACAAGAACTTATAGAACAGGTAAAATCGCATATTGGTTTTATAAAACAAAAAATTCAACAAAGATTGAATGATGTTACAGTATTGGCAAATACCAGCTTATCTCAGATCAGTAAAATGGCTCCAGCGGATCAGGTGGTATATATGGATCTGCGCGCAAATGCACAAAAACGGGTAGTTGAACTGGATCATCTGGATGGATCACCGTATTTTATAAAATGTAAAATCATAACGGAACAGGGACAAGAAGAAGAATATTTCTTTGCTAAACATGAATTTTCTGAACAATCAATTTATTCTTGGGTTGCTCCGGTGGCGGCGATACGTTTTGAATCTCCCGGTCAGACTTCGTACAAACTTCCCAGTGGTAAAACAAAAACAATAACTATTAAACAAAAAGAACAGTATATGATTGTCGATGGTACATTACTGTTCTTTTCTTTGGAATCTGAAAACAAACCCCGCGAATTGATCTACCAAGAATATTTTACAAAACAAAAATCAGAATTTGCTCTTCCTGAAATTGTGGCTCAGATGGAAAAGGCACAAGATCAGGTTATTCGCGCACATCACCGGGGTCCGATGATTATTTCAGGACCCGCAGGTTCCGGAAAAACAACGTTGGCTTTGCACCGCGTGGCGTATCTGACCCAGGCACCTGATACTGCTGAATTGTATCCTCCACGTTCTATTGTTATTTTTGTACAAGATACTGGAACCAAAGATTATTTCTCGACCTTGTTACCAGGATTGGGAATACGAGATGTAACCATAACCACATTTTCAGAATGGGCATTTTTGGTATTGAATATGGCGGGATATACCTATGTCGAAAGATACGGAGATAACGACGAAGAAAAAGATCTGTATGAATATCAAAAATTAAAAGCACTTCGAGAACATACCTCTTCTGTTTGGAGTAGAAATTATTTTACCGTGTTGTTTTCTCATTACGAAGATTATTTTTTAGCACAGAACAGTAAGCTATTTGCACGACAGAAAAAAGAGAAAAAACTGGATAGATTTGATTTGACCATTCTTTTGAAATTATATTTTGAAAAGTATAAAAAATTTGAAACAAAACGAGAATATCAAGTATGGGTAAAAGATAAACTGACCAACAGAACTGAAAATACATTGATATCATATTCTTTGGTGATTGTAGATGAATTCCAAAACTATCTTCCCGAACAGTTACGTATTTTCAAAAATTGTTTACAAGAAAAAACACAATCTTCTGTATATGTGGGGGATATAGCTCAGCAGGTGAAACTGGGAACTATAAAAAATTGGAAAGATATTGACGAAGATGTTTCTTTGGAACGAAATATCCGACTGAACAAGGTCTACAGAAATACAAAAAATATATTGGATTACATTCAAACATTGGGATATAGCATTGAAATACCTGATGGATTAAAACAGGGTCCGGTGGTTACTGAAAAAATTATAGATACCATTCCCGAAGAAATAGCATATATAAAAGAATATCTACCAACATATGAAAAGGGAAGTATTGGTATTCTGGCAAAGAATGATGCGTATCTGGGCGATTTTAGAAAAGAATTTGCAGATACAAAAAATATTCATGTACTGACTATGGTTGAATCACAAGGGGTAGAATTTGATATTGTATTTATTGTGGGAATACACAAAGAAAGTTTCGAGGTCGTGTATCACGATGGCGCCTTGGCAGAATATATCGAAGAAAGAAAAAGAATACAAAAAGATATTTTGTATGTGGCATTAACTCGTGCTATCACGGAACTTCATATTTTGGGTAGAGAAAAATTAAAACATTTTGTGAATTAATAGAGGGTGGGTTAGTAAGACCCTTGCTAAAAAGACGCCAGTATCTTTTTGTGCTAGTATGTAAATATATGGAGAATATAAAACCACAACAATCAGAAAAAGTATTATTAGATAGTCTGGCTATGGATTTTCAAAATCTGGCGGTAAGTTTTCAAGAAAAAGGCGCTGGAGAAGATATATATACTTTGGCACGAACATTAATGGTTACTTTGCAAAGATTGGGACAAGCTAATCCTGATGAATCTAAAAAAATGCGAGAATATATCAAAGAAGAATCATTTACTATAAAAGAATTAATCAACCGAGCAATGCATTTTTCTACCGAAGGTGAATTAGAAAACATTAAAAAAGAAATGAATGAGCTGAATGTTCATATGCAACACAAGGGAATGCTGGATCATACTTCCGGAAATTAGTTTATTTATTAAAATATACTAAACATTACTTACTATTTAAATTATTATATGAATCAAAAAGCTTTTAATTATGTCACTGGTGCTATTTTCTGTGTTGTTGCAACATTACATCTGATACGTGCTATTTTGGGGTGGCAAGTATTTGTTGCGGAAACAGAAATTGTTGTAGGAGTTTCTGTAGTCGCATTTATTTGTGCATTATTGTTGGCATATTCTGCTTTTGCGTTGAATAAAAAAGAACCAACTGAAAATAATAAAAATCTATAATTAAGTATAAAAAATAAAAAAGGTTGACGCACGATGTGTACGTCAACCTCTTTGGTTGTTGGGATTGTCTTAGGTGACGATCCCTGATTTCTCTATGCCCAAGGCCCCCATGAATCCAACAATGCCGGAAAGAACGATTGCGTAAACACGCAATTGATCAACCTGGAATGTCGTCATGTCCATCGAAAATGGAATTGGCATGACGATTGAAAAGGCACCAAGGAATATTAATACCATGCATACCGACAGAATTCTGATTCCCAGATCAGTGAAAGAAAACCGTTCTCTTTCACCGGTATAGCCACCGTGGTAAGCCAATGACATAAATAGGGTTATGACCGGAAGACCGCTGGTGACCATCATTGCCTTGAGCATGATGTTCGTCAACGCATGTACAAATGGTATTTCTGGCATCAGTGAGCAAAGGCAAACAAGAACAATGCTACCAACAGCTGAAATTACTGCTGCGATTATCCAAAGGTTTTTCAACGTTTTCATGAGATGTATTTCAATTGTGAATGTCCAATGATTGACAGATATATGCGTTCACTGTCTAAATATATTATATCATATTTGTATAAGAAGTCAATATATGCTGATTATATCTTGTAATGAGATTATAAAGCACATATGTGTGCTATGATGAATGTATGAATAAAAAAACCATACAATTTGTTGCAAGCTTGTCTTTAGTTGGTTTATTAGTTGTTGCGCCGGTTTCTTTGTTTGCCAATCATCGTGACTACGATGGAGGTGATGGTTTTGGACGTGGTACATCAGACTGGCGTGATGGTAATAGTGAGATGCAGGAAAATATTGAAGACTTGGATTCTGATCCAGTAGAAGATATTTCCATACCTGTTTTGTTTGGGGTGTCATTAAAAAATCTTACAAGAAATTTTGGTGATCAGCGTGCAGCTCATTTACACGCAGGGTTAGATATTATGGCTGTCGAAGGAACACCTATTGTTACCCCAACTGATGCCGTTGTAACCCGAATGGGTGATGGATCTGGGTCAGGTTTGTTCGTCGCTACTGCTGTACCTGGAGATGAATCATTTGTGTATATGCATCTCAGTGAACTTGCTGATATTGACGAAGGGGATGTATTAGAAGCAGGAGATCTTATTGGATATGTTGGACACACCGGTAACGCAGTTGCTGCTGCACCACATTTGCATTTTGAAATCCGGGATGAAGATGGGAATGCGATAGATCCTTATCCACGTTTGACCCAGGTGTTTGATTTGGATGACACGATAGAATATCTTGAAAAAATTCTTGACGATGCAGATGATGAAGATGAATTGGCAGAATTTTTGGTGACAAAATTTCGATCAGTTTTTATCACCGCAATAGCACAAGATATTGATCTTCCTGACGCAATACAAGATGCAATGGGAAAAATAGTTGCCCCTGTTGTCGTGGTGTCGTATGGATCATCAACTGGCACATTGCGTGTTGGGTCTCGGGGCCCTGAGGTTGTGATATTGCAAAATTTTCTTGTTAAAAAGGATGTTGGTTCTGCATCTCGTGTAGTTCCTGACGGAGCGTTTGGTCCGATTACTCGGCAGGCATTGATTGATTATCAAGCATCAGTTGGGTTGGTTCCTGATGGTATTTATGGATCAAAATCAAAAGCGTACGTTACTTCGCAGATGTAAAGATTCTTTTTTAAATTTTATTATAAAAAGATTGTCCGTATCGGATGGTCTTTTTTTATTTGGAATAGAGGTTTGAGAAAATGTGATATAGTATACGCATATGGCAACCATAGAAGATTTTGAAAAACTGGATATACGATTGGGAAAAATTGTTGAAGTAAATGATTTTCCCGAAGCGAAAAAACCTGCATTCCAATTGCGTATAGATTTTGGAGATATGTTGGGTATTAAAAACTCCAGCGCTCAGTTGGTTGGTGCCCACACCAAAGAAGAATTACTGGGGATGATGGTTCTTTGTGTGGTGAATTTTCCTCCACGTAAAATTGCTCATTTTACATCCGAAGTTTTAACACTGGGATTAGAAAATCACAATGGCGATGGTTGGGTTGTGATTACCGCTTCGCATCTGGATGCTGTGCGTATTGGAGATAGATTACAATAATTATTTTTTTGTGAATAACGAATCCTATATCTCAGCACAAAAACAGCAAATACGACATACGGTTGTTGGGTTTTTGTTATGGGGTGTTGGGGGGATGATGATGTATTTTTTTATGGTTGGGGTACCTGTCTCTACATATGCTTTGCAATATCTTCCCGTTTCGCATAATCACGTAGTTGCATCTGTTGGGGATGCGGTGCTGGTCCAAGATATTCAATCTCGTATTTCTGAATTACCAGAAAAAGTTTTAGCATCAAATATATTCTTATCCGGCGCATGGGGGCAGGGAATTACGATGTTCCGTGGTAATCCATCACGAACATGGTATGGCGACAGTAGATTGCCAACAGATCCACAGGTATTGTGGCGATATCCTGATACACCCATGTGTGCAGACAGTACCGATCAGGGTGTTGCAAAAAAATGGTGTGGCAACGGATGGACAGGGCAACCCGTGGTGTACGTGCATGATGATATAGCAGAAATTATTTTTGGTGCATATGATAAACAGGTGCATTTTGTTGATGCAAAAACAGGTATGGCAACGCGACCCGCATTTGCGACCGGGGATATTATCAAAGGTTCGGTGACACTGGATCCCGATGGATTTCCCCTGATATATTTTGGTTCTCGTGATAATAAATTACGCATTGTATCTTTGGCAGAAAATACTCCACAAGAATTATGGTCTTTGGATTCTGCTGATTTACCTGGGATTTGGAATGATGATTGGGATTCTAATCCAGTGATTATCGATGACATAATGTATACAGGTGGGGAGAATGGTTGGTTTTTTGCAATACAATTAAACCGAAAAAAAGATGGAATGGGAAATGTAACAGTTGATCCACAAATTGTATTTAGTACACCATCGTATGACGATGAACTGATTGCACAAGTGGGCAGAAATGTCAGTATCGAAAGTTCAGTCGCTGTACATGATGACACTGTATATTTTGCAAATTCAGGTGGACGGATCATGGGATTTTCTATTCCTGGTATACAAACAGGAAATGCAGAACCGGTTTTTGATTATTGGGTCGGAGATGATACCGATGCAACGGTTGTCATAGACGAAGAGGGATTTTTATATGTAGCAATCCAAGAACAAAGATTAAATGAACGATCAAAAGAAATCGGACAACTGGTAAAATTAAATCCACGAAAAAAGAATCCACTAGTATGGAGCGTGCATATTCCATCAACAGAAACCGGAATCATGGGTGGGGTGTGGGCAACGCCTGCATTGTATGAACATTATCTCTATGTACCAACAAACCCGGGAGAATTATTGGTAGTAGATACTGATACGGGAAAAATAGTTTGGCGAGATGCTATTGGTTGGCACGCGTGGTCATCGCCGATAATTTCACAAAATGAATTATTGGTTGCAACCTGCACGGGAACATTACGAAAATATTCTTTGAAAAATCCACGTACACCTGATTTACTCTATGAATATAAAACACCGGGTGGAAATTGTATTGAATCCACTCCTGTGTTATGGGATGATGTGTTGTATATGGGTTCACGAGATGGATATTTTTATAGCATAGGAAATAAAAAACATGAATAATCTGTTGGTAAAAAAGTTAAAAGAAAAAGGGATATTTGTACAAGGTGATTTTGTCTTACGAAATGGCGAATCTTCGAATTATTACTGTGATATCAAAAAATCTTTGGGTGATCCAACACTGTTACAACATATTGTTCGTGCATTGTTACCATTGGTCCCATCACAAACAACCTGTATCGCTGGTTTAGGATATGGTGGGATTACATTAGCATCTTTGGTTGCATACAAAAATAAATTACCGTTGGTATTGGTTCGCGATAAGGTAAAAGACCACGGTACGAAACAGGTAATCGATGGATATATCCCAAACAAAAAAGACGTCGTGTGTATTATCGATGATGTATTTACTACAGGCAGTAGTATCAAAGATACAAAAGAAAAACTTTTTCCATTGGGGGTAAAATTTACAAAACCGGTTGTTGTTTTAAATCGATCAAAGAGCAAATCTATTATTTGTGTAATAAATAATAAAGATCTCAAATAATTTATATGGCTGAATTCACTGAGCGATAAAAAGTGACGGAACAACAGGGGATTATAATCGCGGCGGGTCAGAAATGAAAAAGAAAATGTTAGAAGCAGAAAAAATACGGTAGATTGACATAATGTGTATAGTATGTAAGTATAGAATCAATTCTCATTGGGTCTTTTACATAAAACACACATAAAGATGCATTCGATCGACATGTTTTTACTGAATAAATTTCAATCTATTTCTGATTGGTTTCAGGAATGGTTTGGGATTAATAATTTTACCCTTGCAAGGATTTGCTTGGGTATTATTCCAATTTTAAGTGCGCTATACAAGGTGATATTTATGCTAAGGGAAAACAAGTTTAGTTTCCTTTTAATTATCACCTTTATATTCATCTGTTTTATGCTTGGGATAGCTTATTTTATGTTTAACATGGCTGAACAAAGGTGTAATACACAATCTCAATTTGGGAATGCCTTAGCTGTTAGCTTATTTTCTGCAAGAATGGCGTATCTCTTTTTACTGATTATTCATTTGCCATTGATATTTTCCCAGGATGATCCGTTAAAAGGAGAAGTGTATAATTTCTGGTTTACTATGGGAAATATTATTTCAGCGATAGAAATTCTTTTTTGGTTGCTTATGATTTACTTTGCCTCCTGTACACCGAAACCATATAAAACCAGTAAAGTGAAGAAATGGTTAAAATCATTCGTTGAATCTGTACAGGCAACAGTTGCTGGAGTATTCAGTCCTGCTCCTGAATTAGCAACGGTACGTATTGGAAAAAATCGCAGAGTTGCACAAAGACCGATCCTGGCAACAGGGTCGGTTATTTTTTTTGAATTACTTTACTTTTTTATACTATTATTGTATTATGTGTATGAACCAACATCTGTTCCCGTGGAAGAAAATACATTGAAAACATCGATCGAAGTACAGGAAATGACCTGTAAAGAATTTTTGAACACATTTTTGCCAAATAAAACATCTGTGAAATACACTCAGGCAAGCATGTATTTCCATGAGCGTATTGCATCTGTTTATTTTGATCATTGGCCAACTGAGCCACTGAAAAGTGTTATTTTGCTATTGCAAAAAACACCACCAGAAGAAATGGTTGGATATCGTGGCGTTGGAATTGCCCGGTTTAATAATCTTATGGATGCATTTAAGCGTGCTGGGATTAATTTTGAAGACATTCCAGAATACAAAAAAATGCTGGATGCGGTCTTGAAAACTCCAAACCCTGTTATTAAAAAAGAGAAACGAAGATAATATTGTGCTTTTGCTCTAACGACCAACCCCGGCAACTGGGTTGGTCATTTTTATTTATCCATTTTTTTATGGTATACTTTTTATATATTTACAAATAATACATATTCGTTATGTCAGAAGAAAAGAATACAAAAACATCGTTACCTTCGCCAGTTGCATTAGTAAAAGAATCTTGGGCTACGTATACAGAACACATTTTGCGTTTTGTAACATTAATGGCAATTCCATTTGTGACAGGAATGTTGGTGTTAGGAATATTTTTGGCCTTGGGTTGGATAACTGGTCCATCATTGATCATGGGAATTATCTTTTCAATCGTGTCAGTTTTGTTGATGATATTGATCCAGGTATGGGGACAGGTTGCTGTTATCATGGGTGTTATTCATGTACAAAAGAAACAAGATATCAAAATTATCTATAAAGATGCATGGGGTGTTTTGGGTGTATTTTTTGGAACATCGTTGGTGTCTGCATTGGTAATCATGGGTGGAACATTTCTAGCCATCTTACCTGGGATTTTCTTTGGAGGATTGGTTGCATTTTCAAGCTTTATTGTGTTAGAAGAAAAGAAAACTTTTTTTGAAGCATTGATGCAGAGCGCACGATATGTATCTGGTCGTTGGTGGGCAGTGTTCGGACGTCTTTTGTTTTTGATCGCTATGGCAATGGTTGCATCTGATGGAACCGCATGGTTGTTTGGATTGATTTCTCCTATGGTAGGTGATTTGGTTTCAACCGGAATTTCATTTGCATTGGTACCGTTCTTTATTTTGTATGCATACAATATGTACACACATTTGAAACACACCTATCATCCATCAGAAGAAAGTCGTTCTATCTCACGTCCATGGTTTGTTGGGTTGGCAACATTTGGTTTGTTGGCACCGATTGCTATGATTGTTATTGTACTATTGCTAAAATAATATATACTAAAAGAGATAAACAAAACCGGGACATGTCCCGGTTTTGTTTATTCTTCGCCGTCTGGTTTGTCTAATAACAACGGTTCGATATTGATTGCTTCGCCCGTGATACGAAGAACATCTTTGTCTACTTTTTTTAATTCTTTTGCAGATGCATTCCAATGGTTTACCACAGTACCCAATGCATTACCCATTTTTGCATGATAGGTTTCGTAGGTTTGCAAATGTTTACCCAGTTCGCCAACACGTTTAATAATATGTACTGCCTGTTCTTCGATTTGTAATGCTTTTAATCCTTGTAATACTGTTTGTAAATAAGCCAAAAACGAAGTAGGAGAAACAATAATGACTTTGTATTTTGATGCTGCACGTTGAATAAGACTTTCTTCTTCGTCACGTAATGCACCAACGGTATTGGTTAGTAAATCATAATAGATTGCTTCGTGGGGAATAAACATAAATGCAAATTCCATAGTGCCTTTTGCTGGTTGGATATATTTTGCGGTTTCTGTAATTCGGTTTTTTAAATCGTTTACAAATATTTTTTCCAAACGTTCTTTTTCTTTCAAGTCGCTGGTTTCACTGATACGGTTATAATTTTCCAAAGAGAATTTTGAATCGATAGGAATAATTTTATCTTTTACCCGGACAATTGCATCAGGAATCAAATCATTTCCATTGTCATCTTTTCCCATTGCGTACTGCATTTCAAAACTGCCTGGCGGTAATGTGTTTTTCAATAATGTTTCCAAATAGTATTCACCCAATATGCCTCGTTGTTTTGGATTTTTGAGAATGTCTTGCAAACTTTGTAATTGGTCCGTAAATGAAACAACCTGTTTGTTGGTTTCATCTAATTGGGTCAACCGTTCCGTTACATCACGAATAATTTTTATTGATTCGCTGGATTGATGTTTTAATGATTCATACAGACCCTTGCTGGATTCGTGTAATTTAATATTTACCGATTCTTTGAGATCGTCCTGACGGCGGATCAATTCATTGAGTTGTTGCATCATTAGTTGCGATGCGGTAGTATCTTCTGGTGGTTTTGCATTGCGTGTTACAATAAGATATACAACAGCGATAATTACCAGACCTAATAAAATGATTGTTATAATTTCCATATAGGTATAGTATATCAGGTAATAGCTATTCACGAAAATAAGACACAACACATGATTACATTTCATATTATCACCATATTTCCCGAGATGTTTGATTCATATATGAATGAATCGATTTTGGGGCGCGCGATAAAAAATAAAAAAATCGCAATCAAATGCTATCCATTGCGTTCTTTTGTGCGTGGTAAATATCGAAAAGTCTGGCCAGACGGAAATATTTCTGCCCAGGTGGATGAAAAACCATACGGAGGTGGTCCAGGTATGATATTGCGTGCAGAACCTATTTTAGAAGCGGTAAAAAAAATCAAGACAAAGAAAAAAGATGCAAAAGTATTTATCACCGCTGCGGGTGGTGAAATGTTTACGAATACCTATGCGCAAAAGATGGTTGCGAAAAAAGGTTTGGAAGATATTATTATTATTTGTGGACGCTACGAAGGAATCGACAGTCGTGTAAAAAAAGCATTACGGGCCACAGAAATTTCTATTGGAGATTTTATACTGACAGGTGGGGAATTGGCCGGAATGGTAATGATAGATGTTATGGCACGACAGATTCCTGGCGTATTAGGTAAACAAGAATCAATCGAAGAAAATCGTGTTTCCAGTCATGAAATGTATACACGACCCGAAATCTTACCTTGGCAGGGAAAAAACTACAAAGTCCCAAAAGTCTTATTATCTGGTGATCATAAAAAAATAGAAAACTGGAGAAAGGGGGAGAAATAGATACATAAAAAATTACCCGAACCGTATAACGGTTCGGGCTTTTTTTTTGCAGTTAGATGATAGGCTAGTTTTTACAAAGACCCCTGTCATCAAATGAGCTTTTTTCGTGCATTGCCTGTAAAATAAAAGAAATCACATCTGATATCTTTTCTGTTTTTCTGCGTACCTCGGGGGTTTCAGTGTTTGGCAGATTACAGGTATTGATATCTTGCATGATCGCTGTTTTAAATGCTGAATCGATAATCTCATCTCGGATTAATCCATTCAAACACAAAAGAGCATGTTCTTTGCAATATATTGGCAAGCTCATTCCCTGGATTGATGGAATAATAAAATGTCCGTGATCAGACTCATTTTCGCAGACGGTAAAGCAAGGGCGTTCCATTGTGTTCATGTGCAGTTTCTGTTTGGTTCTTTTATATTTAACACAATTTCTTTTTTTTTGTCAAGGTTGTGTGTTTGAATGCATTATTGTAGTGTGTATTTGAACCAAAACACCTGTACAATGGAAGATTTACTAAAAAGGATTCAGTTGATTAACCAGCAAACCGTTGGATGGACTGTTCGCTCTGAAGAATCAGGACATTTTGCCATGAGACGTGGTGGAGGGATAATAAACATCATGACAGTTGTGAATAAATTTTATGGTGATCCCGTACATAATCGCTTCTCTCTGAATATTAATAATGATAAAGAAAATAAAGATCCTGATCCCAGTATCGGACACGCGGATATTTCTCTTTTGTGTGAAATTATTGCATCGGATCCCCATTCTTTTTATTGGGAGAAAAAACAGTACGAAGGAAGAGTTTGGTATTTTCTTGTTCTCATGGAGTCCCTTGTTCCAGGGTTGAAGGAGAAAAAAACTATATTTTACTTCTTGGAAAAACATCTTAGGTCCGATTCCAAACAAGAATCACTTCAACTATTGGAAGACCTTTGTTCTGATCCAGCGAAAGAGAAGGTAAAACAACATTGGAAAGATGTTCCTGATTCTGCATATTGCCTGAAAGAATAAATGAATCAGGTTTACCAAATACCCCGTCATGCGCATAGCGTATGGCGGGTTTTTTTATATAAAAAAGGTGGGCCATCGAGTAAAACTCGATGGCCCAATATTCAAGGTGGTCGAAGCGACAACCGGATCAGATCCAGAATTCTTCCCGTCCAACCCGTGGTGCAAACAGCCCTGGGTTCTTGGTTGGGAAAAGTGAGAAAGGTCTCGTATTCTTGAAAAGCAATGAGAGGTTCAACTAATCCAGTCAAAATGCAACAATCGTTGCCTTGAGGGTATGTTTGTTGAGCCTCATTAACAGAAAGGACAATAATTTCAATTTCAGGATGATCACGATGAATCATCCTGGGCAGGTCAGTTGCTAATGCGACTGACAGCGGAATGATTGCGTAGATCATGTGCTGAATGTTTTTATCTATACTAGCATATCTTTTCAAAAAAGCAAGACTGAATAAGTAGGTATTGACAAATAATATATAATGTGACACATTGTATATCAAGCGGTGAACAAATGATCTGCTCCTTGAAAAATTCATACAATGGAAAATCGATTTACGTTAATCGTAGCGAATCTACTATCGTACGTTCCTGTTAATGTATTTCGTAAAGGACAGGAAACGTTCTATACAAAAATACGTCAGGCTATCATAGACGGATTCCGTACTATGTACATTGAAGGACCAACGGGAATGGGTAAAGCATTCCTTCAGGCTACGCTTGCCGATGCTATTATCAATGGATCACAGGATATCAAGATTTTGATTCTTGTACCAAAGATTGATCTGCTTTCGCAGATGAGGGATGAATTTACAAAATTTGCGGTACGTCTTTTCGTTGGGCTTCGAGGTGGAGGTTGGAAGAGTAATGGTCAACATGTGACTGTTATGACCTACCAAAGCTTTGCCAGATTGAATAATGACGAGTTGAAACAATATTCGGTCATATTTCTTGACGAAGCTCACTTGGCACTGGGTGTGGTCACCCGGGCAAAGATAGATGAACAACAGCATGCTATTATTATTGGCTTTACTGCCACATCTGAATATTCTGAAGAGAAAAACCTCAAAGAATGGCTAGGACTTGAAGTTCACAAAATTTCAGTTCTCGAAGCCGTTAATGTAGGAATGCTGTCAGGTATTCAGGTTATGACCGGTAAGGTAAAAATCAAGATCGCTGGAAGATTACAGGGAGAGGCAACGTCTGAATACACAGAACGAATAAGTAGCGATATAATCCGCCAAGGTGGAAACATTGCTGCGACACGTTTGTACAAGAAATTGTTTCAACCAAAGGGTCTGCGATTCGTCATGTTTACCTTAACGGTGGAACAAGGACGCGATCTAGTAGAAGAGTTGGTTCGCCAAGGTGTCACTGCACGACTGATCGAAGGTGCCATGTCAAGGGATGATCGGAAAGATCTTTTCGATGACTTCAAGGACAACAAATTTGAAGTTCTTGTTGGAGTCGATGTACCCAAAACTGGTTTCGATGATAAGGGTGTTTGTGGAGTCATATTTGCTTATCCTGTTGGATCGCTTGTCGGTTTGACTCAGGGGGCAGGTAGGGCAACACGCTTGTGGGAACTGATGCCAGACAAAATTGCATATGTTGTGCAGTTGATGTTCGAAGGCAGGGATCAGGTGTTCTATTCACAGGTTCTAGAGGGTAATTCTATGGTGTTACCCAAAGTATTAGGAGAAAGAGAAATGAAAGGAATGCGCAAGCGCCTTATCTCTACTTCTGATATTGAACAGGATCTGTGTGATGATGTGATTGAATCAGTCCACGTCACCGAAGAAGAGGTGATAAGGGTTGTGAAAGAATATGCTGATAAGTATGTTCGAGAACAAGCTCAGGAAGGGTGGTATACAGCAAGCCAGATTAGTGAAATGGATGATGTTCAAGGTAACTATGATAGGGTCAAAAAACTTGCCGAAACATATCGCAAAGACTACTCAATATGGTTTAGGATGTATTTGTCGGGACCAAGTTGGACTGAACACTACGCACCTGATCTGGTAGCCATCCTCAAAAAGCTCTGCGCTCGTAAAGAGCAAGCTCCCGAAGGGTGGTATACAGCAAGCCAGATTAGCGACTTTAGTGATGTGCAAGGTGGAGATATTAAAATCAAAAAGCTTGCCGAAGTCCATCGTCAAGATCATCCTCAGTGGTTTAAGGTATACTTGGTTGGTATTAGTACAAAACCAGGTGAACACTACGCTCCTGAGCTAGTAGCTGTTCTGAAAGAGCAATGCGCTCGTAAAG
>CAZAZY010000004.1:0-13455 GCA_964489785.1 uncultured Candidatus Saccharibacteria bacterium
ATCTATTTTCACTAGCTAATATCGGCAAGATATCTTTTACTGCACGTGATGATAATAAACCATCATTCGCCAAACCAATTAATTCTGCAAACAATTCTGGTGTTGGAAATACAAATTCAGGGTTTGATTTTTGTAACCCGATTAAATCAGACGTAATATAATTTGATGCCAATACAATTAATCCTGCATCTTTTTCAGAAAACAAAGAAACTACTTTTTCAAAATATGCACCCAATGTAATATCGGTTACATATGATTCAACATCTTCTGGCTTGATGCCATATTCTGATGCGTAGCGATCCCGTTTTTCCCATGGCAATTCAGGTAAGCTACCTTTTATTTCATCCAAAGAAAACAACGAATGCAGATGCAATTTAGGTAAATCAGGATCTGGAAAATATCGATAATCATGTGCAGATTCCTTTGTTCGTTGGCTGAATGTTTCTCCTTTGATATCATTCCAGCCTCGTGTTTCCTGAACAATCTCGTCTGCGCGACCAGCTTCGTGTAATGCAGTCATGCGCTTTATTTCATACGTAATTGCCTTGCCCACCACAGAAAAACTATTTAAATTTTTTACTTCTACTTTTGTACCAAATACATTCGGATCAGGAGAAATGGAAATGTTTGCTTCGACACGCATTTCACCTTTTTCCATGTTTGCATGTCCTACACCTAATGTGCGTAATAGTAGCTGTAATTCTTTTGCAAAACGCATTGCAGTATCCGCATCATGAATTACTGGTTCAGTTACTAATTCCATCAACGGAACACCCGCGCGATTATAATCAATCAATGACCCTGCACCTGCATCGTGTTTTGATGTACCAGTATCTTCTTCTAAATGAATACGAGTTAATGCTACACCAGCTAATTCCCCACCCGATACGATAGGAAATTTATATTGGGTAATCTGATAGCCTTTTGGAATATCTGGATAAAAATAATTTTTTCTATCAAATTCAGTAAAATCAGCGACATTACCACCAACAGCCATACCGATTTTTATCATGGATTCAATAGCCTTTTTATTAAATGTTGGCAATGCGCCAGGGTGTGCCATACATACAGGACAGATATTTACATTAGGATGTTCCTCATCGGGATTGTTTTTACAAGAACAGAACATCTTTGATTCTGTTGCTAATTCTGCATGTATTTCAAGACCAATGGTTGGATAATATTTTTGAGTCATATACTACCACGTAGTATACCAAAATAATCTATATTCAGAAAGAGCTGTACAGAGGAATGTTTTTGTGTTATCTTTGAATAAACTCAAATTGCACATCATGAAGCAACAGCAAAGAATCTCCACTGAAGTGAATAGGTATAATCCATTTCCTTCACTTCAACCGTTTATGTCTTTCGTTATTACTTTTCTCAGACTTTCACGCCCAGAAAAGCAATCAACGAGACCAAACCAACGGTTTCCCAAACATCTTGGAAAACCACAAAAGGGCTTCGGGAGACACCTCTTGCACCAAAAGAGGTAATCATCAAATAGCCCCCTGTCACACACATGACAGGGGGCTATTTATTTCAAAAAATTATACAGACAAAAATTGAACAAGATTTTTTATACTGGCATCATCATATGCTGACACAATAATTGTTTTTATTTTTGGATATTTTTTCTTGAATTTCTTTTCAATATCTGATGCAGTTTTTTCATCGATCATGTCTTGTTTTGAAAAAATAATTACTTCGTCTTTTTCCACCAACAGCGGATCATGCTGACGCAATTCTTCTCGAATCATTTCATAATTATGTATTGGATCTTCTTCATCTAATGCAACAATATGAGCTATTTTTTTTGTGCGTACAATGTGTCGCAAAAATGCATGCCCAAGACCCTTGCCGGTTGATGCACCTTCGATTAACCCTGGAATATCTGCTAAAATTTGTCCATCCGGTAATACCCCAAGATGTGGTTCTAATGTCGTAAATTGATATGAACCTACTTTTGATTTTGCATTAGTTAACATATTCAACAGTGTAGATTTTCCAGCATTTGGTAATCCAACCAATCCAATATCGGCAATCAATCGTAATTCAACAAAAAATTCACCTGATTCACCTGGTTTACCTGGTGTTGATTCCAATGGTGTAACATTACGAGATGATTTGAAATGTTCGTTACCTAATCCCCCACGACCACCATCTAATAACAAAATTTCCTGATCTGCTTCTAATAATTCATAGACCAACCCAGTGGTTTTATTCGTAATAACTGTCCCAATAGGAAACAAGAGAAATAGATCCTCTCCACGTGCACCTTCTTTTCCATTCTTAGATCCTGGAACTCCGTTATCTGCCTTGAATTTCTTTTTGTGTTGATAGTACACTAAATAGCCTAAATCGCGTGTAGCTTTTGCATACACATTACCACCATTACCACCATTACCACCACCAGGGCCTGACATGGGTTTGAATTTTTCTCTACGCCAACGAACTACGCCGTCACCGCCTTTTCCTGCTTCGAGTTGTAATGTAAGTGCATCAATAAAAGCCATAAATCTATGTGTTAGGAGTATATAATACAATAAAAATTAATTTTCTGCAAGTGCTTTTTCTGCCAATTGTAATGCACCTTCTTTTGATTTTGCGACAGCTAAAAATCTTGCATTATGACAAAAAATAGCATCAGATACACCGGTCACCCGTTGTAAATCAGCATCCCGTAATCCTGCCCATGTAATAGGAAAATCTTTTTTGTTTTCAAAAGAAAATTTTTCTTTTCTCATGGTTCCCACTCGCCATACATTGCAACGTGGATATACGACAAATAAAATATCTTCGTGTTCATGTGCAAACAATTCCCAAGGATATTCATCTGACAATACAATAATCTGATCATGGGTTCTCTTTTCATAATCTGCATTAAATAAATCTCTCGCTTGCTCGGCATCTTTATGCCACGCAATTTCTCTTTCCAAAATAACTACCGCCAAATCAACTGCGTATAAAAATTGCTTCATGTATTGTTCGTCGGAATACCCTTCTTTCCATGTGGGACGAAACGAAGCAAAAACATCTTGAATTTTATACGGAGAAATATCTCCGTGCATTGAACAAATAGATACTCCGTTATCTTCGGCATCTATGGGTGCAACCAATCTATTATCCAAAAAAGCTGCAATAGTATCTGATTCACACACCTGTGCACCGTATGCTTTCCATACTAATCCAAATGCAGCGTATGGAGTTCCGTTGTCACGATTTCCTGCACCACCAATCTGGTGATGATCAAATCTTTTTTGTTCTGGATTATAGATTCCCCCAACATCAAACACATAGGTTCCCTGGTTGATAATTTGCTCATCTCGGGTACGTTCTACGGTAAAAGAAATATTTTGTTTTTGCAAAAGTAATTTTAACGTTGCACAAGCAAAAATATCATCTGCATGAAATTTACCATTATGAGTAACCAATGTAACCGAGGAAGAATTCATATTATTTTAATTTGAACAACATGTGACCAAACCATACAACCACGGAAACCAACAAAGATCCTAAAAGAGCTGCCGTAAAATGTGCCACAGTAAAGCCTTGGACAAAAGAGCCTATCCACCAAAACAAAAGACTGTTCACAACAATAGCAAATAATCCGAATGTAATAATAGTAATAGGTAATGTTAATAATAACAGAATTGGTTTTAACGTTACATTCACAATTGCCAATACCAATGCAACAATAACTGCAGTATAGAATGAATCTACACCCAACCCAGGAACCACATACGCCACCACCATAACGGCAAGAGCGTTAATTAACAAACGTGCAAGTAGTTTTACCATAATTAAATAAATAGTTTTTCAACAGCAGATTTTACATCAGCACCATCTGCCTTGCCTTGTAATTCTTTCATGATTGCACCAACCAATATTCCCATTTTTGCCTTATCTTCAACGCCCAGTTCATTTTTTTTAGCCTGTGCATATGGCATGATTTCTTCTATGGACATTAATGTAGGGAGGAATTCTTGTAGAATAGCTAATTCTTTTTTTTCATCTTCTGCCAAATCTGATCGGCCACCTGTTTCAAATTGTTCGATAGAATCTTTTCGTTGTTTTGCCAATCGTGTGATTACTGCCATTACCTCTTCTTCGGGTAGCATGTCTTGGGGCATTTTTCCAGCAGAAACCAACGCATTGGTACAAGCCGAAGCAATAGAACGTATTACTCCTAATCGAACAGTATCTTTTGCACGCATCGCGTCTTTCATTGCATTTTTTATATCTTCGTGTGTCATATGTTTATATACTACCACAGAATAGCGGTTACCTCAATATGGTGCCATAATAAAAAGCCCCCCGACACCAAATGGCGTCAGGGGGATTATGCTTTCAATGAGATTCTTTATTCAAGTTATCCAAAAGACCTATAGCGGAAATTACAAAGCGATGATTATCTCTACCCTTCCAAATAAAATCATCAAACTCTTCATCAAGAGTTGGTCTGTATCCAACCTGACCAAAACCACCATTCTTATAAACCCAAAAATTCCCAACGTAAAGGTTTTTTTCGCGATCAGTATAAAGAATAAATGTTTTGTTTTCTTCGTTATTCTCAGTAAACCAAGCAGGATGGCTTTGGGCAAATTCCTCAGCTTGATTCCACGAAGGAAAAGCAAGATTGCTTATTTCATCAACATTAAATGACCGATATATGTCTCTAAAAAAACCATTCTTTCTGTCTTTCATTTTATAGAGAAAAGCCGGCACATCCCCCCTGAGATCAGCTGAAACGAGTTCAAGATAAAGGGTTTGTTGAATTAAAATACCTTTTGGTAAGACCTTCTTTTTCTGTCCAATTAATGGACGGATTACATTCATAATCTGTTCAGGATCCAAAGACCCTTTCAAGATTCTTGCACTAATATCCGCCATAAAGCGAAAATATCGAGCCAGTTGATTGTCTGTAACCTGTGTCATGACTGTTGGGTTTTTTGCCATTGGACCTAACTCGAATCGAGGTTTGTCGTAACTATAAATCCCCCATGTGTTTTGAGAAAATTATAGCTACGACAAACTTATTTTGTTTTTATAAAAGAGCTATGCACTACTAGCAAAGTAACATGTACCAAATATATAGTCAATATAAGTAAAAACCCGTCACCAGATGGCGACGGGTTTTTATTGCATCGAAATTATTCTCGAGGTCGAGCTACAGAAACCGAAATAGATCGGCCTCCAAAGTCTTTTCCGTCAAACATTTCAATAGCTTTTTGTCCTTCTGCTTCATTGTCCATTTCAACGAATCCGAAACCTCGTGATCGGTCTTGGTTCATTTTATCACGGATGATGATAGAAGATACAACTGTACCAGCCTGTCCAAAATGTCCAGAAAGGTCTTGTTCTGTTGCAGAATAAGGAAGTCCTGCAATATATAGTTTGTATGCCATAGAAAAACGCATGTGCGTAATCAGCTAATAATATTCGTCAAAGAGACGAACGTAGCCCACATCACCGATGGAATAGCACACACAAAGCACACACGGCTCATCTGCTGCACACTCGGACGAGACGAGGAATCTACGTGGTTATAGTGTAGCACGCCTATTATTTAATGCAAAGATTATTCATCCCCAGTCGCAGGTTCGCCTTGGAAGCTAGCCAAAGCATCAAATATTTTTTGAATATCACCCCCTAGAATCCCTGGCATATTACTCCATGATTCTCGGATGCGGTGATCAGTAACACGATCTTGCGGACCATTGTATGTTCGGATTTTTTCACTACGATCCCCTGTTCCAATTTGGTTTTTACGTTCAGATGCATATTTTTTTGCTTCTTCTTCTTCATGCAACATTTGTAGCTTTGCAGTCAAAATAGATAATGCTTGTTCACGGTTTTTTAATTGAGAGCGTTCTGATGTCGATCGTACATCTAAACCTGTTGGTTTGTGAATGACACGTACGGCAGTTTCTACCTTGTTCACGTTTTGCCCTCCAGCACCACCAGAACGAGATGTTTCAAATTCTAAATCAGCTTCGTTTAATACAATTGTTGTTTTTTTACGCAAAGGCAATACCGCAACTGATGCAGTTGATGTATGAATACGTCCTTGTTTTTCTGTTGCGGGAACACGTTGTACACGATGAACACCCGTTTCATAACGGAATCTTTTATACACATCAATACCCTTGATTTCAAAAGAAGCTTCTTTGTATCCACCAATTTCATTTCGCGATACATCAATCGTAGACCATTGCCATCCCTGAGTTTCAGCATAGGCTTGATACATATTTGCTAATTGATATGCAAACAATGAAGCTTCGTCCCCACCCGCACCTGCACGAACTTCGAGAATAATTTCATTAGGAAATTCTTCCTCTTCTTGTTCTTTCTTTAAAATATCCTGTATTTGTTTTTCTATTCCTTCACGCATCTGACGCACCGTAGACAATTCCTCTTCAGTTAATTCTTTCATCTCTGGTTCTGCATTCAATAATTCCAATAGTTCTGATTCTGATTCTTGTAGTCGAACAAGCTCGCCAGCGAGATATGATGTTTTATGATTTTCTTTTAATTCTTGAATATTTAGGTCCATGGAAATAGGAAAAAAGAACACAGGGTGTTCTTTTTTCAAATAAAATATTTACGCTTTTGCTTCTTTTTTCAAAGACTCTGTTTTTTCTTGCATCTTTCGGAAACGATCTGCACGTCCACGTGTACTTAGCCCAGTTTCTTTTCCAGTATAAAAAGGATGTGATTGACTAGAGATTTCAACACGAATCAATGGATAAGTTTTTCCATCGTCAAAAGTGGTTTCCTGAGTTGATTTCAATGTTGTACCAAGCAAGAACCGAGACCCAGATGAGGTGTCTTCAAAAACTGCCAAGTGATAATTTGTTGGGTGAATGTCTGATTTCATACAAAAAACATCTTAACACAACAAGTCCTAAAAAGCAACCAAACCTATCTCTGGTTAAGTTTTTCCAGTTGATTAATGGTTTGTTGGATTGCAGTAGCTTTATTCATAACAGAATCTGCATATGTAGAACACTGCCCATAATAACGACATGCTGCATTATGTTCTGTGCTGTATGTTTGAGCATGTGCACCCAAATCACGCAAGAAAATAGCGGTTGCATACACTGCATGTCGTGGATCCCATGGATTTGCAACTGATGCACCAGTATATTCACGGACTCGAGATTCTACAATCATCCAAGTGTTTGGAATAAATTGGGTATAACCCATAGCCCCACCATAGCCAAACAAACTTCCATCAGATCGAACTAATGCACATGAAATCGGAGTCTTTTTCCAGTCCATACCCAATGATGCGGTAATTTTCACAAAGTTATCAAAGTTACTAGGTATCATATTCTTTTTTGATGGATTCCCAGAATTAATATAAATTCCATCCGCAACAAACACACCCGTTGTGGATGCAATTGGTTTTTGTGTTACGTAACATCCACCAACATTACGACCAAATCCAGTTTCCTGTTGCATGATCGCCAAAATAAATGCAGGTCTGATTCCTGTTTTTGCTGATGCTGCTTTTGCATAGTCATACGCCTCTCCAAAAGAAATAGAACGACTTTGTACCCCACTACCTTGGAATCGAACTAACTCTGCACGAATGGCAGCGGCTTGGGCTTGGCGATCTTTGATAATTTCTTCATATGATTTTTCTTTTGTTTTACTAATATTCAATAGTTGTTTTTGTTCAGATTCTTGTTTTTGGACAGTGTTTCTGTTTTGTTCTAATTCATAACGAACATCATCTTCTTCCTTGCGTCGTTGTTCAAGACTTTTTTTTACAGCAGTCGTTTCACCCTGCAATACACGTATTTCATCAAATGATTCTGCAATTGCCTGCTTGATCACCTGAAAAGAATCCCTGTCAGCAAAAAATTCAGATATATTTCGGTTAGATAACACAACTTCCAACGTACTATAAGAATCCAATGCTTGTGTTTTTCGTAATAATTCTCCTAGTGATTCTTTTTGTCGTTCCATTTTGGATTGCAACTGCGACAATGTTTGATTTTTCTGTCCAATTTCACCAGATAATTTTTGAATAACTAATTGTTGAGATTCAATAGCCAGACGGGTCTTTCTAATTTCTGCATTTAAAATAGCAATATCATTTTGTAGCGATGCAGAATTACCTTTTTGTTGCTGTAACTGCTTTTCTGTTTCAGCAATTTCTTTTTCATATTCAGCCAATTTTGCACGCAATGCATCCTGGGTTTGGTTTGCCGTTGATAATGACTGAGCCCGCACCAATACATACCCAGAAAAAAACACTATTCCCAAAAAGAATATTGGAATAAGTATATATTTTGTTGTGTTTTGAAAAGTCATATATAAACAAAGACGAGTGTCAGATAGAAATCTTACACTCGTCTAGTATATCACAAAAGAAATTATTATTCAGCGTCTTCTTCTTTTTTACCTTTCTTTTGTACTGCAATGGCAGAGAAATCAATTGCAGTAGCAGTTTCTTCTGACTCTTCTTGTTGTGCGGTAATCAAAGCAATAACTTCGTCACCATCTAAAATAGCTTTTGCACTAGTTGGAAGTTTAATATCTTGAACCAAAATTTGTGCATTCGCAACATCTAATACAGAAATATCAACAGTTAGATCGTGTGGCAAATGCTTTGGTAATACTTCGATTTCTAATTCATGTAACACTTTTACCAAGTTACCCATATTGTTTTTTACTGCAGGTGAGATACCTTCGAATATCAATGGTACAGAAACTGTTACTGGTCGGTCTTCTGAAATTGCAAAAAGATCAACATGCAAAATAGAACCTGATACAGGATCATGTTGTACATCGTGAATCAATGCCATGATTTTTTTACCATCAAATGAAACAGTGATAGTTGATGTTTCCCCTGCTGTTTTGAAAACTTTAATAAAATCTATTGCAGGAATAGTTACAGACATAGGTTCAACACCCATACCATATACCACAGCTGGAATATTGCCTTCATTTCTAATTTTTGAACCTTTTATTTGTGCGTCACGCGCAGTTACGGTAAGTGTTGTCATACAGGTACAGAGTATACCCGAAAATTTGGAAAAGTAAAGAGTATATATAAGCTTCTAGTAACTAGCTTCTAGCCTCTGACGATTAAACAACTTTGGGTATTTTTTTTCTTATATAAAAAATAGGGACGACTTTTGCAAGCCGTCCCATGAAAAATCAAAGAAAAATTAATTCAGAGCTACTGCACGGACTCCAAAGCTTTCATCTTTCACGCTGGTAGTATAAGAATTTACACGTACTACATTATCACCTAATCCAACACTAGGTATCCCCCCATCAATAGTACGAGATCCAGAACAAAAAGTGCCTCCAGAGCGATCCAAAGACCTGCCTGTTTCAGCGTAATGTTTAGATTCAAAAACCATACGCTCTAATAATGTAATTCCAATTTTCATATCAGGATCAACATGAGCAACATTGAAGCCCAAAAACTCTGTATCCGGAGAGAGTCCATTTTTCACCCAAATTGCATAATGCCCCTTGTCGGCATTCCGACTATTGATGGCAATAATTTCATCTAAATTTTTAAATGAGCTCGCCTTGGGAAATTTCCAGGAATTCCATACCTGGTTCATTGTTAAACCTTTTGCAATCACCAAAAGACGGTAATTACCTTCTGGTTTTTTAGAAACCAAAACGTCCGAGAAATCTACATCCCATCCAAGCTCGGATACATAATGGCTTTCCCAATCTGAAAGCATCATTGAATCATCGGTGACGGTAATATATCCAAATTCGGATAATTCTTTCACCGGCATATCATCTGCATAACCAGTACCACTGCAACCAGAGAATGCAAAAACGAGAGCGCTGAGGCTCAAAAAGAGATAGCTTTTCATAGCTTTTTCTTTGTATTAATTTATCGAAGAACTATACCCACCTTGCTCAATTGCAAGATTTCGTAGTCTATTTTTAGACTGTCATTTTTATGACTTTTTGTCAATAGCGATATTTTTTTTAATATCGGCCATGGTTCCCCCAACCTTTTTCCCTGGATTAAATATATTCAATGGATCAAAGGTGTTTTTTACTGATTGAAATATCTGGACCATATCAGCACCAAATTGTT
Source organism: uncultured Candidatus Saccharibacteria bacterium (assembly GCA_964489785.1). Taxonomy (GTDB): domain Bacteria; phylum Patescibacteriota; class Minisyncoccia; order Phycocordibacterales; family UBA1006; genus JAIPIY01. Next base: position 10,088 of record CAZAZY010000004.1, read on the forward strand.
TTTCCAAATACGGAGTACGAATAATACCGTCATTATGTTCAGCGGAAAATGATCCATGGTATTGTTTTGCCAAATCATATATTTTGTCAGAAATTTCCAGGATTCTTTGTCCATCCCCGATTTCATCCAATCGCATCAATGGAATAACATGAAAATTTCCATTACCCAAATGACCTGCTATGGTATATAACAGTTCATATTCATTTAATATCTTCATTAATTTCGGAAGATATTCGGGTAAATATTCTGGATTCACGGCAATGTCATCGATAAACGGAACGGTTCTGGTTCCCTCTCCTGCGGCGCGTGTTTCCATACTGTGTTCGGTAAGAATTTTAAATGAATCATGTCGGAAATCCCAAAACTTTTCTTCTTCTTCATCACGAGGAACCTGTCGTACCGCAACACCCAGATCAGATAATGCGGTTTGTGCTTTTTTCATTTCTGCATGCAATTTGATTTCATCATTACCGGTAAATTCGGCCAATACAATTAACTTTGGAACACCCTTTGTTATTGCCATCCAAACTTCAGGGAAAAATCGAATACTGTAGCGAATAGCTCCAAAAAATCCTTTATCTTTGATGAAATCTTTGAAAAATTTTATACCGATTTTAAATGTATTATCATCATACATTTCCAACATTTCGATATCAAATTGCATTAATCGTTTTACCAATTCTGGAACAACATCCAAATCACGCACATACACCACCAACAAATCATGCGCAGGTTGTACGTCTACTAAACCATAGGTAATTTCAGTAATCATGCCCGTTGTCCCCTGTGCGCCGACAATCAATTTTGTCATATCAAAAAAACCTGCTCCTGATTCAAAAGATTCTATTGAATCAGATTGAATAACATCCCATAGATAATACCCACTGGCGTTTTTTGATGTCACGGGTTTTTTTTGTTGAATGATATCCCAGTTGTTTTTTATCAGTGTGTATATTTCTGCGTAGACATTACCTTCAAAATTATTTTGCTGTATTTTGGTTTGCAATTCTGCAAAAGACAGCGGTCGTACAATATATTCATTACCATCAGAAAAAACGACTTTCAATTCTTTTACAAAATCTTTATTCTGTCCATATTTCAAAGTTTTCTCTCCGGCACCATTGTTGGCGACCATACCACCCACTGCACACAAATCTTTTGATGCGGGATAACATGGCAACACAAGCCCGTGTGATAAAGTTTCTTTTTCAAAATCACGGTAATAGGTTCCCGGTAACACCCGGGATAATCCAGGTACAGAATATACATGACCATAAAAAGATTTTTGATCAGGAAATAGCTTTGTTTTTTCTACTGACAATGTTCCCTGCATATATCGTGTAGTATCCATAATAATGGATGTATTTAGTGGCCCACCTGTCATATCAGTTCCAGCTGCACGTGCAGTAATGGATAATTCTGGAAATTGTTTTTTATAAGCAGATACAATAGAAACAATGCGTGATATATCCAATGCATCCTTGGGAAAAACTATCACCTGTGGGCGAATAGAAAAAAGACTCCAGTCAGTGCTGTGTGACAAAATAGTTGCATCATCAAAAACCACATCCCCGGAAATGGATTTTTGTAATTCTTGGATCCAAGGTAATCCTGAAACAGAAATCATTGTATCTTCTTGTAGTGTTTTTTCATCCATATATATTAACGACGAAACCTGTCTATACCAACAAATGACCCTGCGTGCGAAATCCAAAGATACATAAACACACAGATATAAATAATATGATCATCTACAATAAAGCCATTTCCCACATAAGGAAAATTTAATAAAGGAAGCCAGTACAATATCATAAGAACTATTCCAGCAAAAGAAGCCATGGAAACAAACCATCCCAAAATCAGCGCAACCCCAATCAACAACAACCCCCATTGATTCAAAAAATCAACAATACCAATTCGTGAAGAATCGGCAAACCATGCAAATAATTCTGGGAACGTTTTTGCAGCGGAAAGATATCCAGCTGATGTCCAGTCAGGATTAACTACTTTTGAAAAACCTGCATAAAAGAATAACCAACCCATTATCAATCGAAGCAACAACGTAATATGTTTCACTGAAATATTGATATACATATAATATACACTATTTATAATGAATAAAAAGTTCTAATTTTGAAACAACCACATCTCGAACCGCATCACGTGCGGCTGGTAAATATTTATATGGTGCCAAATCTGTTGTATTTGCCAACGATTGCTCTAATGCAGTACGATACGCAAGACGTAATTCTGTACTGACATGGATCATACCTATTCCAGATTTAATCCCCGCAGCAATATCCGCATCGCTGATTCCAGAACCACCATGCAACACCAATGGCACGCCTGCAGTTTCTCGTATTTGTTTTACCAATTCAGCATCAATATGAGGATTACCCCCTTTTACCATACCGTGAATATTTCCCACTGATGGAGCCAATAAATCTACCCCTGTTTGTTCCACAAATCGTTTTGATTCTTCTGGTGATGTCATCATCCCTGCCCCATCTGGTATAGAATCTTTAATATCAGAACCACTGCCAATATACCCTAATTCAGCTTCGACCAATACTTCACGACCACAAGAACCTGCATATGCAACGACCTGTTTTGTTTTTTCAACATTATCCTCATAAGAAATTTTTGCTCCATCAAAAATAACCATATCAAATCCAGCATCTATGGCATATTGTACACGTTCGACGGTAAACGTATGATCCGCATTCAAAAAAACTGGAAGACCTTGGGATCGATATTCTTCAACCAATGCAGATATTTCATGAATTCCCATCCAATCTTGTTCACCTTCGGCAACGCCCAACACTACCGGAATATCTTTTCCTGTTTTTTCACGCACAATTTTCAATGCATCAATAACTGCATGCACCATTTCCAATGTAGCAACATTAAAATGACCAATTGCAATTTTTTCTTGTTCCGCCCATGTAATATATTCACGTAATGTTTTCATAATTTCATTATATCATATGAGATTATTTTGGGTAAAAAAATAGCCCCGAACACTTTCGCGTTCGGGACTCTGTACACATCTGAGAATGCTAATATTTAGCGCCCTCTGAAAACATGGACTTGATTGTTTTACCAGCATATACTGGTTCGACATTTTGTAAATGTTCTGGAACTATACAACCTGCACTAATTTTGGTGGTAAATTCCTTTCCACTTACAGACATCCTTATCCAGCATTCTTTTGAAAGTCGAATGTCTTTATTTTCCGCTGTTCGATGAGCGGCAATTGGATCTTCAAAAAAATAAAGGTCTTGCGATGTAATTCCTTTATCATTCATTAGCCCCCTCTTTTGCAAAAGAAATAAAGGGTTTTTCAGATTAAGATCGCTTTCGGCCAT
>CAZAZY010000004.1:13555-30780 GCA_964489785.1 uncultured Candidatus Saccharibacteria bacterium
CAAATAGATTTTTTAGCCATCGGAGATATTGTCACTGATGCATTCATCGAATTACAAGATGCTTCAGTACATTGCGATATTAATACAAATGCATGCACCATATCAATGAAATGGGGTGACAAAATTCCCTACAAAGATGTAAATGTTGTAAAAGCAGTTGGCAATAGCCCAAACGCCGCAGTTTCTGCTTCTCGATTGGGATTACAAACTGCACTCATTACCCATGTTGGGTCTGATGATTTTGGAAAAGAATGTATCGATTATTTAAACGGAGAAAATATTAACACTTCCCGTATTAAAACCGAAGAAGGTAAAAAAACAAATTATCATTATGTATTAAGCTACCAAGCTGAACGAACTATTTTGGTAAAACATGAAGAATTTTCTTATGATTTTGATATGGCAACCCCTGCCCCAAAATGGATATATCTCAGTTCATTAGCTGAAAATTCATTACCTTATCACATGCAAATCGCAGAATATCTTGAACAGCATCCTGAAACAAAGTTGGCATTTCAACCAGGAACATTTCAAATGAAATTAGGATATGCAACATTAGAAAAACTCTACAAACAGTCAGATTTATTTTTTTGTAACAAAGAAGAAGCGCAAAAAATATTGGAAACAGAAGAACAGAATATCAATACATTATTAATCGAAATGCACGCACGTGGACCAAAAGTTGCAATTATCACCGACGGACCCGCGGGCGCGTATGCATATGACGGAACTGATGGTTGGTATATACCAATGTACCCAGACCCAAAACCTCCTGTTGAACGAACTGGTGCTGGAGATGCTTTTTCTTCTACCTTTACAGCTGCTATTGCATTGGATAAATCAGTTCCCGAAGCATTGACTTGGGGGCCGATTAATTCTATGAATGTGGTACAACATATCGGAGCGCAAAAGGGTCTTTTATCTCGTGAGGCATTAGAAAAATATCTTGCACAAAAGCCAGATCATTACGTTGTTAAAAAAATAATTTAGTTATATGGAAAAAAGACCACTTTCTATCAAAGACATATTACAACAAAAACCAGATGCTACTGTGGGTGATGTTCCCCATCCATATGAAGATCATGTAGTAACTAACCAAGAAAAAATACTGAAAATGCAACAAGATATTGATGATCATATTCATAGATTGGAATCAGAATACCAATCTCTGTTCCAAAACATGTTAGCGCGATTTCCCGATGATACTTATGTCGCAAGCATGATTGATGATTTAGATCCAACCGAAATGATAAAAAAATTAAAACGAGTTCAGGACGCATTATCAAAATTGTAATATACTATACACTATGGAAAGATTTCACCACCAAACAGAATTACAAAAACTCAAATTAGAATTTAATAGACTAAAAAATCAAGAACCAAAAGAGCACGAATTTCAACATCAACCTCATGTATACGTTGAGCAACTACGAGATCATTATGAAAAAGAAAGTGCAATGCGTGCAAAAATAGAAAAATTAGAAAAGAAAGATATCCCAAAAACCCCTCAGCAGAATGCTGCGTTACTGAATATAAACAAAGACGGTTATAGTTTAAATTAATTTACGTTGAATAACTTTTGAAACCGCCTGTGTCAAAGAATCTTGATCGAGATGATATTCTTTTGTTAATTCAGCCAAACTACCTGATTGACCAAACCGGTCGTGCACCGCAACTATTTCCATAGGTACAGGAAACTCTGAAACAAGATATTCTGCAATAGCACTACCCAACCCGCCCGCGCGTTGGTGTTCTTCTATGGTTACTACTGCCCGTGCTTTTTTTGCATGTTCTAAAATTGTTTTTGTATCAAGAGGTTTAATGGTAGGAACATTTACAACAGACAAGAACGTATTGTTTTTTTGCATCGACTCTGCAACCAGCAATGCAGTATGCAAAAATGGGCCACAAGCAAAAATAACCACATCTGGATTTTCTTGATCAATATAGGTATAAGCAGTCCCTATTTCAAAAGTAGTTTGTTCTGTTGTGATAATAGGTGTCTTTTCACGACCCAAACGAAGATATCCAGGTTTATCATATTGTGCCAATGCAACGGTAGCACGATGCGCTTCAAAAGCATCACAAGGCACCACCACAGTCATATTGGGTATCATACGCATCAATCCAATATCTTCTAATGCCTGATGGGTTGCACCGTCTGGACCAACAGAAATACCTGCATGACAACCAGCGATAATAACCGGTACGTCATTTAATGCAATTGTGGTTCGTATTTGTTCATTGTTTCGCCCAGGAGAAAAAGCAGCGTAGCTGGCGATAAAAGGAATTTTGCCATAATTTGCCATACCTGATGCAACTGCAGCCAAATTTTGTTCTGCTACACCTATTTCAATATATCGTTCTGGAAATGTTTTTTTAAATTCTTCAACACGTGTCGATTCTGCCAGGTCGGCACACAATACAACAACACGTTCATCTTTTTTTCCCGCCTCGATAAGACCAGTACCAAAACCATCTCGAGTTGGTTTAAGTTTTACTGTTTCTAGATGCAATACATCCTGATCTAATTGTAATTTTGTGTTTAACATATTATTCACTATGCCCTCCTTCTATTTTCCCTTGTAATGTTCTCAATTCTTTCAAAAATTCTGCGCCTTGATCTGCATTTGGCGGTGTTCCGTGCCATTTGAAATCATATTCAATCTCTGCAATTCCCTTGCCAGGAATTGTGTGTGCGATAATCATAGATGGTGCTGTTGTGATTGCTTTTGCGTGATTGATTGCATCAATGAATCCAGAGATGTTATGACCATCTACTTCTTGTACATGCCAACCAAATGCACGCCATTTATCTGTCAATGGTTCTAATGGCATTACATCTTCAGTGGTTCCATTAATCTGAATATTATTACGATCAATAACCGCAATCAAATTCCCTAATTTATTTGCAGCAGCAAACATTCCTGCTTCCCAAGTTAAACCACATTGCATTTCGCCGTCAGATAATAAAACGTAAGTAAAGAATTTTTTCTTGTCCATACGACCAGCGTATGCGATCCCCGACCCCTGTGATAAACCTTCACCCAATGGGCCAGATGTTGTTTCAACACCAGGTAATGCATGTCTTTCAGGATGACCCTGCAAACGAGATCCAAATTTTCGAAGCGTTTTTAATTCTTCTAATGAAAAATATCCCGCATGCGCCATTGCCGCATAACGAACCGGAACAATATGCCCATTAGAAAGTATTAATCTGTCCCTATCTTCCTTTTCGGGATTTTTTGGATCGTGGTTTAAAATATGAAAATAAAATGCAGTAAAAATATCTGCCATCCCCAGCGGACCAGCAGTATGACCTGATTTTGCTTCGACTAACATAGATACAATAGATTGGCGTATCTGATTAGCTTTTGATTCTAAATTCTGTAATGTTGCATCGTCTAAAAAACTCATACAGACAGTATATCAAAAAAATACACGTTAGAGTAGTATATTAATATTCAGACGCAATTGCCTGAAATTCATCCAATGTGGCAACCACATCTCCAGATTCGATCAACGCAGACCCAACCGCCAAACGGGTTGCACCTGCTTCGATTAATGAACGCATATTTTCCAACCGAACCCCACCGTCTACACTGATCACCAAATCGGGATACGCCTCGTGTAATTGCGAAATTCTTTCTACTACACGATCATCAAATGGTTCTCCCTGATATCCAATATGTGCAATTCCCATCAGCTGTACAAAATCAATATCATCTAACCATGGTTCTATGGCATCCAATGGTGTTTCCATATCTAATGCAATTCCAATTTCTACATACTCACGTGTGTTCGGGTCCAGACCAGACGTAACTACACTGAGATCAGGTAATGATGCATAGTGAAAAATCACACGACGTGCACCCACCTTCATCCATTTCATAATATCTCGATCTGGTCTACGTACCATCAAATCTAATTCAAAATCAATTTTATCCCAATGTGGCAAACCTTCTTCTTCGCTGATTATTTTGTCTACATCATGGTGTCCCCCCTGCATAAAAGGCCATGATCTATTAGGAACAAAAACCCCATCCATAATATCAATTTGCACCAATGGTACATGGTTAATAAATAACCCAGCATAATGATGCAGGTCTTCTATTGTTTTTGGCATCAACGCCGGAATAATTTCTATCATAAGTTTCTTAGTTTTAATTGAACATCGGCCAATTGGTCTAATAATTCTGATTGCATTTCATCTTTTTCACGAGTCAAAAATTCTCTTACCCCCTTTCTTTCTTTAATCAATTGTTCCTTTTTTGCAAGTAACTTATTGATAGCCACTTGATCTTCTGGAGAAAATTCTGTTGGGTCATAGTCTTCTTTCAGAAAACCACTCGGAAAATAATCAGCCAACTGATCTTTAATCAAAAGAATTTCTGATTCTAAACGAACATCTTCTCTTTCTAAAGAATCACGGTCAATTGCATCCAAATCCGCTAACTGTTGTAACACAAAAGCTTTTTGAACTTCCAGCTGATCTTTTTCTGATAGTGGCTTTTTGGGTTGTGATTCAAATGTCATATATTTTCTATTATGTTAATTCTGCGATTATGTCTTTGTTCATTTGAAAATGGTGTATCTAAAAATAACTGCACAGCACGTATGGATTCTTCTTCGGAAATAAATCGTGCACCCAATGACAACATGTTTGCATTATTATGTTCACGTGCCAACGTAATGATATCATATGATCCGCCATACCATAACGCACAACGAACATTTTTATATTTATTTGCAACGATAGATTCTCCTTGGCCACTACCACCAAAAATAATTCCCATACTATCTGTAGGATTTTCTGATACAGCAAATGCTGCCTTTTTTATAAATTCTGGATAATCATCATCTTCTTTGAATAAAAAAGCCCCATGATCTACAACATCATGATTCTGTTCAATCAAATATGCAATAACAGCTTCTTTCAAGGCAAATCCTGCATGATCGGTAGCGATGTGAATTTTCATGTATATAGTATATCAAAAAAACCACCTTTCGAGAAGGTGGTTTTTTTGATAGAAATCAGTAGAATTACACAAAAGTCAGTGCAACTCCCTTTTTATCTCCTCGCCCAGTACGACCAATACGGTGTACATAAGTGTCATAGGTCGAAGGTGTGTCATAGTTGATCACATGGGTAATGTCTTTGACATCCAATCCACGTGCAGCAACATCTGTTGCGATTAATATTTTTATTCGTCCTCGTTCAAAAGCTTCCAATGTGCGAACACGTTCGTTATGTCGTTTGTCGCCATGCATTGCTGCAGCCGAGAAATTTTCATTTTGCAATCGTGATTCTATTTCATCAGCAAATCGTTTTGTTTCAACGAAAATTAATACTTTTTCAAAACCTTTTTTTTGTAATAATGAAACCAACATTGGGAATTTTTCTGATTTATTAGGAACACGTACGATATCTTGATCTACGTTTTTAGAAGTATTTCGTGAAGCCACAGCAATTTTTACTGGGTTCTGAAGAAAATCATACGCCAATGTTTCAATCTGCGGAGGAAATGTTGCCGAGAACAACATACAATGACGTTCTTTTGGCATCTGTGACAAAATATATGTAATATCATTGATGAATCCCATATCTAACATTCGGTCTGCTTCGTCTAATACGATAGTACCAATGTTTGCTAATTTTATTTTTCCTCGTTTTACAAAATCCAACAATCGTCCAGGTGTACCAATAATGATACGTGGATTACGTTCCAATTTTTTCAACTGAGGATACATTCCTGCACCACCAACGCATACCACAGATGGCAGGTTAAGATTTTTTGCGAATTCAAAACATTCTTTTTCAATTTGCATTGCTAATTCACGTGTAGGTGCAATAACCAAAGCTTGTTTTTTAGGATCCTGTAATAATCGGTGCAACAAAGGAATCAAAAACGCAGCGGTTTTTCCTGTTCCTGTGTTTGCCAAACCGATAACGTCTGTTCCCTTTAATGCGTATGCAATGGCCTGATCTTGAATCGGGCTGGGGTTTTCGTACCCTTTTGCCATAATATTTGTTAATACTCGTTCATCAATAGGAAAATCAGAAAATTTATGTTTCGGAGTATAGATCTCGTGTACAATTTTTTCTGCTTTGTTTACAAACAAAGAAACGTCAATTCGTTCTGGGGCTTGTTTTCTTCGGCGTCCACCGCCAGAAGAATTTCCTCCAAAACGTGAACCGCCTCCACTACTGCGAGATGAGTATGAAGAAGATCGAGATGATCCTCCGCCGAAACGTGAACCGCCAGATGATCTTGATCCACCACTGAATCGTGATGAACCTTCGCTAGATCGTGATGCACTTGAAAATCCACCAGACCGTGCTGGTCTAGATGATGAGCTATCTCCACGAGATGAAGAATCTGATTGGTAACGAGAACTTGACCCGCCTTGGCGAGTTGAAGCACCAGAAGAACCTTGCCCAAAAGAGCGTCTACCGGTCGACCCGCGACCGGATGATGATGTATATGTCATGATAGAGGTGTCGTTCCTCAATCAATTAATTCTAAAGGAGAGTGAAAAACAACGTAAACAAGTGTAGCATGTATATAAATGATTGTCAACTATTTATACCCTATGCTGTTTAATTTACGCCAAAGGGTAAATCTGCAGAGCCTTTTGGGCGTTCTTCTCTTTTTGCATTTTTGGCCTTAATATTGCTTCCCAATTTAGACACATGAGCTGACCAAGCACTACTACCAAAGAGCTTCTCCGATTGAAAGGACTTTTTCATAGACTGTCTTAAGGGTTGATTTTCATCTTTAACAGAATTTACTGATTGTTCACTATTATCCAAATTTGCTGATTCTTCTGACTCAACCAAAATCACCTCTTTGGGACCAACGTGTGCTGACGCCAAATCATTTGCTGGTAGTGGAAATTTATTTTCATCAAATGCATTTGGCCCTCTTCGTTCGAAATTCATATTTGTACTGTAATTAAATGAGTAATGTATGTATATTATCTTACCTATCTTAAATAGTATCATAAAAATTCCACAACCAAAACAAATAAAAACTGGCACCCATTTATGATATCAGGCAGGTCTAATAAAAGTAATGATGTCAAAATTATCTAGACTTAAATTATTGACTAATACTATAAATTATGTTAAGATATAATCAGAACGTTCATAATCATTAAAACCTTAAACATGGAATCAATCGAGATCCAAGAATCCCTTGTAGAACTTAGGCAAAGTATCTCAGGTATCAGAGCAGACATTGGAAACTACATACAGCCCAAAATTGGTGCTATCCTTACCGAGATTCCATCTCCGTTCGGATGTACAAGATGGCAAGCTGAGTACCACAAAACAAAAAGAGTTACACTTGATTTGTATGCTACGGGAAAAATAGTATTCGACCTACAGGATAAGCTAACATCCAGCGAGCAAGCATCTCTCGATACCTCCAGAGATTTTTTAGAACCTGACATGGAACCTCGCATAGGTAGCGATGGTAACTATTTAGACCTATGGTATGAAGGGCAACTTGATGAATTAGTTCTAAGAATCAAGAAGCATTTCGAAGCAATTCCTGTTTAAAAAAATAACGAGTTTAAAAAAAGCCCCACTACCAAGTGGGGTTTTAATTTTTTCTATTCTATTTAATCGTCTTCCCTGTCTTTATCACATGATCCACCAAAGTCGCTGTATATCCCATTTCATTATCATACCAAGCCATTACTTTGACCAGATTTCCATCCACCACGCGTGTCATTTCCAAATCAGCAATCGATGCATGTGTTCGCCCCAATATATCAGACGACACCAACGGTTCGTTCGTAACTGCAAAAATCTTTGACCACCTTGAATCTTGGGATGCCCTGGTTAATACTTCGTTTACTTGTTCTGCAGTCACATGTGTTTTTGAAATAAATGTTACATCAACAATAGAACCAGCAGGAACTGGCACACGTGTAGAAATACCATCAAACAATCCTGATAATTCTGGGAATGCTTTTGTTACTGCAATTGCCGCTCCTGTTGAACTGGGTACAATGTTCTGTGCTGCTGCACGACCTTCTCGGAAATCTTTTTTGCTGGGACCATCAACTAATGACTGTGATGCAGTATATCCATGCACGGTATTTAAAATAGCTTTTTCAATTCCAAAAGCACTATGCAAAATCGCAATCAGTGGACTGGATGCATTTGTCGTACATGATGCATTGCTGGTTACATCACACGTACCAAATTTTTCTTCGTTTACACCCATTAAAATAGTTTCACCCATAATTGAAGTATCTTCACCTGCTTTGCCTGGTGCAGAAATTACAACCTTTTTTGCACCAGCAACAATGTGTGCATGTGCTTTGTCATAGGTCGTAAAAAATCCTGTTGATTCAACCACCACATCAATTTGCATAGAACCCCATGGTAAATGTGTAGGATCTTTTTCAGAAACGATTTTTATTTTTTTACCATCCACAATTAAATCATGTCCATCAATTGAAACTTCATGTCCCCAATTTCCATACACTGTGTCGTATTTTAATAAATACGCCAACATGTTTGCATCCCCTAAATCATTTATGGCGACCACATCTACCAATGGATTATCCCAAGATAATTTAAAAAACGCTCGTCCAATGCGACCAAAACCATTAATAGCTACGGTAATTTTTTCTTTATTCATATATAGTTATTATACCAAAAATCCCCAAAATGCATACATAAAAGAAAAACCCAGACCTGTGTGGCCTGGGTGGGGGTGTTTCCCCCTTTTGCTTAGTCGACATACTCATCAGGCTTTCTGACAGCAGAACCCCAAGGGAATTCAACTAACTCTTGAACATCCTTGTCCAAAGCCGGATAGTATCTGAGATAATACAATTTGCACAAACATGGAGTTTGCACAGAAATTGTATCCCACCAAATCTCATATAGAGAAGTGGGCCATCTCAATTTATCATCGAAACTGACACTACCCGAAGCACAATCACATTCCAATCTTGCAGACCGGTCATATGATGGTATTCCAGGAAGATATATTGCAAAACGGTTTTCTGTTCCACTAAAAAACCTCACATGAGAACCCGAGGAAATTCCACGAAATTCTTTATGCGGTGATCGCAAAGCCGCACAACCTGAAACCATCAGGACAATTAAGATCAAAAAGAGCACGTTGTTTTTCATCGAGAAACGATTTTAGGTTTATGTATACCATACATGATTATCTTATTAGTGTCAATTGTTAAAAAGATTCCCCTGAGTTACATCCCCCAAAATCATTTCCAATAATTCTACATATTCTTTATTCTCTTCGTTTTTCTGTGGCATATGTTGCAACAGGGTTCCATCAAAAATTGCACGCGCTAATTCTTTGATATCTTGGCAAATTTGATCTACATGTTCCCCTGTAATATCAACTACATAATCTTCGTATTTCCCTGTTTCTTCTGCTGGTTCAATAAAATCAAAAATCACTTTTGACGGACTGTATTTTCCATCATGATAATGCATCAATAATAATTTATAGAATGCGGCCTGACGAACAAGTTTTTCTTTTCGATCTTTGGTTTGCCCACTGTAGGTTTTTCCAGTTTTATAATCCCATACCACAATATTCCCTTCTGAATCTTTGGTAATTTTATCTATTTTTCCTGTCAGTCGGATTTCATGTTCTTCGTCAATGACAAAAGGAACTGCTTTTACATGAAATTCATTTTCCAATGGAACGTCAAAATTCTTGTGATGTGCATCAAAATACGCATGCAGAAACTTTTCTGCACGATCCATATATTGTGGGTAGCGATAGTTATTTTTAGACATCATATCCAAAGATTGTTTCAATGCACCCCAATCCAATATTTTGTTTTTGTTTTTACATGCTTCGAAATATAATTCCAATGACCCATGAACCAGATTACCAAAATCAAGATGCGGAGACAATGCATCTGGCAACATGAGCAAGTTTTTGAAAAAATATTTCAACGGATCATCTTTGTAATTATTTAATGCAGACACTGACAACGGTCGTTCCATAAATCGGTCTATGATATATTCAGTGTTTGCCAATGATGTCAGGGGTTCTTTTGATTCTGCAAACATATCAACAAAAGCTTGTGTTTTTGATGCTTCAAAATCTTTGGTATCCACCGTAACCACATTAGGTAATTCATCAATGAATTGTGCGTGCATGCACTCTTTGCCCTGTTCATCATATTGAGCTGATGTGATATAAATATTCTTTCGTGCACGTGTAAGACCCACATACATCAAACGACGTTCGTCATCTACGGACCCATGGTCAAATGCATCAAATGGCAATGAAATTCCCCCACCGTGTTTTTTATGTTCCAATGTTTTATATAAAAATACTGTATCAAATTCTAATCCTTTTGCAGCATGATAGGTCATTGCGTTTACCCCTACACGGATTTTATTAACCATATCCAATGTGATACCATACGTACGAAAACTATTTAACAAATGCATAAAATCAGAAAAAGAAAATTGCATGCGTGTAGCTGATTCTTTTTTTACTTCGTCGTACAAACGTTCCAGCCGTGCCAACCGTACAGCAGAATCTGACTGTGCCAAAATATGTTTCAAAAAACCACTTTCTCTGATACACCATACAAAAAAATCTTGAAATATATCATTGTGGGTACGTGTGTGCGCAGTATCTAAAAATCGCAACAATGCTTCAACACGTTCACGAATTGTCGTATCAGATATTACATCACGCAATGTATCTTTGTCCTGCATCATAGTGTACAAAGATTTTTCTTCTTTATGTTTTGTATTTTTCCATCTTCGCAACAATGCCGTTGCCGTCATAACCGGGATATGCAAAAAATCAACATACAACAATCGTGCCAGTTGCACAGAATCATCTATATCAGAAACCACCCGAAACAAAAGGAACAGTTTCAACATATCAGGGTGATCCAAAATATTCTTTTTTGTATGATCCTGAACCGGTATTCCACGCAGTCGCAAGGTGTGCATTAATCCATGTAAAGATTTATTATTACGTGTCAGAATTGCCATTTCTTCGTATGATTCACCCTGTTCTTTGCGACGAATTATTTCATCAACAATCCAAGCTATTTCGTATAAATCACGTGAAAAAGAACGGTATTCAATTACACCCTTGTGTTCATCAAAATATGCAGTCAATTCTGAAGCATCTGTATGATGTGATGATTTGGTAATCAATGCATGCGCTTCGTCTAATACATGCTGTCCTGATCGATAATTGTGCGACAAATCAATAACCACCATTTCAGCAAGCATGTTTTTCAAAGTCTGAAAACTGGAGATACTGGCACCGGCAAAACGATAGATGGCTTGCTTATCATCACCCACCACAAAGATATTTGGTTTACCTTCATGTACTGGATTATCAATCAGCTGATGGATAATCGCATTTTGTGCATCGTTGGTATCCTGATGTTCATCCACCAAAATATAATGAAACCGTTCTTGCATTTCTGCTTTGAAATCTGATTCATGTTTCATTGCCTGAATAAAAAATACGATCAAATCAGAAAAATCATACAATCCTTTTTCCTGTTGCATCGCGTCATAGCGTTCATAGATATCAGCCAATTCCATCCACATGTCACGGTTTTTTTCTCGTTTTTTTAATTCAGCTGGTTTTATGTCCCCTTTTTGAAAACCCAAATATGCGCGTTTATAAAATAGATCTTCGTCTTGTAGCGATGCTTCGAATTTATTTTGACTGACAACGCGGAATTCATCTGGAGTTAATCCTTCGTTTTTAATCGATGCAATACTACGTTCGATATCAGGTAATGTATTTGGTCGTCGTTTAAAAACAGAAAAATAATGCGAAGGATATGATTCTAAAATATTTTCAATCAAACCAATGGACTCAACAGATGATGACAGTCGCGCACCAAAAAAACGTGGGAAATATTCGACATGTTTTTGAATCATTTCTTCAGCAAATGAATGAAATGTGCTGATATGAATTCGATGTGCCAATTCGGGGCCAATCATACCAGAAAGACGTTCCCGCATGTTGTACGACGCAGTATTGGTAAACGTCAGTGCAAGAATATTTTCTGGTTGAATACCTGCGGATTCTTTTAGAATATTTGCAATACGTAATGTTAGAATCTGAGTCTTTCCTGTTCCTGGACCTGCCATGACAAACACAGGACCCTCAATAGTATCCACCGCCTGTTTTTGAGATGCATTTAATTTTTGATATTCATGTTCAAACTGGTGCGAGGTTTTCATGTAGTACAGTATACAGCATCCACATAAGAATTGACAAAAGTTTTATGTATGATAAGGTGTATATCAAGTTGTTCTCATAGTGCTAACCAAAAAAATCAAGCAACGACATGGGTAAAAACAGAAACTCACCCGAAAATCAAGGCAAGTCGCTTTGGGAAATCTGGAACAAATCCAGATCAATCGTGAACCCCCACGGAAGCCGGGACCTATTACAGGCACTGGCCAACCTGCGAATTGAAAAGGGTGGAAAGAAGTCTTGCTGGGCCGACCTAGGATGTACGGAAAAACCCGAAGAAATTGATGCGGCTCTAACCCATCATGAGATAGGATTGAAAAGCAAACAAAAAGTGCCGAAGGGTCTTGTTATGGCATAGTAACCCCCTCTCCCACCGTCTTTATACGGCGGGAGAGGATTTTTTTTTATTTCAGGGAAATATTTTTACTTTTTACAATAACCAGATCATCTTTGATCATTGTATGAAGAATTTTTTCCAACCGTTCAGAGTCAACATCCAGCAAAGATTCCAAAGACTTCTTTTTTATACTTTTCTTTTCCGCCAACAATAGTTTCAAAATCTTGCCCCGCATTTGCCTGTCACTGCCATTGAAGACAGATTGCTTTGTATATCCCCTACTTTTCTTGTTTGGATTTTCTATTTGTGTTTTTAAAAAAGAACCATAATCCATCAATGCAAAATACCAGGCTCGTGATTGATTAGTATCCATCATTTTTTTTATCACAGGAAAAATTTCTTTATCTGAAACTGATTCTTGATCAGAGAAAAAATGGTGTAAAAATACACGTCGTATATTTGTTTCAATACACACAACCGGTGCATTCCAACTAAAACAACGAACTGCAGATGCGGTATACGGACCAATCCCTGGCAATGATTCTAGATTTTTTTGATCATTTGGTAATTTCCCCTGATACATATCCACAATATGTTTTGCAGTTTGTTGTAATCGAATCGCCCGGTTGTTGTATCCTAAACCCTGCCACAACAACAATACATCTCGCGCCTCTCCATTTGCCAGAGATACAAATGATGGGAATGTTTGTATGAATTTTTTATATTTTGGAATTACCCGATCTACCTGCGTTTGTTGCAGCATGATTTCAGAGACCAGAATTTTGTAGGGATCACGGGTTTTTCTCCAGGGCAAATCGTGTCTGCCGTGTGCATCATAATATGACCAAACAATCTTATGAAACTGCTTTTTTGTTATTTCTTTTTTCTTGTGCATAAGTTAACAATAAAATACACGCAACCAAACCGTTCACAATAATAAACACCATGTCATTAAGAAAGTACGCATGTATTGTTAGCATAACACTGGCAACAGCGTTTACGGGAACCATATATTCCCGATATCGTGTTAATAATAACGAATAGCCACATACCAACATTCCTAATCCAATATATCCAATCATAATTTTATAGTTACCGTATAATTTTTTTCTTTATGGGTGTAATATCTTTCCACATCCACCATTGCATCACCTTTGCACGCTGTTCAGGGTGATCTAAAAAATAATGAGCCGAACGCAATACATACAAAAAAGCTCGATGAATCAGATGACCCTGTGTCCGACAACAAAGATGGTATGTCTTTTCTGGTCCCAATTTTTCAAAACGTGCTACCGATGTAATTCCCGCATCATACATCATGGATGCACATTTTGGTCCGATATTTGGTAATGATTGTAATTCCTTAAGAGATTGCTTTCTCATTATTATTTTTGTTTTTGTCATGCGACATAAAATACGAAGCCAACAAAGCAGTAAATACACCAAACATAGCGAATCCAAGAACCATCGAAACACCACCGATAATTTTACCTCCAAGAGTCATAGGGTGAATATTAGTTCCACTGGTTGTCACCGCACTAATAACCCACCAAATACTATCACCAACCGTAGCCAATGATCCATGTACGGGTGATTCTAACCAATGCAAACAAAGAGATGCAGCCAACACATAGAAAACCAATATGAGGAACAGGCTGACAATATATGTCTCTCGGGTAAAGTGGCGAATAGCCTTGTAAAGAATTTCTAAACGAATTCCCAAACTAGTTAATCGAATAATTCGAAGAAACCGCAATACCATAATACCTCGCAATGCCTGGGTACCAAATACTGATACCGGAATACCTGCTAATAATTGCCACCAATACCGTCGCAAAAATTTCATTCTGTCTTTTACTAATAATAATCTTCCAAAGAAATCTCCCAAGAAAATAAACGCAATAGCAACATCCAAAGACCGTAACATCTGAATTGTTTTTACTGAACGGTCACCTGAATATTCAAACAAAAAAAGCCCAATACTGATAACAGCCAAGGATATTATAATCCAATCCCACACATTTACATCTCTATCATATTCATGTTCCATATATCTCTATCATACGCCAGAAAATGATTGATATCAAGAAGTTTTTATTTCTTGTAATAATGCAATCATGACAGGACCTATTTTGGTTGCACGAATAAAATCACTATGGGTAAAACCAGATACCATACGCAATTCCCCACTATGCCCCTGTGTTGCATATTGCTTCGGAACAATTCGATCATAATCTGAATAAAAACCAATATACCTCATGCTATTTTTATTTGGTTGTGTCACCTGTGGCCAAATACGAAAAGCTTTTGAAATTATTGGCAATAAATAAAAGTGAAATTTTTGGAACACATATTCTGGTTTTTCTATAGGTGTACCAGCGGTAATAACTGAATATGCTATATGAGGAAATTCTTTTTGTAATCGCTGTTGTACTGCACAGGCAACGCGCCCACCATGACTGTGCCCTAAAAAAATAATTTCTGTAATATTGTTTTTATGTAAAAGATTTTTGGTAGTTTTTACAACAGCATAATCAACCAGATTTTCAAATGCATCCAAACTCAAACCCAATGGAATCGCGGTAACCCCATAATCCGATTGATGCGTACGCAAATATCGCACCAACCCAAACAGCATCCATGCGGGCCCAATCATACCAGGTAGCAAAATTATCTGCCGTTGTTTTGCTGTATCAAAAAGACATTCAGTCTTATTTTGAAATATAAAATTTTCTAGCCAAAGCATCATATAATATATAGTCTATCACACATCAAAAAACCACTCAAAAATGAGTGGTTTTTTGAAAGCACAGCGTTATTACGCGCGTGATACTTTTACTGCAGAAAGTCCTTTTTCTCCGTCTACGATTTCAAAAGTGACTTCGTCACCTTCACGTAATTCTTCGAAAGAAACACCATCGAGTTCTTTTGAATGAAAGAAAAGATCTTTTGATTCTCCTTCGCGAGAAATGAATCCAAATCCGTTTTCTTTCAAGGTTTTGATTATACCCTTCATGTGATTTTTTTTGTTAACTGTTTTCGACTTGAGTATAATTTCGTATACTGTATGTATATAATACCATGGTATCTTATTTTTTGCAATCTAATCTTTCTTATATAAGTTAACATTGTAATTATGCTATACTATACCCATGAGAATAGACGAAGACATCAAATTAGATTATGACGATGTGCTATTACGCCCAAAACGAAGCACCCTTAATTCAAGAAAAGAAGTCTCATTGGAACGAACCTTTACGTTCTATCATTCACCTAAAACATGGACTGGAATACCTGTTATGACCGCAAACATGGCAACCTGTGGAACTTTTGAAATGGCGCGTATATTGGCACCCCACAAAATGATTACAACATTTCATAAATACTATGAAATACCAGATTATAGAAAATTCTTTTCTGGAAAAGATGCATTTAAAAATCCTGATTATATTGCCTACACTACTGGTATCCGACCAGAAGATTTGAAAAAATTAGATGCCATGCATACGGAAAACCTCATGCGTCATTTTTCTTTTATTTGTATCGATATACCAAATGGATATGTAGATCGACTATTACAAGTAGTATCTGATATCCGAAACAAATTCCCAAAACATATCATCATTGCGGGTAATGTCGTTACCAATGAAATTTCAGAAGAACTCATTTTGCGTGGTGCAGATATTGTAAAAGTTGGTATCGGCCCAGGGTCAGCATGCACCACCAGACGAATGACAGGTGTGGGATATCCTCAATTATCTGCTGTCATCGAATGTGCGGATGCAGTCCATGGTATTTCAAATGAACAAGGTTGTGGATTGGTTATCGCAGATGGTGGACAAAAATATCCATCTTGTGTTGCAAAAGCATTTTGCGCAGGTGCTGATTTTAATATGTTTGGATCTATGTTTTCAGGATATGAACAAAGTGCAGGGAATACTATTGAAAAAGATGGTAAAAAATACAAAGAATATTTTGGATCATCATCCAATCATGCCATGCATAATTATTATGGTAAAAAAGATGCACATCGTGCATCCGAAGGTCGCTATACATTAGTCCCCCACAAAGGAGATTTGAATGATTTTATTCAGGATTTGTTGGGTAGTTTACGTAGTACAGGAACGTACATAGGCGCACGAAGATTAAAAGAATTCTCACGACGTGCAACATTCATCCGTGTCAGCAGACAATTAAATAATTCATTGGAACAATTTGATCAAGGGGTATAAGTTTTTGCGGAGGATAGGAGATTCGAACTCCTGGTGGGTTGCCCCACACACGCTTTCCAAGCGTGCGCACTAGACCGCTATGCGAATCCTCCAAAACACAAACGATTATTTTCCAAGTAGTGCACTGATTCTATCTTCAGTAGCAGGATGCGTGGCAAATAATCCTGTAATTTTTTTCTTGAACCCGCCACCTTTAGGATCTGCAATGTACAGGTGTGCAATAGCAGATGATTGTCGTTGCAATGGACGTGCAACGGAACTAATTTTTTCTAATGCTCGTGCTAGACCTTCGGGATATCGGGTTAACAACGCCCCTGTGGTATCCGCCAGATATTCACGTTTTCGAGAAATAGCTAACTGAATCAATAACCCAATCAATGGTGCCAAAATAGACAAAATAACACC
>CAZAZY010000004.1:30880-33030 GCA_964489785.1 uncultured Candidatus Saccharibacteria bacterium
TGAATCACGTACAATTTTGGCATCGGTAATCCCGCAGTGATGCAGAGATTTTCTGTGATGGTGTATAAATCAAAATATGCTTCCCTGGTCGCAGGTTTTGCCCCAGCCAAAGAAATTACAATTTTGTGTGAAAACCAATATGAACCAATATTCATCACAATACTAAATGCAACAAAGATATACAGAATCGTTGGATCTCCGTAATAGTAGCTAAAAAACCAACCAATACCAATAACCACGATAAAGAATATCGTCATTAATAACCACGTCTTCCAAACGTTTTTTGATTGTTGGGTGTAAAGTGTTGCCATAACTATTATTCTTTCTTTCCAAATCCTTCCAATGCTTTTAATATTTCCATGGGAACCATATATACTACCGTATTAGATTGATCAGATGACATATCATTAATAGATTGCAATGTTCGTAAATGTAATGCCCCAGGAGCAGATGCCAACATTGCCGCAGCTTTTGCCATATTTTCAGATGCTGCCAATTCCCCTTCTGAAGTAATAATGACCGCACGTTTTTCTCGTTCTGCTTCGGCTTGCTTACCAATGGTGCGTTCTAATTCTGGAGGCAAGCTAACATCTTTTAATTCTACATTTTGAACTTTCAGTCCCCAATTGTCTGTTTCGATATCTACGATTTCACGAATACGATCTGCAATTTTATCACGACCAGAAAGAAGTTCATCCAAGGTTACTTCACCCACAATATTACGCATGGTGGTTTGAGCATACTGAGAAATAGCATGCTTGAAATCTTCTACTTCGATGATTGCTTTAGATGCATCACTGACTTTGTAATAAATTACTGCATTTACACGAACTGAAACATTGTCTCGAGTAATTGCATTTTGATCAGGAACATCTACCGCTTTGGTACGAATATCTACTTTTTGATACGATTGGAAAACAGGGATAACTAATCGCCATCCGGGTTCCATGATTCCGGTAAATTTACCCAAGGTAAACCGTATTCCTCGTTGATATTGATTAATCTGTCGGATACTTGATAACAGTATACCAACAATAATTATTCCTAAAATAAAAAGTGTGTCCATAATTTTGTCCTATTATTTAGTAATTAAAATGTAATATACCAAGTATACATGAATGGGACAAAAATTTCCATAAAGGGTGCCTTATAAGAAAATTACCAACTTCCACCACCTCCACCTCCTCCCCCGCCACCAGAAGAGCCGCCTC
The DNA here is from genome assembly GCA_964489785.1 of uncultured Candidatus Saccharibacteria bacterium. Taxonomy (GTDB): domain Bacteria; phylum Patescibacteriota; class Minisyncoccia; order Phycocordibacterales; family UBA1006; genus JAIPIY01. The sequence goes on from CAZAZY010000004.1 coordinate 32,092, forward strand.
CACCAGACCCGGAACTAAATGAACCACCCCCAGAAGAAGGTCGTGAAGTCATGGTTTGCCCTGTTTGATTTGCAAAAGTATTCATTGAATTTGCCAACATAACTGCATGTAACGCACCCGTATCACCGCGATACCATGATGGATTTATGAGAATATCGCTAAATTTTTCTGCCCATTTTTTCTCGAGCCCAAACACCATCGCGTACGGTAATAATTTTTCAAATGTTTCTATTTCTTTATCAGGATTATTATGAAAATCAATCCTATCTATTTCCGCCATGCCAATATAATTTTTTAATCCTAACAATTTGTATTCTTGTTGTAATCCTGCGGTTGTTAGATGCGCCCAATTCGGACCCCAAATTCCTTTAATAATACCAATCAATATACATGAAGCGGAAAAAGCAAAACCAATATGCGTTCCTAAAAGAACCCAAATGAAAATACCTGGATTGACTGCAAGAAAGAAACATATAAACATCGAGAAAAAACGCGAAGAATTCATGGCGGAAATCTTTAATGGAAAAAGATACCCATTTAAAAACATTGTATTATCCACCAGAGCTTTTGCCTCGTCTGTAATAGCATAAAATGAATTTTTTAAATCTTTTTCTTTTTTCCCAATTAATCCATCCAATAATTTTTTGTTCGATTCAGACAGATGATCATATGTTTTCTCTGTACCATGAAATGCAAACTCATCGTCTATTTTTTCAATAACAATATACCCTTGTATGGCCAGATAAATTATCTGTGCAGAAAGTCCTTTGTGCGATATGTATCCATGCATAATAGCATCAGCTTCCATAGGTTCTGTATTACCTGCATCATATTCAGTAACAATAGGATTATTATTATAAAATGTTCTTTTTTCTTTTGAAAATTTTATTCTTTTTCTGAACCAAAAATATACCACAACTAATGGAAGCGGGTAAAAAA
>CAZAZY010000005.1:0-30104 GCA_964489785.1 uncultured Candidatus Saccharibacteria bacterium
TAAATACACAACCATGTTCTATGAAAAACCATCCGAGAGGGTGGTTTTTTTGTATGAAAAATAAAATTCTCAATAGATTAATTTTTTGAAAATATATGCTATAATCACTTTTATGAAGGTAAAGCCAGAAAATCGACAAATCAATAAACGCTATAGAATACTTCTTTTTTATAAATATGTTTCTCTTGAAAATACACAACAGGTTGCAGATTGGCAACGTGGTTTATGTACTCGACTAAAATTAACAGGGCGTATCATTATTGCAAAAGAGGGAATTAATGCAACTATCGAAGGCTCTCGAAAGGCATGCGAAGAGTATTGGGCTCAGTTTACTTCTGATCCACGTTTTGCAGATACACATTTGAAAATGTCTTTTGGTACAGGAAATGCTTTTCCTCGGTTGTCTATTAAGATTCGACCAGAATTAGTTTCTTTGAAACTAGGAGATGAAGATTTTGACCCAAATGAATTAACGGGTAAACGTGTTACACCAGATGGTCTTCATGAGTGGTTTGAAAAACAAAATGATTTTGTAATTATTGATATGCGAAATGATTACGAACATGTTATTGGTCATTTTGATAAATCCATAATGCCATCTATGAAAGCGTTTCGTGAATTACCTCATTTGGTAAAAGAATTTGAAAATCTTAAAGATAAAAAAATCGTCACAGTATGTACGGGTGGTGTTCGTTGCGAAAAGGCATCTGGATATTTGGTTAAAAAAGGCTTCAAAGATGTGTATCAATTAGATGGAGGTATTGTTTCTTATATGGAAAAATATCCAAAAGGTCATTGGAAGGGTTCGTTATACACGTTTGATGGTCGGGTGGCCATGGATTTTGATAATGGAAAACATGAAATTATGGGTCGCTGTAAGCATTGTGCAGAACCAACTGAAATGTATGTTGACTGTGCAGATCCAACCTGCCATATCCATTATCTTTCTTGTGAATCTTGTTTGAAAAAAACGGATTATGTTCCGTGTTGTTCTCCTGAATGTGAAAAGGTGATTTTACAAATGACATCTCAATCAATTTCTTCGTAATAATTGTATGACTATTATCTTTATTGGCAAAGCCATGGAAACTATCGGAACACTGTTAATCGCGTACGCTGCATTAAAGGTTAATTACCGATTTCGAAAAGAACACAAGGTTGATGAAAAGGTATTTTTAGAAATGAAGCATGAACATTATTTGTGTATCATTGGTATGACATTTGTTGCTATTGGATTTTTTTTACAGTTGGATTATTTTTGGAACATATAATCTATGATATTTTTTAAAATTTTAAATATACGTAATACTATAAAAGATACACAAGATATGGCGCAAAACCCAGCGGGTTTTATTGGTGATGAGATTAAAAAAACGTTGTTGGGATATGGTATTGTTTCACTAATTCTATCATTAGGTTTTTTTGCTATATTGTTTTTATTTGGGTTTACGGATACTTTTGGTGACCCATCGGGATTTGCTCGATTTATTTTTTATGTATTCTTGTTTATTTTTGTATGTATTGGGTTTTGGATTCTTTTTATTATTTCGTTGGTAAAAAAAATTAAAAAGGGTATGGTAGATAAAAAAAATGCATCAACCATCCAAATTACCAAAGATGTTGTTATTGAAAAAGAAATCTAATTATGGAAATTCTTTTCTTTGCATTGCTTCTTATGGGTTCTGCATTTTTCTCAGCATCAGAGACTGCTTTTTTTAGCTTACATCAAAGCACTATTCATAGCATGGTTGAAAAAAAGATCAAGAATGCAAGATTGATTCAAAAATTAAAAAATGAACCTGAAAGATTGCTGACTACTATTTTGATTGGTAATAATATTGTGAATATTGTTACTGCGTCCTATGCGACACTGCTATCAGCAGAGTATTTTGGATCGGTTGGGATTGGTATTGCCACAGGATTAACGACGATTGCTATTTTGATATTTGGTGAAATTATTCCAAAATCTATTGCGTTTTCACATAATAAAATATTTGCACAATATATGGCGCCTGTATTGTATGGTATTACGTTATTGTTGTATCCCATCAGTAGTGTTTTGGTATTTCTTAATAGATTCCTCCAAAAAATGACCAATGCAAATACGATGTCTTCAGTCACAGAAGATGAGGTGCGCATTATGTCAAAAATGAGTGCAGAATCTGGTGAAATTCACAAAGATGAGCATGAGCTTATTGAAAACGTGTTTCGTTTTGATGATATGGTTTTGGGTTCCATTATGACCCCGTTTGACCAGATTTGTTTTATTAATGGTGATGTTCCTGTTGATAATATTGCCTATTATGTATCACATACAGAACATTCTAGATATCCCGTATATATAAATGAAGAATCAAATATCATTGGATATATTCATGTGAATACCATAATGAAAGTATTAAATTCTGACGAACGAGACACTCTTGTTTCACAATATGTAACTGACATAGAAAGAATTCCCGAAACTTTGTCTATTCGTAGGGTTTTCAAGCGTATGCGACATACTCAAAACCATATGATGCTTGTTACTAAAAAGGGTGAACCAGAAAATGTATTAGGTCTGGTGACTATGGAAAATATCTTAGAAGAATTAGTCGGAGAAATACAAGACGAAACAGATACAGAATAATTATATGAGACTCCATAGATTTTTTTTACCATTTGATATTGCGGCACAACAAATTTGTATCGAAGATACTGCTGTGGTGCATCAAATGAAAAATGTATTTCGTTATAAACGCGGTGACCGGGTTATTTTGTGTGATGGAAAAGATAACGAAGCCGTAGGGGAAATTCAGGGTATTACACAAAATAATATTATTGTTGCCATTCATCATATACAAAAGACGGGTCGTGAAGCATTTAAAAAGGTTATATTAGTTTGTGCGGTTTTGAAAAAAGACAATTTTGAAATGGTGGTACAAAAAGCAACCGAAGCAGGGGTTTCAGAAATCTATCCATTGATTACCGATCATACGATAAAGATGAATCTGCGAACGGATCGTCTGCATATCATCGCCCAAGAAGCTTCCGAACAATCGGGTAGGGGAATTGTTCCTGTCGTTCATGAGCCAATAGATTTCAAAGCATTTCAAAATCTTTCTGTGCATAAAAAATCTCAGGTGTATGTGTGTGATGAAACAGGAGAAGAAATGAAAATATCTTCGCAGATGAAAAAAGGTTCTTCAGAATCAATATATGTTTGTATTGGCCCAGAAGGGGGTTGGTCTGACCAGGAATTACAAGCTATCCAAACATTGGGCTGGACTACAATTTCATTAGGTCCTCGTGTTTTGCGTGCGGAAACCGCTGCTGTGGTCATGTCTTTTATGGCAGTAAATCATGAAATCTCGATCTAATCATAATTATGAAGTTCGAAAAAAGCGCGCCCAGGATCTTTTACGTGCATTAAAAAAACTATTTCCCACACAAGAACATGCACTGACGGAATTGACTCATTGGAAAAATCCATGGGAATTGCTAGTTGCAGTTATCTTATCTGCACAATGTACTGACAAAAGGGTAAACATTGTCACCAAAGATTTATTTAAAAAATACAAAAAGATTACTGATTACGCGCAGGCAGGGCAACAAGACCTTGAAAAAGACATTGCATCTATAAATTTCTTTCGCGCAAAGACGAAAAATATCATTGCATCGGCGCAAAAAATAATTACAGAATATAATGGAGTGGTTCCAGAAATGATGCAAGAATTAATTACATTACCTGGCGTCGCACGTAAAACAGCAAATGTCGTATTAGGAAATGCATTTGGAAAAACCGAGGGGATGGCCGTTGATACGCATGTAAAACGGTTTGCGATTCGATATAATTTAACCGATGAAAAAACTCCCGAAAAAATTGAACAAGATTTAATGCAATTATTCAATAAAAAAGACTGGTTTATTGTTTCGAATTTGATGATTCAATATGGCCGCCAAATAGCGCCAGCAAGGAAATATGATACATCAAAAGACCCTTTAATTCATATATATCCACCCGCTGGAGAGGTTTTTAGGGTGTGATATACTATTTTATATGAATTTATATTTTGGAATTATTCTTGCTTTTATAAGTATTGCTCTTTTTGCTATAATTGTTCGAATATGGTCATCTTCTCGTGGAAAATTGATTATTACTATACCTCAAGGATCTATATATGGACCAGGTGAAATTATTAAAGGAAGTGTTATTGTTGATCTCAAAAAAGTAATTCATGCAAGCAAGCTTGAAATTACATTGTGGGCAGAGACAAAAGTAATTCAAGATCCTGCACCTGATATGGCATTATTGACAGGAGTAAAAAAAATCCAAAACCCTACACAAATGAATACTGTTAATCAGACACCTCAGCCAAGAATTATTAGGATCTATGAGTTCACTCTATCTATTGCAGGAGAAGGGGGTTATCTGAAAGGAGAATATCCTTTTGAAATTTTGGTTCCAGTGGATGATTCGATCGTCGATGAAGTTTCTGATGGGTTAAAAATCGCAAAACAAGTATTGTCACTTTGGCAAAGACCAAACCCAATTCAATGGCATTTGATGGCTAGTCTGGATATTCCAGGTGCTTTGGATCTAAGTAATAGTATTCAAATCCAAGTTGGCGCTAATACTGGTGTTATTAAGAATTTACAATAAATTTTTAATAACTAAATTTATGAATCCTTAATCAATATAAGGTTCTTTTTAATGAAACGCTCCATGTTATTAATATTCGAGAGTTTTTTGTGAATTTATGATAAGATAGACGTATATGAATAAAAACAAATTTCTTTTCTCAGTACTTTTTGTACTCGCAATAATTATTATCCCAAGCTCTCGAGCTTCTGCTGCAACTATTACCGTAGATTCTAGTGGGGATGCTGTCTTGCCTTCAGATAGTTTATGTACGCTCCGTGAAGCTATTGGTAATGCTAATGGTGATACTGATGATACAGGAGGTGATTGTGTGTCTGGAGATGTGGGTACTGATACGATTATTTTCAATGCTGGAATGACTATCATACCTAGTCTCGGTGCTTTTAATATTACCTCCTCTATAATTTTAGATGGTACATCAGCTGGTACTACAGGAACCTGTTCTTCTAAAGATTTAGATGTAATTATTGATGGATCAGCTAATGTGGGTATAAATATTTTTCAACTTGTCGCAGGTTCATCTGGCTCTGTTATTAAAGGTTTTGTATTGCAAAATGCAACAGCTGAAGCAATTTTTATATCAGACAGTAGTGAGAGTTCTATATTGTGTAACATTGTAGGATTAGACACCACAGGAACTGTTCTGGAGGAAAATGATATTGGTATTTATATATTATCATCAGCGGGGGTTACTATTGGAGGGCTGAATGCTGGTGATGGAAATGTTATTACTGGTAATACAACGTATGGTATTTTTCTTGATAATTTTTCCGATGATACTGAAATTTACGGTAATATTATTGGCTTAAATGCTACCGGGACTGCATCAGTGTCTTCTGCTCAATCTGGAATCCTTGTTGTTAATTCTGACGGCCTTGTCTTAGGTAATGGAACTGCGTCAGGAAGAAATATTATTTCAGGAATGGATACCACTGAATTTTCAGTAGGTGTGCTTATTGTAAATGGTTCAGATAATGCAGTCATTAAGGGTAATTATTTCGGAACAGATATCACAGGCTTGGTTACACTGCCGAATATGACTTCTAATATTCAGGTCTGTGCCACTATTGAGTGTTGGAGTGATGTAAATCCTATTGATGGAGTTACTATCGGAGGAGGAGTCTCTGGGGAAGGAAATATTTTTGGGCCAACTGCGGATGAAATAGGAGGTAGTGGGATTATTATACAAAGCGCAGATATTACCAATGTAACCATTCAGGGAAATAGTTTTGGAGTAGGTTCCGATGGTACAACAATTTTTAGCGATAATAGTACAGCTGGAAAGGCTATTGCTCTTGATGGAGTAACGAATGCAATAATTGGAGGAACTACAGCCGGTGAAGGAAATATTATCGCAGGGACGGGTGCCTGGGGGTTAAGGATTGATGATTCGGATAGTGTTGATATATATGGTAACTTTCTTGGTTTCTTAGCGGATGGTGTTACACCTGCAATATCTGGCGGTTTCTCTGAGAGCGCAATGGTTGTTAGTGCATCTATAAATGTTACTATTGGAGGTCCAGCAACAGGAGCGGGTAACATATTTGGAAATAGTGGTGATAATGCAGTGCAAGTAACTGTTTTCTTTCAAACTGAAAATCTAGTTGTACAAGGTAATTATTTTGGAGTAGGTTCTGATGGTATTACTCAAAATATAGCTGATGGAGCGATCAATATTTTTTCAGGATTTAACACTAATCTGTTAATCGGAGGTACGGCTGCTGGAGAAGGTAATACTATTGCGTATGGAGGATATAATATTTTCAGTGGCTCTGACGTCTCTACTTCAGTTATTGGTAATACTATCTTTGGTGCAGCTGCTACTGGAATTGCTGTTGTTACGACTACTCTTTTTGATGATCCAGCACCGCCTGCTACCGTAACTATTCTCCAGAATAATATTTACAATAACGCAAATATGGGTATTGATCTTGGAAAAGATGAAGATTCAAATATTATTCCAGAAATTGATACTGGTCCAAATGCTAATGACGCGAGTGACGTAGATGCTGGTCCAAATGGCTATCTTAACTACCCGGTCCTTGTTGGAGCGGAGCAGGTAGGTGGAGACGTGAGTATTATGTATTCTCTCGATGTACCTATTTCAGTAAACCCATATCGTATCGAATTCTTTACTAATCCAAGCGGTCTTGCATTGTCAGGGTATGGCGAAGGGGAAGTATATGAGGATTATGCCGTACAGACTATTGAATCTTTAGGTTCGCAATCATTTACCTCAACTCTAACAGGAGTAACTTTAACTGATAATATCACAGCAACCGTAACTCCTTGCGGTGATATTGATTGTCTAACATTTCTTGGAACATCAGAGTTTTCAAGTAATGTATTTACGGGTTATCCAGAAGTAGAAGAAACCCCAATCCGTCGCTCTTCAGGCTCATCAACCTTTGCATCACGAGCCCTTGCGCAAAAAGTCTTTGCTGATTATTATGCTGAAAAAGGAAAAGCATTAGAAACATCATCACAAGGAGAAGATATTCTTGGATCAGGGCTATGTCCAGCGAATCTTATTGTTACTGATAATATGAAACAAGCAGATCATGATGAACGTTTCGGTTCATATAATCAAAAGATTGTAACTCAAGTCGCACTTCTGCAATCTCATATTAATCGTATTTTTGCGGCACGATATGATCAAGCCGCAGGACCAGTAGATGGTATTTTTGGGCCTTTGACACGACAAGGTGTTATACGACTGCAGACTGTATTAAATGATATTTTAAAACCAAACCCACTTCTTATTACCGATGGTATTGTAGGACCATTTACTAAAGATGCGATTAATAATAGTTGTGGGGATACTCTACAATAAAAGGATAAATTATTTATCAAAAAAAGTGTAAGGGTTTCTCAAAGGAAGGTAATGGAAATTTTTATCTTGATGCTATATACTGCAAACATATGCAAGAAAACACGGGTACACTATACATAATCGCAACACCCATAGGAAATTTGGAAGACATATCAGCACGGGCAGTGCGTATGTTGGGTTTGGTTGATGTGGTGTTGTGTGAAGACACGCGAACGACAGGAAATTTGTTGAAACATTACAATATTGACGTAAAAACAATTAGCTACCACGCTCATTCACATGATAATCGCGAAGATTATATTTTGGACATGTTACGTGAAGGTAAATCATTGGCATTGGTTTCTGATGCAGGAACACCGACGATTTCTGATCCTGGAGTAAAATTGGTTGAACGTATTAAACGCGAATTACCTGACGTCATGGTCAGTCCTATTCCTGGACCCAGCGCACTGATGAGCGCTTTATCAGTATCAGGAATATCGTCAGCACAATTTGTATTCTTGGGATTTTTGCCACACAAAAAAGGGAGAGAGACCTTATTTCAAGAGATTCTGGAAAGTAATCGCACAATGGTGTTTTACGAATCAACACATCGCATTATGAAAACCTTGGAACGATTACACGAAATGATTCCGGATCGTCATATGGCCGTTGCACGTGAATTAACAAAAATCTATGAACAGGTAAAAACTGGATCAGTGGCGGACGTCTATCAATATTTCATAGACAACGAAGACAAGGTACGTGGAGAATTTGTTGTGATAATCGCAGGAAAATAGATTCTATGTTTTTTAAAATGTGATATACTTATTTACATATGACTCGTATCCCATATCACATAGTATTAATTGGTTTGAGTATTTTTATTATTCTTGTTCTTTTGGTTGGCGTTCCTGTGGGTTGGAAAGATGGTTTGTTAATAGGAGTGGCAGTCGCATTATGTATTTTAGCTATTGCGTTTCATAAAGAGATGCAAGGTGTCTCTGGATCAAAAAACAAGGATGTTCCTCGTTCAGATGCATTTCGTGATTCTCGCGATCCTATTTTTAATATTGAAGAAGAGCCCATAATAATAGAAGATGATGAAAATTTTATTGAAGAAGTAACAGTTATTAGGGATGATACTAATAAAGATGAATACTAGAAGCTTGTATATACAAGGGGGGTATATTACTTATCTTGCTATGGGGGCTGGATTGTTAATGATTGGAGGAATTGCTTTTTTTGCTCAAAAAAAAATCGAACCAACGGTAATTAATCTATCTGATGAAGTTATTTTTGAAAATACTGATGTTGTTATTCCAGATCAGGATGTAGAAGATATATCTATCACCAAAGAACCTGAACAAAGAATACCTCGACCGACTCCAGATTCGATACGGGCAATTTATATGTCCAGCTGGGTAGCAGCGACACCCAGTCTTCGTGCAAAACTGGTTGATTTTATTGATACAACAGAATTAAATAGTGTAATTATAGATATCAAAGATTCTACTGGGCGAGTTTCGTTTATGCCTCAAGACCCTTATTTGATCGAATTAGGAGCTTCGGATAACAGGGTAAAAGACATGAAGGAATTTCTTGAAATGCTTCACGAAAAAGATATTTACGTTATTGGACGTATTAGTACTTTTCAAGATCCTTTTATTGTAAAGAAAAAACCAGAATGGGCAGTGCAATCAAAAAAAGGAGGAGTTTGGAAAGATAGAAAAGGCCTGGCGTTTTTATCTGTTGACAATGAACAGGTGTGGGATTACACACTTCGCATAGCATTAGATTCTTATGCTATCGGTTTTGATGAAATTAATTTTGATTATATTCGGTATCCATCTGATGGACCTATTGCAGATATTGAATACAATCTTGCCGAAGGGGAAACCCGGGCAGAAAAATTAGAAAAGTTTTTTATATTTTTAGACCAGAAATTACGAAAAGAAAAGTCTATTCCCATATCTGCTGATTTGTTTGGGATGGTGACCAGCAATACCGATGATCTGGGTATTGGTCAGGTTTTAGAACGAGCAGTTCCTTATTTCGATGCTATTGCTCCTATGGTATATCCATCTCATTATCCAACGGGATTTTTGGGTTATACAAAGCCCGCAGAGCATCCCTACGAGGTTATTTTCTATGCCATGCAGTCTGCATCAAAACGGGTTACTGCGATGGGCTATGATCCAAATAAAATATTGCGACCATGGTTGCAGGATTTTAATTTAGGAGCAACCTATACTAAAGAAAAAATAAAAGCACAAATTGATGCAAATGAGGCCGTAGGATTATCATCCTGGATGATGTGGGATCCTTCTAATAAATACACCGCGACCAAGCCTTTTATGGGTTATGGTTTGTAGATTTTTGTCACGTTTTATGATATAGTTTTTTATATGTTTTCTCATAAAAAGCCAATTCATGTAGCTCTTATTATTGTTTTCTTTGTTGGGGTTTTCTTTGCTGGAGCTCTTTTGGGGTTCCATCAGCGTCCTATTATTGAAAGAGCTAATGCGTTGTCAAATAAAACATTTTTGCCTGAAAATATTGATTTTGCTGATTTTTGGAAAGCATGGGAGATTCTTGAATCAAGACATGTGTCATCTGTAGATGCTCCCAGTATTGAAGAGCGCATGTACGGCGCCATCCAAGGTTTAGCTAATTCTTATGGAGATCCTTATACAACATTTTTTCCACCAGAAGAATCAAAAATTTTTCATGAAAGTGTAGATGGGGAATTCAGTGGGGTAGGAATGGAATTAGGTATTCAAGATGAAATTCTAACCGTAGTGTCTCCTTTGAAAGATACTCCTGCGTACAAGGCAGATATTCAGCCAGGGGATATGATTATACGTATTGGAGACCAATCCACGTCGGGAATGACTATTGATATGGCAGTTTCTTTGATTCGCGGAGAACGTGGTACTTCGGTTGTATTGACTATCTACAGAGAAGGAGAAGACGCACCTTTTGATGTAACTTTAATTAGAGATACTATTAAAATACCAACACTGGAAACAAAAATTATTAAAGATAAAATATTTGTTATTTCAATTTATACTTTTACTAATCAAACTCCGGTATTATTGCGAAACGCTTTGGCTGAAATGAAAAAGTTAGGATTAAAAAAAATGGTGATTGATCTAAGGGGTAATCCAGGTGGATTTTTAGATGCATCCATTGATATGTCTAGTCACTTTGTTCCTTCTGGAAAACCTGTGGTGTCAGAAGTATTCAAAGATGTCAGTAGAGAAATTATTTATCGAAGTAAAGGATATAATTCTATTAATGCAAAAGAGCTTGATATTGTCGTGCTGGTAGACAAAGGGTCTGCATCGGCTTCGGAGATATTTGCAGGGGCATTACAACACTATAATATTGCAACATTGGTTGGTACTGAAACCTATGGAAAGGGGTCTGTACAGGAATTAGTACCGCTGACAGAAGACACTTCTTTGAAAATCACGATTGCAAAATGGGTATTACCTTCGGGTGAATCTTTGACTGAAAAGGGTCTTACTCCTGATGTTCTGATTCCTTATGAAAAGAATGAAGATAAGACAATTGATAATCAAATGAACAAAGCGGTTGAATTTTTATTAAAGTAACTATACATATATGAAAGTAATTTTATTAACACATGTACAAGGATTAGGAAGAAAAAATGATATTAAGGATGTTGCGGATGGATATGCGCAGAATAAACTCTTTCGGAATAAATTAGCTATCCCTGCGACACCACAGGCAATCCAAGAAATAAACAAAAAAAATAAAGAAGAAGAAAAGCTTCGTGAAGAAAAGGAGGCTGTGTACAAAGAAGCTTTTCAAAAAATACAAGGTGTACATTTTGTAGTGGAAAGATCTGCAAATGAAAAAGGTGTATTATATGCCCCAATCAAGAAGAAAGAAATACAAGACGAAGTATTGGCAAAGGGATATACTTTTCCTGAGGAAGCTTTTGTTGAATACAAGGATATAAAACAAACAGGACAGCATACGGTTGTATTGGTTCTTGGAAAACAAAAAGCTTCTTGTGTGTTTACAATAAACGGAAAATAAATCAAAATCTATAGATGCATACAAAAAAGACATCCATTGGATATCTTTTTTGTAACAGGGGTCTTATTTGGTTGATGGTAGAACATTTGCTACTTTTCTTTTTGTGCTTGTTCCATCAAAATTTTGCTTTACTTTTGATGTGAATTTTACAATTCCAGCAACAAGAGAAAAGAGAGTATGATCTTTTCCTGTATCAACATTTTTACCTGCCATTATTTTTGTACCTCGTTGTCGAACGATGATAGATCCAGCTTTAGCTGTTTGACCATCAGCAAGTTTAACTCCAAGATACTTTGGTTTCGAGTCACGTAAATTTTTCGCGGTTCCCGCGGCCTTTTTGGTTGCCATAGTAAGACTTTAAATAAAATATAATATACGATATAATAATAATCGTGAATAGAGAAATGATAACAGATTCTCATCTAAAAATCAAGCTTTTATTTCAAGAACAAAGGCGGTTGGTTGTGGTTCTCTGTCTGGGTAGTGTTTTCATGGGTTTGGCGTCATTTTGTCTGGGTATTCTGATGGGCATGCACATAGAAAAAGATACCGATGGTATTGTTGTTGAATATCCTTCATATCTAGAGCCAATTTCGGCAAAAATAGGGGATACGGTGCCCATGGTGGCCGTATCTGCGCAATCATCCTTGGTACCTAATAATCAAGGTGTTTATGTGGCATCCAAAAGCGGAACCCGATACTATCTTCCAACTTGTTCTGGGGTTTCTCGTATTAAAGAAGAAAATAAAATATGGTTCCAAACAAAAGAACAAGCTGAAGCCAGGGGGTTATTACCGGCGGCAAATTGTCCTGGGTTATAGGTTAATGCATAGAGATTGTTTTATAAGGGTCTTTTGTTATTTGAATGTCGCACAATATATCTTTGCGACATTTAGATATACAATAAAGCCTGTAAACTCAACGATTTTTACGCTTAATATATTCCGGATGATTTTTCTTTTGTTTCTGGATCTCTTGAATTTTTACTGTGTTTCTGGATACATCTCTGACTTGATTTGTTGCAATTCTTTGATAATTATTGGATCAATAATTTTTGTAAATCTTGGAACAAGTTTTCCTTCTTTTTCAATATTTCCAATCCACATATCATATGGTCGCACATCAAGCATTTTGCCATGGATATATACAAATGCTTCGTATAAGGGTCTATAAACGACTAGATACTCATCTTCGGATCTGCAATCATCTTCTGTATGATGACCTATACCTATAACCTCGTAGGCATAGTTGTTTATAGGACCATGTGGGTCATATTTATAATGATAGTAAAATCCAGTTTCTGGAGTATTATTCTTCATGATTTGTTTAAAAAGTTTTTCAAATATCTAATAATGTATTATATGTCCATGTTTGTTTTAATTAGTATGCGGATGATTTTATCATTGCCGAAGTTGGTGTTGGTAGATACGATAATGGATCTAAATATGCATTTGTAGGTGCAATTGGCATTCTATAGTTTTTACCTGGGCAAGCCTGGCTGGGTCGTTCTCCTATGCGTGCGCCTTCCCCACCATCAACACCACGACTAGCATATACTGTCAAATGCAAGTGTGGACCAGTCACATGACCTGTGGCACCGCTATATCCAATAAGTTGACCTTTTGTTACTTTTTGACCTTCTGCTACGGAAATCACCGAAAGATGCCCATATGCGGTCGCTAGCCCGTTATAATGACGTATAAAAACCCATTTACCAAAGCTAGCACGTGGACATGCTTGGTCAGTGTCTCCGACACCTTCGATAATACCATCAGCAACGCTTTTTATAGGTGTTCCTATTGTTGCTCTGAAATCGGCACCGCTGTGGGATCCGGAAACGTACAATCTTTTTGCTGATACTGTTTTACCAAACATCTGTGTAATAAACACGTTATCTATTGGCCAACCCAAGACTGACGTACCTTCTTTTGGTAATCTGGTTAGGTCAAGAATAAATTGTAGTTGAGATTCATACGATCGAATTTCTGCATCCAAAGCTTGTTTTCTTTGTTGGCGTTCTTGCAACATTGCTTGATAAGCTTGTTCTTCGTTCTTTGTTTCTTTGAGAAGTTGGTTTTTTTCTTGAGTAGCAGATCGTGCAATTTTATGTTGGTCATTTAATTCATTCTTCAAAGAAAAAAGTTTCTTTTGTTCCTCTTCGGTTGTTTGTTTTGAATATTCTAATTTTTGTTTTGTATCAATGACTTGATTGGAAAAACGTAATAACTGTTCTTGGAGTTGTTTTGTTGATTGTGTAAGAGAAAGAAAGTCAGATAATTGTTTTCCGCTCAATAAAATTTCTGATAATGAAGAATCATCATTACGATACATCATACGGGTGGTTTCTTGTAATGAACCTCGGGCGGTATCAAATTGCACTTCTTTTGTTATAATATTTCTCTGTAGCGATTCTATTTCTGATTGCGCTTGTTTGATTTTTTCTTCGGTTCTTTTTATTTCTGATGCAATTTTTCTTTCGGTTAGTTCCAAAGATTTTACCGTATTTGCTAATGAATTACTTTCTTGGCTGAGAGATGATAATTCTCTTGCTAGTTTATTGATTTCGCTATCCAAATCAGAAATTGTTTGCCCACGTTTTTGTATTTCTTGTTGGATAGATTCTGCTGTATTAGCCTGCGTTTTATGAGTAATAACAAAAAAAGACAAACCTATAATAAGAATCGTAGTAAGTGCAAAAAAAGAAGTTCTAGAAAAAGATATCTTCATATATTATTTTGCAAGAATATGTTGTGCGTTTATAATCCGGGCTATGGTTTCATCTTTACCTACTATATATGCCAACATGAATGGATCAGGAGATTTTTCTTTTCCAGATAAACAAACACGCAATGGCCAAAGAACATCACCTCTCCCCTTTTCTTCTGCATAAGGAAACAAGGCATTTTTAATACTATCAGTGCTGGACCAATCTTCTAATTTTTCACACAGTGTCGCCAATTGTTGTAGATGTTCCACGGTAGATTCTTTTGTTCCATTTTTCCATATCAGCATTGTGGAATTTTCATATAATGGTTTTTGGAAAAAATAATCAAGTTCTCCAGATTCTATGAATTGTAATAATTCTCGACCCACGTTAATGCGCTCTTCTAACAAGGGTAGAATTTTTTCAATTTTGATTTCGTAATCAGATGATTTTTTATATATATCTGGTATCCATGTCTCGTAATATTTTTTACGCTCTTCTTGGGTTTGTTTATTCAAATGTTCTTTGTTCATCCAGTCTAGCTTGTCTTCGTTTACCTGTGCTCCAGATTTTTGTACTCGTTCTAATTCGAAAATATTAATAAGTTCGTCTTTGGTAAAAATTTCCTGATCAGTACCTGGATTCCAGCCCAAAAGACTAAGGAAATTAAATAATGCTTCGGGTAGATATCCTTCTTCTCGATATGACAAAATATCTCTCGCTCCATCACGTTTACCTAATTTTTTATTACCACCTGCTGCCATAATGTGTGGCATGGAAGCATAATGTGGTGGTTGCATTTGTAATGCTTCGTATACTGCAAGAAATTTAGGAGTTGAAGAAATATACTCTTGTCCACGCATAACATGAGTTACCTGCATTTCGATGTCGTCAACAATATGCGCAAAATTGTATGTTGGATAACCATCAGATTTGATAAGAATAAAATCATCTAATGCCTCGGGTCCAGCAGTTAAATCACCAAAAACCATATCATGCCATGCGTACGATTTTATTTCAGGTATTTTAAAACGAAGAGGTTTTCTACCATCCCAAACCTCGAATGTTTCGGGTCGATGATTTCTAAAAAGAAATGGTCGTTTTTCTTCCTCGGCTAATGTTCGGAATTCTTGTACTTGTTCTTCTGTGTAGGGGTCAGGATATGCATATCCTGTATCAATTAATTTCTGAGCGTAGAGATTATATATATCCAACCGTTCTGATTGTCGGTATGGACCATGATCTCCCCCGTTATCTGGGCCTTCGTCCCATTGCATGCGTAACCAATGTAAAGATTCTATAATATGTTTTTCTGCACCAGCTACTTCGCGTTCTTTATCAGTATCTTCTATTCTCAGAAGGAATTTCCCGTTATGTTTTTTTGCAAAAAGATACGCAAAAATTGCAGTACGCACATTCCCAATATGCATAAATCCAGTTGGGCTGGGTGCAAATCGGGTTACAACAGAATCATTGTTTGTTTGGGTATTGTTTGTCATATATTATTTCTTTTTTTCGTGAAGTAATCCTATTTCAATAATTGCTGTGGCTATTTTTTGTGCGGCATCTGGTTGAAAAAAGTTTTCAGCACCCTGTATCATTTCTTTCTGCACATTTTCGCTTTCGATAATTCTGTTAATTTCAGATATGAAAAGATGCGGTTTAAGATTTGGTTCTTCTATCACGACACAACCACCATGGCGTGCATAATTAAATGCATTTTTTCTTTGGTGATCACCATGTGAATCAGTGATAGGAATAAGAATGGAGGGTTTTTTCCAAGATGCAATTTCAAATAATGATGAACCTGCTCGTGAGATAATAATATCTGAAATACCTGCAGCCATTCTCATGGATAGTTCATTTAAAGATCCAAAAACTTTGTAACGGTGTTTCATTGGGCTTTCGGCCAATGCAAATCGGGCAACCTCTTCAACTAGAGATACATTTTTAACACCCGCTTGGTGGATGATTTGATAATTATTTACCAGATCAGGTAATGCTTCTAATACTACGTTGTTGATAATTTCTGCTCCTTGAGATCCACCCATAATGAGAATGGTCGGTATATCTTCTGTTAGTTTAAGATATTCACGACCACCTTCTTGGATGGTGGTTAATATTTCTTCTCGGATAGGTTGTCCAGTCCAAGCCGTTTTTTCTTTTGGAAAAAAAGATCCAGCTTCAGGATATGAGATCGCTATTTTGTGTGCAAATTTCCCCGCCCAAAGGTTTACTCGTCCTGGATATGAATCCGATTCATGAATAATAACGGGAATACCAAGAATTTTTGCAGCAAATACCGTTGGGAAACTGGCGTGTCCCCCTTTTCCTACGACAACATCAGGAAAAATAGAAAAAAGAATAAGAGTCGCTTCGAATATTCCGATACCTGTTTTAAAGATATCAACGATATTTTGTAATGAAAAGTAAATACGTAATTTACCTGTAGATATTTTTTTGAACGTAATATTATTTTTTAATAATAAGGTCGTATCATAAGGTGAATCAGAGAAATAGTACAACTTCATTTCAGCGAGGTTGTTTTTTTCGGCTTCGATATGTAATTGTTGAGCAATGGCAATCAATGGATAAAAATGTCCACCTGTACCCCCACCCGCGAGAACGACTTTCATATATATGGATGTTATCTATCAATAATTTTTTTGATACCGAGACACATTAAAGATTATACCTATTGCTACACCGGTAATCAAGAGAGACGTTCCCCCATGACTAATAAAAGAAAGTGGTAGTCCAGTGAATGGAAATAATCCCAAAGAAGATGCGATATTTAACATGGATTGCGTGGTGATAAAAAATATGATACCCATAGTCAGAAGTTTCCCAAATTCATCTCGGGCACGGGATGCTATACGGATACCACGTAATGCAAATGCTAAAAATAACAAAAGCACAAATACTGATCCCAAGAATCCAAACTCTTCTCCAATAACAGCAAAAATAGAATCTCCTACAGGTTCTGGAAGATAAGTAAATTTTTGAATACTTTGTCCATAACCTTTGCCTGTGATTTGTCCCGACCCGATAGTTCTTTTTGATTGTTGTATTTGATACGAAGCTCCTAGCGGGTCTCTGTCTTGACTCATAAATGTTTGCACGCGCTCAAGAACATGGGGTTTAACCGCAATAAGAACCCCGGCACCAATTATCATAATAAGGATAAAAATAAAAAAATCTCGTAGTTTTGTTTGTGCCATAAGATACACTGTTGCCCCACCCGCGATAGTCACCAAAAAGGTTCCAGTGTCTGGCTGTGCCATAATCACAATAGCGACAATACCCGTGATAATACCAAATGGAATAATCCCATGTTTAGGTTCTTGGACTTTGTTTTTCATCCATGAGCACCATGCTGCGACATAAATTACATATGCAAGTTTAAGAAATTCAGAAGGTTGAAATGATATAAACCCAAGAGAAATCCAGCTAGTTGCACCACCGTGGCTCATCCCTAATCCAGGAATAAAAACCAATAGAGTGAGAATAATTGATGCGCAGAAAAACCAAAAAGCATATTTCCGCCAAAATAAATAAGGTATTTTTGATATAACAAAAGCAAGAATTCCCCCGCCTAATAATCCCAATCCAAATTGAGACACTAGCATACTGTAAAATAATTCTTCATTCTTTGGTAGTACCGACAATGCAGCTGAAAGAAATAGTAATCCACCCACCACAACAAGGATACCAATAATCCACAAGAAAATAATATCGACAGGTTTTTCTTTCATATTAAATAAGGGCCATAATTACACCCACGACAGAAAGAATAATTGATATAACCCAGTACCGCATAGTTATTTTATATGCAGGCCATCCTATTGCTTGGAAATGATGATGCAATGGTGCAACACGAAATAATTTTTTTTCTGGATTTATTTTTTTACTTATCATTTGTAGTAACGCAGATAACGATGTTGCAACCAATGGAAATCCAATCACGGGTAGTAATAAAACTTGGTTGGTTAAAAATGCAACAATGGCAAGGGTTACAGTAAGACCCAGAACACCCGTTTCTCCCATGTAAAAACGTGCAGGAGGAATATTAAACCAAAGAAATGCAAGAATGCCCCCTGCTATAACAAAACAAAAAGTCGCCAAGTCTATTTGGTTTTGGAAAAAAGCGATAAACCCGTATGCACCAAAACTGGTTGTAAAAACACCCCCAGCAAGTCCATCTAATCCATCGATAATACCACTGGAGAATGTTCCTAATACTACTAATATGAAAAAAGGTATAAAGAAAATTCCCAAATCCAAAGTTCCTCCCATCGGAATATTAATAACCGATGTCCCTAATTTTGTATAAAACCACCATGCTCCGATCAGTGCAATAATAGTAACGATTCCTATTTTTCTTACTCGTGATAGTCCGTTTACAAAGAATTTTCCTGTTCCAAAAATTTGTAATAGATCATCCAAAAGTCCAATGAAAGAAGCTGTGATAAAAGCAAAAAATGGTAATAGAGTTTGATTGCGTGATAGGAAATTAAGTTTTTCAAACAGGGATTCTGGAGAAAAGAAGGATAATGTCCACACAATAAGTATGGTAATTACTACACTGCCCCAAATAATAATACCACCAACGCGTGGGGTGCTGAGTTCAGCTTCTTTGTTGTGAATAAGCGAAAAATCTTTTGCTATATCTGGGTTCTCTGATTGATCACCTCTGGCAGAACGTTTCCATAATTTCCATTTATATAAATAATGACTAACCAATGGTGTCATGAGTATTCCCACACAAAAGCTTATGATGGTTGGTATGATGGTTTTTAGAATATCAGTTGGAATCATAAGAATGAAAATATATTGATTGTAATGTTGCTTGGACTAATGTTTCCGCATCAATAAATCGGTCAGAAAAAGTAGAATCCAATATTACGATACCTAATGTTCTCCCTGGTTCTACTTCGAAAATAAATGCCAGTGTACCCCCTGCCCTATTGGTAAAACCAGTCTTCGAAGACCGAACGGATGGAATGTGATCCAGGGTTATATTAGTATTTGGAAATATCTTTTCTTGATTTGATATTTGTATATTCTTTTTTATAGAAGATGCGAATATTTCTGGGAACCGAATTGTTCCATCTTTTAATACCGCTAAAACATCATACGCTGTACCTACCCCCCCTGATTCATTTTCTTCGGTATCTAATCCTGTTGTGTTTCGGAAATACATTGTATCTCGCCCTGTGATTCTTTTTGCATAGTTATTCATAGAGGAAACAAATGATTCGCTGTCATCAGTCATTGTTGCTATTGCGGTATTTGAAGATAAACCTAGTCCTAATTTTAAAAGCTCATCTCGGGTGTAAGTATCTCCCGTACGTAATCCATGAATACCATGTAAATTTTCTGCATAAGGAGTTATTTGAAATGTTGCTTCTGGTGAAATTGTTTCCAAAATAACATTTGCTGTTACAATTTTTGTCAGAGATGCAATAGGTTTTTGTATATCTGCATTTTTGCTGAACACCTCTTTGTTGTTTGTTATATCAAAAACAAGAAAAGCATCAGCAGATACATTGATGTCTTTGAAGACATTTGTATTATACGTAATGTCTGGAGTTTTTGTAATATAAGTTTTTGAAATTTCAAGATATTCTTCAGATTTTTTTGATTGGTGTGCCATTACGGTAATTCCTGTGCCCAGGAATACAAAACAACATAAAGTAAGAAAGATATGAAAAATTGGCGTGTGATATCGTGGTTGCATAATTATTCAACAGAAGATGTTTTTAAGAGATCCTCTTTTTCTGAACCTTGTAATAATCCGATCAATGTTTCATACGCTTCTCCAAACCCTTCGATCATTTCGGGTTTTTGTATTCCCAAAAATGCCAATAATTCAACCGATGCAACGTATCTCGGTTTTCGGGCATCTTCTTTGTTTGGCATACGGTCAACTAATCCGCGTGTCACTAATGATCGTAAAATTGATTGTGAATTTACCCCACGAATATAATCGATATCATTTTTAGTGGCACCTTTCATATAGATGATAATCGCCAAAGATTCCAATGCTGGTTTGGTGAGTTCTTTTGATAATTCTTCTTTGCGCAATTGTTCAATAGTTTCAGCCATTTTGGGATGCGTTTTTAATACCACTTCGTGTTCGTTGATGATACAGGTAATTCCCCGCTGCTCCAATGATTGTGTTAGGTCCGCTAATGCTGATTCTAATGTGGGTTGATCAATACCTAACATGCCACATAGCTGTTGGCGTGACATGGATTCCCCTTGATAAAAGAGAATGCCTTCGATTTGTGATGCAAGAGATAATGACATATGATTGCGATTAGTATACTATATTTTTTCGTTTGAAACAAAGTTAGAATCATTATTATGACTGATTGCAATATCTTCAAAACGACCATCTTGCATGACATGTATGATTCCATCTTTTACTAATTCCAATAGTGCCAGAAATGAAACTACAATGAATACTTTTTCTGATTTTATATCCCCGTGGTTCTGTGACTGGGTAAAGGATTGAAACGAAGTTTGGATACCTTTTTCTACCCTTTTTGCCAAGTCTTCCAATACATCTTTAAGATTGATTGCCTTTTTCAGCTGTGCTGTCGATTGTGTTTCTGGTTTAGGAATTTGTTGAATAACATTTCGTATGTTTTCCAATAATGATTGCACCGTGATGCTGGAATGAGGTGCAAATGTTGGCCCAACATCTAGTGTGTGCCGAGGATGATATGACGGATTTTTTCCAAAATATTCTTCAATGTTTGGAATAAGAGATTGAATGTGTTGGTATACCAACAGGCGTCGTTTTAATTCATCAATATCTTGTTCTTCTTCTTTGGTTAATATTAATAAAGGTAACAAGGATTTTGCTTTGATCAATAATAATGTCGATGCAATTGCAAGAAAATTTGTCATCGTCATATAGGATGGTAATTCTAATGACTGAATATGATGCATATAGCTTTCTGTTATTTCAGAAAGAGATATGTCATTAATAGGAAGTTTTCGTTCTTCAACCAACCGAAGAAGGAGATCTAAAGGACCTTCAAAAACGTTTGTCTTTATGGCAAAGGGTGTCTGGGTGGCGTTCATAGAATGTATAAAGTATTACATGAACAGCATTGATTCGCAACAATATTTTGACTATGTGGTGTAGAAATGATATAAAATAATAAACGTTAATCACAGCACATTATGACGAAGATGCGACAGGTTCCCCAAAAAAGTTTTGATGCTAAAAAGAAAGGATCAGTTCCTGATTTGTGCAAAGGAAGACATAAAATTCCAATATCTAGTAAAAATCAAGAAAAAGGAAAACCACCATCGCGGTAGCGATGATGGTTTTCCGCCTCAAAAGGTCAGGTAGTTGTTATGTAACGCTTGGCCTTTTATTTTTTCTTAATCTTTTTTAATAATCAATAAACCTAATTCATCTAATTGTTTTTGATCAATTTTTGATGGAGCATCCATTAATAAATCTCGTCCGCCACGTGTTTTTGGAAATGCGATAACTTCACGAATATTTGGTTCATTTTGTAGAATCATCATCAAACGGTCAAATCCCCATGCGATCCCGCCGTGTGGAGGTGTTCCCGATGCAAAAGCCCGGAACATATGTCCAAAGTTAGCATCGATTTTTTCATCTGTGTGTCCAAGAATTTGTAATATTGAACGTAATATTTCTGGATCGTGAGCTCGGATTGATCCCCCACCAATTTCAAATCCATTTAGTGTAATATCATACTGTGCTGCTATAATATCGCCGATATTTGTTTTATTTTTTAGATTTTCAACATATTCTGGTTTTGATAGTGAAAATGGATTGTGAGTAAAAGTCCATTCACCTTGTGCTAATGGGTCGTCTGATGTAGATGTTTTTTCAAAGAAAGGAAAATCAACTATCCAAAGAAATGCCAACAAATTTGGGTCATTTTTGTCTTCTCGAATATCTGGTCGGTCATTACCGTATTGTTCCATTGCTTCTTTATAGGTCATGCGAGGAAAAGGAATTTGTTGAATTTTCTTTTCTGGGTACAATGTCTGCACTACCTTTATTAAAAGTTTTTCATTTAGATGTATGATGTCATCTTCAGTTACGAATGACATTTCCATGTCCATTTGTGTAAATTCTGGTTGACGATCTCCACGCAAATCTTCATCACGCATACAACGTGCAAATTGGAAATATTTTTCCATACCACCTGCCATCAATAATTGTTTGTATTGTTGTGGTGATTGTGGTAATGCATAAAAATGTCCTGGAACCAATCGCGCTGGAACTACATAATCTCGAGCTCCTTCGGGAGTTGATTTCGTAAAGATAGGAGTTTCTATTTCTGTGAATCCTTGATGGTAAAGTTCATTTCTCACTAGTTGAGCAACGGCACCACGCATACGCATATTATGTTGCATACGTTCTGTTCGTAAGTCTATATATCTATTTTCAAGTCGTGTTTCTTCGTTGATTTCTGATGTGTTTTCAATTACTTCAAAAATAGGTGTCTCAGCTTTGTTCAGAATTTCTATCCCTGTAATTTCCAATTCTACATCACCATTTAACACACCCTCTTTTCTCATTTTTTCTGGGCGTTCATTTACTTTTCCTGTTACAGACACTACCCATTCTGATCGCAAAGTTTTTGCAACTTCTAATACTTCGGGTTTGCCAAAAACAACACCCTGTACAAAACCGGTCATATCACGAAAATCAAAGAAAGCCATCTTCCCCTGATCGCGTGCAATATGTACCCAGCCTTTAATTGTTACTTCTTCGCCTTTTTTAGACGCAATGTCTTTTATGTATGTTCGCATGTTATATATGCAGATGGAGAAACAAAAAAATCGCCTCTACACATCTACCAATTAATTTTGATAAATATGTAGGGACGATGTTATCGCGGTGCCACCCTACTTTCTCGACCTCGAGACACTTGATTATAAAATACGAACGGGTATTTAAACCGACCTCCACCGTTGTCATCGGGCTTCATTGGTTTTTGTAGTATACAGGAAAATGGAAAAAATAAAAACCCCGACAATCGAAATGACTGTCGGGGTGGTGTGACACAAGGATAAACTATATTGGCTTGACGGCCAATATTTCATCTTTGGTAAAAGGGAGAGCTTTAGCGTCTCCTTTGTCAAAGAGGCCAATATGCTCTAGTAAAATTGCTTTTGCCAGGTTGATCCGTTCTTCTTCGGTTCCTGCATTCTCATGCAAGTATGCCAAAGAAAGAGTCCTGACCAAATCCATAAGAGGTTCGGTCATAAGAGTCTGTTGAACAGGTTTTGGATCAGGCGCAATTACCGGTGTGGGTTTTACAACCCGCAGAGCCTTTCTCTTGCTCTTGTTGTTCAGATCAGCAATCTTGATGATTGCTACGAATCCAGGTTTGGGTTCGTAGCGTTTTTTTGCTTTGTCTTGAACTTCAAGACCTGCCTCTTTGAAAAGTTCTCTGGCCGCAGAGACATCTTCTTCTTTGCAGGTGCACGAGATTATCAGATTGCCATCAGAATTGATACGGAAGCTTGTTTCATCAACAAGGCTCCGGAATGAATCCATTGGATCGCCTTCCTTCTCAAGAAAAAATGAAAGAGGAATTGAAATAATCTTGATAACTCCATTTTCAAGGAGGTCAAAATCTTTCCGGAGGAAATTCAGTATTTCTTCCGGATGATGTCCCTCCAGTTCAAATACGAGCCTCTTTGTTTTCAGCTTTGGGTCTCGTGCGTGGGGAATGCAAGCTTTCGCATGAATCCCTATTGCTTTGAATTTTTGTTCCATCTTTTTCCCAACCGCCCGAAGGGCTTCTACTTCATTCGATGTTCTACCTGACAGGCAGATGTTACCATGTTTAGTACCTACTCTTTGTGCCATGTTTTCTTGTTGGTTTGTGAAAGGGCTCATCACCCCTTCTGGTTAGAATTTACAGGGTGAATTACTTATTAGGTGTTTTATCACATAAGTGACAATAAGTCAATCATATGTTACGATTTATTTCATGAATATATTTGTAAAGTAATATCCTAATCCAGATACTACCCCACCCAATACTGTTCCCCATATAATATCAATAATTACAATTTGCCATGGCCAATCACGAATAATTGCATGATTGGTTAGTTCATAGGTCATATATGCAAAAAAACCAAATAATGCTCCGTATATTACTGCTTTCCAAAAAGACCCCGCTTCCAATGCTGGAGAAATAGCAAAAAATACTAGACCTAGAATAAATAATAGGTAAAACGTAATTGCACTTCCCCATTTGATATTTTCTGCCATGATGTATCCTAGATATTTATTGTAGATGGGTTTTGCAATTACACCTAGCCAAAGCATGTCAATGATAAAAAATACAGGAACGGTAACAATGTAAGTGATAAAAAATTTCATATTATTTATTTGATGATTTTTCTTGACGTGCTTGTTTCATTTTGCCTGCCCAGAAAATCAAATTATCTAATAATGCATTTGCCGAAGATTGTTCATGTTCACTGAATTGATAATTACCATCCGTATCAAGATTATTCCATGGACTAAAAAGCATGATTTGATTTTTGATATCATACATTTCTAATTCCCCAGCAACACCGCGTAGGTGTTCTATTGCACGAGAACCACCTGCGCTACCATATCCAACAAATGCTATTGGTTTTTCTTTCCATTCATGATACAAATAATCAATCGCATTTTTCAAAACTGGAGAATAAGAACGATTGTATTCAGGTGTAATCATAATAAACCCATCTGATGCATTAATTATTTCTGACCATTTTTTTGTATGTTCATGTTGGTAGTCCTGTACGTATAATGGAGAATGTGGCTCGTCGTAAAATGGTAGTGCGATTTCTGCTACATCTATGAATTGTAAATTAATATCTTTTCTTTCTTGTGCAATTTTCTGTATCCAGATTGCTGGTTGGATATTAAAACGTCCTGGACGAACAGAACCTGTAATAATAGTTATTGTTGTCATGATGATTTAAGCTCTATTAAATAATAATATCTATAGTATATCGTGTTTTAGTATAAATAAAAACCCCATAAAAATGGGGTTTTTATTTATAGAGAACCTACGCTTGGTCTTCTTCGGGTGTGGTAGGTACTTCAGTTTCTTCTTCAGGTGAAACAACTGGTGTTTCTTCTGTTGATTCAGGATTTGTATTTATTTGTGTGTCGTCCATAAAAATATCGATATTAGGCTTGTAATGGTTGCGACTACATACAGTATATCATAAAAAACAAAAAACATCTGATATTCGGTATATCAGATGTTTTTTAAATTAAGATACGTGTACTTATTTCAACATAAATCGTAGTGTGGAAACAACACGTACGTTTTTATATTCAGGTGATCCTGGATCTTTTTCTGTAATAGTAAATACTCCTTGGTTAGCTCGTGAAATATCTCCCAGATTTGCTCCTGCGTCATTTGCAAATTGTTCAGCTGATGTTCGTGCGTTTTCAATTGCTTCTGCCAGCATGTCTGGTTTAATAGAATTTAAATCGGTGAATTGAAAATCAATAAAGCTTCCGGTAAATACTACTCCTTGTTTGATTATTTCCAATGTTTGTTCAGATGCAGTGCGTACCAAATCTACCTTGTCAGTAAATACAGACATTTGTACTTGGGCGTTATATCGGTACAATGCTTCTCGGTAGGTATCTTGATATACATTTACTGGTGCTGTATTTATTTCTTCTTGTGCAAAACCTTTTCCAATCAGAAATGATTCAATACTTTTTGTATTCTTTTCTATTTCTGCATACAATTCGGTGATGTCATTCGATTTTACTTCAAAATTCATTGTCCATATTGCGCGGTCTGCTTTTACTATTTTTTCTGACAGCCCCTTTACTTCTACATATTTTCCCTGATTAGAAAATCCTCGAGCCGAAATAAGGAAAATAACTGCACAAATAACTAAACTGATTCCAATAATAACTTTTTTTGATATAGACAGTTGAGAAATTTCTGTTTTCATAAATACATATATAATTAATAATATATGTATAGTATATCACAATTTGTCTGAATAGAGGGGTCTAGTTTAATTTTTTCTTAAGAGTTTTTGTGGATTTTTTCTTAAGTTCGTTTAATACGTCCTGAAGATAATCCGTTTGAATTTCTTGAATTTCAAGAAGCTTTTTATTTTGATATGCAACCATGTGGTCGATTTTATCACTGAGTAGCTTGATTTCTAATTCAGCCTTGAGATTGATTTTGTAATCATGTTCTGCACGTTGTCGGTCTTTTTGTTCTTGTCTGTTTTGACTCATCATAATAATCGGTGCCTGAATAGCTGCCAAACATGACAAAAGAAGGTTTAAAAGTATAAATGGAAATGGGTCAAAGGCTGTTCCGGATGATAGCATCCAAATATTAATAAGAATCCAGCCTAAAATGAAACTAAAGAAAGTAATGATAAAAGACCAACTACCCCCGAACGTTGCAACCTTGTCAGCAATTTGTTGTCCTAATGTTAGCTGAGTTTCTATTTCGTCTTCAATATTTTCAGACAAGATAGAATTATTTTTAATAGCATTCATAACCTCGTTATCAATCTGTGCCAATTCATTTCTTTCTTCTGTGATTAATGAAGTCAAATATAATCTTCGATAAGTATTTAATTCTTCTATCGAAATGTAACTATTTTTTTCAAAATCTGGAAAATCCTCTTGAATAAGATTAAAAATTCCATCTCGGATATCATTACCTTGCACATATTCCCCTTTTTCGATTTCTTTTTTACTAATGTGACTTGTCTTCATATTCTTTATTATATATGAACCAAAAGAAAAAAGAAAAGAATTTTTTTATATATATTATTCTCGTTCTCCTACTTGTTGTCTCCACATTGCATGGTAAAGACCCTGTTGTTCAATTAATTGTTGGTGTGTGCCATGTTCGGTAACTTTTCCTTTTTCTAAAACAAATATGCTATCAGCATGCATAATCGTAGATAATCTGTGCGCAATTAATATTGTGATATGTTGTTTGTTGCCAGATACATCTTTTACGGTTGATGTAATTTCAGCTTCGGTAATTGAATCCAAAGAAGATGTTGCTTCATCGAAAACCAATATTGATGGTTGTCGCAATAATGCTCGTGCAATAGACAATCTTTGCTTTTCTCCTCCTGATATTTTTACTCCACCTTCACCTATGACTGTATTAATCCCCTGGTCTGCACGGGCCAGCAATCCATCACAGGCGCTTTTGTGTAGTGCGTCTAACATTTCTGCATCCGTTGCATGTGGATTTACGAACAAGAGATTTTCTTTGATGGTTCCGGCAAACAATTGCGTGTCCTGTGTTACGAATCCTATTTGAGATCGTAATTGATCTAAATTGATTTCAGAACTGGGCACATTGTTGTATCGGATCATTCCCTTTTCTGGCTGGTATAATCCTACTAATAATTTTACCAAACTTGTTTTTCCACTCCCTGATGGTCCCACGAATGCAATCGTTTCTCCTTTTTTGATAGTGAATGAAATATCTTCCAGAGCATAATTAATGGCATTTTTATAGCGAAAGAAAATATTATTAAATTCCAGTAAATCAACCTTGCCTATATTTGTAGGATTTGTTGGGGTGACTTCGACCGGGGTGTCTAATATGGTTTTGAATTTTTCCATCGAAGCTTGTGCTTCTCGGTACGATGTAATCACTGATCCAATTTCTTGTAATGGACCAAAAATAAAGAATGAATAAATATACAAAGAGAAGAATTCCCCAAAAGATATTGTTTGCATGAATACCAAATACAAAAGGAAAAGTAAAATAACATTTCTCATGAGGTTTACTAATGTTCCCTGGGTAAATGAAATACTACGGACATAGCGTAGTTTCTTTAATTCTAATTGAAGTATTTTTTCTGTAGTGTTATTTAATCTTTGGATTTCTTGATCCGCTAATCCCAAACTTTTTACTAATTCAATATTGCGAAGAGATTCCGTGGTTGATCCAGCCAAACTGGTTGTTTCCAATACAATTTGTTGTTGTACTTTTTTCAGTTTTTTTGTCAAAAAATAGCTCAGACCCCCAATGATTGGAATGGTAATACCATATAATAACGCAACACCCCAATACAATGTTGCAGCATATATGGAAACAAAAACAAACCCAATAATAGAAACAAAGACAATATTGATTAATAGATTAAGATATTTTTCAGCATCAGATCGGGCTTTTTGTAATATACCCAATGTTTCTCCACTGCGTTGGTCTTCAAAACTTTCATACGGTAATTCCAAAGAATGCTTTACCCCTGATTGATACATATTTGCACCAGCACGTTGGGTTACCAGATTCAGATAATAATCTTGGAAATTCTTTGCAATCCTGGAAATCAAAACGATACCAATAGCATATAACAGTAACATGATAACACCGCTGAAAAACTCTTGAGATGTGTACAATTCTGGCTTGCTAGCATATTCATCGATAATTTTCCGAAAAATCAAAGGGTCAATAAGGGAAAAAACCTGATTAACCGTAGCTAATGCAAAAACCGTTAGACATAATTTCCAATATTTTTTTAGATAAGTATATAAAATGGTCATAGAAAAATGATTCTTGGTTTGGTTATTCTGAAATTATTTTAGATTTCTTCTTTTTATATAACCAATAAAGGAAAATTAATACGGTGGAAACACCAAAAATTATTAACCCTATGGTTTGAGCCCTTTCTATTGTTTGTGCAAAGGTTGTGGCACCTGCACCCAATCTAGACCCTATAAACCCCATAACTGTTGCTCTAATGAATGTACCAACAAAAGATCCAATCAGATAGGTTCTCATGGGTAATCGAAATACTCCAGGTCCAACAGATAAAACTACACTGGGTAATATGGGTAACGCTCGTAATCCTGTAAAGATAAAATCATCTAACCATGTTTTTGTCATTTTTTTATCAAATTCTTCAACGGATTTCCATGAGACACCTAACCATTTACCCCAACGTTCAATTGCTGGTTTACCGCCAAAATATCCTAATGCATAATATGGTAACGATCCAATGGTTACTCCAATCGAGGCAGGAATACCAATCCACATTATACTTTTTAAAATTAATTCTCATGATAATTGAAGCTCTCCTAAAAGAATCGCACCGGCAGATAACTGGACCAACGATGATGGTACGATATAGAAAAATTCTTCCAGTAGTGCACCATAAAAAACCCCCATGTATCCCAAAGATTGCACCAGTTCGATAATTGATTGAAATAAAGTGTCGGTCATAAGCTGAACCAGTATAGCATAGTATTTAGGTTTTTTACTCTTTACAATATAAAAAACGGCCCCGAATTTCGAGGCCGTGTGTTCCATTGGAACGAGATTCTTGGTTGCGTATCAGTTGTTAAAAAATTGCAACTTGATAGCATCTTCAACCATACCATACGAACCAGATTCATCTGCATAACCGACATATTTTTGGTCACCGTCCAGATAAATTGCATCCTGGCATCCTTCTTTGACGAACATGTCGGCAAATTCATAGAATGTTACCGGATCAGTTGTGATGATTACCACTACTTCACCCTCAGGTGTATATCCGATACCAGATCTGACAAACTTGCTCTGGCTTGTTCCGCGGACATTTTGTCCATTCTGAACCAGCATGGGTCCGTTCTGAAATGCCCATTTCATACTAGGAAGTGTCTGAGCTTTTGAAACGGGAACCATGTACAGATAGCCATCAAATCCCAATCCGAAGATGGAATTATCAACGGAAAAATTTCCGCCTGCTTGATCTGGGTTGACCCAGTTCTGCACTTGGATGCCATTGTCGATGTATCCACCAACTGGGAGTTGGTTTGGACCTACCAAAGGTCCGTTAATACAGAAATCCATGAATTCGTT
>CAZAZY010000006.1:0-25587 GCA_964489785.1 uncultured Candidatus Saccharibacteria bacterium
GAAAATTGTCGTGTCAGTTATATCAACGCAGTTGTGACTTTTTCCTTGGGGTGCCATTTAATATCGCGAGCTATGCATTATTGGTTATCATGATTGCAAAAGTCACAGGACTACAGCCAGGTGAATTTATTTGGACTGGTGGCGACACTCATATTTATACCAACCATTTTGATCAAGCGCGAGAACAATTAGCGCGCGAGCCAAAAACTCCTCCGCAATTACGCATCACGCGTGACGTGAAAGATATTTTTAATTTCAAGATCGAAGATTTCGAAGTCGTAGATTATGATCCGCATCCATATATTAAGGCTCCAATTGCGGTATAAATAAAAAACCACCCGAGGGTGGTTTTTTATTTATTTTTAGAGCCAAAAAAATATTATGGATCGATATCAGTCTTTACACGAATAAAAATTTCTTTACCATCTTCGTTGATGACTTTTTTATACACACGATTTTTATTTATTTCTACTTTACGAATTAATTCTTCTTCCAAATCAAATCCTAACATTTCTGCCATTCCCAAAAGAAAAATTGCGACATCTGCTAATTCTTCTCCTACCCCATCTTCACCCAAATGATGCTTTTTAAAAGCTTCTGATAATTCTTCGTGAGCGCGACAAAATTCAACTGCAATATCAGTAGTATTAAAACCTTTGTCTAATTTATTTTGATATACGTCTTTTTGTAATTGTTTCAAACTTGGTGTCATATTATTGATCGTTATATTTTTGTGTTTCATTGTTCAGTAATGTAAATTCAATTCCAGATTCTGCAAAGACTTCTTTGCTTCGCGCACTGGCATGATAATCATTGCGTGCAACAACCCGAACAATGCCGGCATTGATAATCATCTTTGCGCACGTGTAACATGGGGCCATATTACAATAGAGTATTGACCCTTCGAGAGCAATCCCAACGCGCGCAGCATGCGCAATCGCATTTTGTTCAGCGTGCGTCGTTCGAATACAATGCCTGGTTTCTGTTCCATCTTCTTGTTTTACAGTATGCATTTCATGTCCCGATTCATCACAATGGGCACATCCTGCAGGTGCGCCAACATACCCCGTGGCTACAATACGCTTATCACGTGCAATAACACAACCAGCTCGCCCACGATCACAGGTTGCGCGTGTTGCCACTGCATCCATAATAGTCATAAAATATTCATCCCAGGTCGGGCGTTTTTCTTCCATAGAAACAGTATGATACGAACGGATGATAAAATCAAGGTATAAAAAATAGGCGATCTGAAATGTCAGATCGCCCTTTTACCCCAAGCATTATTAACACATATCACTCAGCATTCAATTCTTGAACCTTTTCGTAGAGGATATTGCCAATCATTTGCACCAGTTGGTCTTCATCCCAATACGAAATAATCTTGTAATTTTCATGGCATTCTGCCGCCCCCAGAAGCAATCTGGTCAGACGAATGTTTTCATGTACAAAAGACACGGTGGGCTTATTGTAATACAACAAAGCACTGGATAATTCAAACCCTAACCCCAATGAAGTTTGAGATACATCATTCAGAAATAGGTCACATGATGCGACATTTGTTTCAATATCCTGAATGTACACATCCTGAGCAGAACCCGCTGTTGTTCCAAGGAACTCCAGCAACTGCACCTGAGGATGATAATTTTTAATGAACGAAATGACTCGGTTCATTGTTTCTCGATATTCTTCTGGTGCATGTGTTAACGCACAACCCCAGTAAACGCGAAGAACTTTCATGGTTTATTGTATTGGTTTATGTCACTGTACGCTAAATATACAAAAAGTCAATCGTTCGTCTTTTCTTGTTTTGCATAGTACAATAGGAATATCATGATTAACATCATCGCTGCAATACAATTAAAAGATAATGGATTGGGTTATAACAATGGCCTTCTATATCAATTACCCGAAGATATGAAACATTTTCGTGATACAACATCGGGACATGTAGTAATTATGGGACGCAAGACCTGGGAATCTATTCCAGAGAAATTCCGCCCATTGCCAAACCGAGAGAATATTGTTATTACAAGACAATCTGATTATATGGCGCATGGCGCAAAAGTAGCAAGTTCGCTTGAAGAAGCTATTGATGTAGCACGCAGTAATTCTTCTGATAAAGAAATTTTTATCATCGGTGGAAGTGAAATATATACACAAGCATTACCTCTTGCCGACCGACTCTATCTCACTCTTATTGATGGCGATAAATCTGCTGATGTTTTTTTTCCAGAATACAAAGACATATTCACGAACGAAAAAATTCTACAAAAAAAAGCCCTATCGTCTCCGATAGGGCTTTGGTATTCGATTTCGCTTTTTACGCAAAACCGCATTGATTAAGGGATTCATGCGAATAACCTTCTTCAATACACATTTGTAATTTATGGATATTTCCCTCCAAGGGGCAAAAATAGACAACTTTTCCAACCATTCTCTTGAATAATTCGTCAGAAAAACTGGTTTGTACTCCATAATAGCGAGACTCTATATCAATTCGAATATCATGGTTACAAACAGTATTTTGGCACATTTGAAGCTTATAATAATAATATCCCTCCTTAAGAGTAAGCTTCTCGCATTCATTTTGTATATCAGGAATACCCCAGTCAATGATTTTAAAACGAATGTCTTTAAGACTATTCCCTGTAAATTGACTATTGAGATACTCACAAGGTAAACCAGAAGCAATTTCATTTTGAGAGTTCAACAATCTACACATGAGTGAATGGGATTGAGGGTTAGGTACACGTTCTTTACAACCATACCACATATTTAA
The DNA here is from genome assembly GCA_964489785.1 of uncultured Candidatus Saccharibacteria bacterium. Classification (GTDB taxonomy): domain Bacteria; phylum Patescibacteriota; class Minisyncoccia; order Phycocordibacterales; family UBA1006; genus JAIPIY01. The sequence goes on from CAZAZY010000006.1 coordinate 2,783, forward strand.
TAAAAACAAAACCGCCCATGGGCGGTTTTGTTTTTATTAACAATTATTCTTCTATTTTAATTCCCATTGATCGGCATGAACCAGAAACAATTTTCATGGCAGCTTCGATATCATGAGCACTAATGTCAGGCATTTTTATTTCTGCAATTTCTCGCAATTGTGCCTTGGTAATAGTTCCCGCTTTTGAAGTGTTTGGTTTTCCAGAACCTTTTTCAACACCAGCAGCTTTTAGGATTAAACTAGTTACCGGAGGAGTTTTAATTTCAAAATCAAAACTTCGGTCATCATAAGCGTTCAATACAACAGAGACTTTTGAACCCATTTGATCTCGTGTTCGTTCGTTGAATTGATTTACGAATTCACCAATGTTTACCCCAGCTTGCCCCAATGCGGGTCCAAGTGGTGGAGCAGGTGTAGCTTTACCAGCTGGAACCTGCAATTTAAGAGTTTTTGTTATTTTTTTTGCCATATCTCCCTTACAGAATTTATTTATAAAATGAAGCGTCTTTCTAGCGTAACACAAGCTATAATACGTTTTTTCAAGAAAAAGTCAACTTTAAATCTTTTTTACTTGCAAGAAATCCAATTCAACTGGAGTTTCTCGACCAAACATAGAAACCAATACTTTTACCTTACCTCGTTCACTGTCTACTTCGCTTACTTTTCCTTCTTGTTCTTTAAATGGACCATCAGTAATAATAACAGGTTCTCCTGGTACCAATTCAATGGTATGTTTTGCTGTTTCAGTATTCATACGAGAGAATAAAGATTCAATTTCTTTCGCATCCAATGGAACAGGATGTACTCCTGAACCTACGAATCCTGTAACACGAGGAGTGTTTCGAACAACATACCAAGAATCATCAGTAACAATCATATCAACCAATACATATCCAGGATAGATTTTTTCTTCAACTTCTACTCGTTTTCCAGCTTTGATTTTAATCTTCTTTTCAATAGGAACCAATACATTAAAGATTTTATCTTGCAAACCTAACGAATCAACGCGCTGTTTCAAGTTTCGAGTTACAGCATTTTCATACCCAGAATAGGTGTGAATAGCATACCAGTTTCGTTCTTGATTAACTTCTTGTTTTGACATAGTAGAATGATTAAGAGAGAATAAATTGTTTCAAGAGCTTTTCAAAAATAACATCAAAGAGTCCCAAATAATAAGCAACACCAAAAGATACCACAATAACGAGTAATGTAGATACCATAGCGTGTTTATGTGAAGGCCAAACCACATGTCGTAGTTCTGCTTTTGTTTCTTTAAAGTATTGGAAGAGTTTCATATGTTATTTAAAAAGCCCCTCAAAAGGGCACTTATATAGTACCCTAATGAAGTCTCAAAGTCAATATCCCTAAAGACCTATTTAATTTGGTATGTTAAAGTAACTGACGTAGTGATTTTTTGTTCTCCTGCAGGTAATTGAGGTAGAGCTTCTGCTTTTGGTGCCATTGCCATATCCATAGATACTGATCGTGCCATTGGATAGTAATCCCCGCTTTCAGAGAAAGAAACCAATCCACCCAATCGAGCCCCTAATTGATCTGCAAGAATTTTTGCTTCTTCTTTTGCAGAGGCAATTGCTTTTTCACGAGCTTCATCCATTAATATTTCTGAATCATCGATAGTAAATTCTGGACCAGAGACATTTGTTACATTATTTGAAGAAAACAAAGTAAGTGCATCTGGAATAGTTTCTAGATCTCGGATTTTAATACGCAAAGTTTGTGAAGTTTCATATCCAGCGATTTCATTCTGAGATTGTACAGGGCATCGATAATCAACACATGGTTCGATATCGTAATAAGGATATGAAGAATAACTCATAGTTTGAATATCAGCATCATCAACGTTCAATAATGCTAAACCTTCTAATACAGGTTCCATAATTCCAGCTACTTTTTCCTGAGCCACCAAAGGGTTTTCACCTTTTTCTGATACCGTTACCATAATAGAAGCAATATCAGGAACAGCAAATACTTCCCCTTCGGCTGAGACAGAGATAGTTCGCATAGTTTCAAATTTTTGATCCAATAGGCTATAATTTTTTATTCCAACAAAAATTTGCACAATAAGAAACAATGAAACCATTCCTAACGCAACTGCACCAACTTTAAACATGTTTTCTTTTTCCATATAAAAAATAATTATTAAATAATATAGTTATAGTATAACAAACCCACCTATAAAAAGACAGTAACCCCTAAAAGGCCGAAAATTGCAAAAGCAACCCTATACCAACCAAAAATTTCCAATGTTGTTGTTTGCACAAATCGCAGAAACCATCGCACGACCACATAGGCAACAACCCATGAAACTAAAAATCCTAAAGTCAAAATCCCCCATTCTTGTAATGAAAAACCCAACGATGATCGAGACAGATCATAAACTGACGCAGCCAGCATGGTTGGCAATGCAATAACAAAAGAAAATACCGTAGCAGAATAACGAGATAATCCTGAAACCATACCCCCGACAATCGTAACTGCAGACCGAGATACCCCAGGGATAAAAGACAACACCTGAAAACACCCAACAACAAAAGCTTGTTTCTTTGTTATACCGCCTTCTGTATTTGTTTCTTTACCTTTCCAAAGACGTTCAAATGCAATCAAAAGAACACCTCCCACACCCATGGCAATAATAGAAATACCTGCATGAGAAAGAAAAATATGTTTAACCAAAGGATACACAAGAATCCCTACAAAGATTGTTGGTATCATGGCAACAATAATTCCTATAATATTTTTTTTATCCTCCAAAAAAACTTTGACCACCAAGCCAATCACGGACATCATGGCACCCAATTGAATAACGATAGCAAATGTGGTAACAAAAGATGTTGCAGGTATGCCAAGAAAATTTTGTACTAATATAATATGCGCTGTTGATGATATGGGTAAAAATTCTGTAATTCCCCCTACAATACCCAATATGACAGCATCAATGATATTCATAGATTATTTTTCTTCGACAACTGTCCACCCCTGAGACAAATAGCCTTCTAACTTTTTGAATTTAATTTCTTCTGTTTTTCCGTCTTTTGTAATAATGACTTTGTCATTGCGTCCAAATTTTTCAGAAGATACCCCTGATACAACTACAGGTGTTCCATCTGATTGACTATTTGGATCTACCGCGGTCACTTGTAATTCTTTTGGTGGTGTTTCTACGCGAATCAAATAATCTGCAATGTGATTAATAAAATTTTGTTCCAATTCGCGAAACAGTCGCAATCCTTCTTTCTTATATTCAACCAATGGTTCGCGTTGGCCATAGGCACGCAAATTTACTGAACGTCGCGCATGATCCATGGTGTCCAAATGCTCCATCCACAGCATATCAATAGCACGCAACGCAACACGTCGTACCAATTCACGAAATGCCTGTTCTCCGAATGATTCTTGTTTTTGTTTTATTATCAATTGTTGCTTTGGATCAATAGTATTTAACACATCTTGTGCCAACGCGTCCATAATATCCCCTGTCGCAAACAAAATTGACCGACGTTTTGCATATACCGTTTCTCTTTGTTTATTCAAAACTGTATCGTATTCGAGAACAGATTTACGTGCATCAAAATGAAAACCTTCGATTCGTTTTTGTGCTGATTCCAAAGCACGAGAAACAAACGGATTGTAAATTGCTTCATCTTCTGGAAGCCCCAAGCTTTTTACCATACCCAATGCTTTGTCTCCACCAAATACACGCATCAGGTCATCCTCTAACGAAACATAAAATTGTGTTTCTCCTGGGTCACCCTGTCGCCCCGCACGACCACGCAACTGGTTATCAATACGACGAGCTTCGTGTCGTTCTGTACCTAATACATATAAACCTCCTTTGTTTTTAATATCTTCATATGCTTCTTTTGTAGCAAGAGCTCCACCCAATTTAATGTCGATACCTCGACCTGCCATGTTCGTTGCAATAGTTACCGCCCCGCTTTTACCCGCTTCAGCAGTTATTTCTGCTTCTAATTCGTGATTTTTTGCATTTAATACATTATGAGGTACACCCATACTGGTCAGATATGCAGATACCATTTCATTTTTTTGAATTGATGCAGTTCCCACCAAAACTGGTTGACCTTTTTGATGTAATTCTTTTACTGTTTTTGCTACCGCTTTTAATTTACCTTGTTCTGTTTGAAATATAAGATCAGCATGATCTTTTCTGGCAACCACACGGTTTGTAGGAACGACAACAACATCTACATTATATACTTTGCGAAATTCTTCATCCGAAGTTTCCGCGGTTCCTGTCATGCCGGATAGTTTTTCATAAAATCGGAAATAGTTTTGATAGGTAATCGAAGCCAATGTTTTTGTTTCTTGTTGAATACGTACACCCTCTTTTGCTTCTAACGCCTGATGCAATCCGTCAGATAATCGACGGCCGGGTGTCATACGTCCTGTAAATTCATCCACTAATACAATTTCTCCATCGCGTACAACATATTTTTTATCTTTTTGAAACAATGCCTTTGCACGCAACGCAGTTTCTAATTGGTGTACATACCGAATATTTTCATTACTATAGAGATTTTCTATACCCAATAATTCTTCTGCTTTTGAAATTCCCGCATCAGTAATTTGCACTGCCTGCATTTTTTCATCAACAGTAAAATGATCTTCGGGTTGTAGTTGTTTTACTATTCCCGCAAACTGAACGTACATGTCGGTAACTTCATCTACGAATGATGACAAAATTAAAGGAACACGAGCTTCGTCAATGAGAATAGAGTCTACCTCGTCGACAATGGCAAATGCATTTCCACGCTGCACCAATGATTCTTGATTATATTGCGTATTGTCGCGAAGATAATCAAAACCAAATTCTGCATTTGTACCATAGGTAATATCTGCAGCATATGCTTGTTTTCTAGAACAAGGTTTTAGAAAATCATAGACCACACGAAACGAACCGACTTCGTCTCGTTCTTTGTCTGCATCAATATGTTCTGGGTCGTAGAGATATGATGTGTTTTGTGTATTGATTACAGAAACAGACAAACCTAAAAATGTATAAATCTGACCCATCCATACCGCATCACGACGAGCAAGGTGATCATTGACAGTAATTACATGAACGCCTTTTTCTGTAAGCGCATTTAAATACGCAGGAAGTGTAGCAACTAATGTTTTTCCTTCTCCTGTTCGCATTTCGGCAATCATCCCCTTGTGTAATACCATTCCCCCAATCATCTGCACATCATATGGGCGAAGAGATTGCGTACGAACAGCGGCTTCGCGTACCAACGCAAAGGCTTCTGGTAAAATTGCATCCAATTCTTCCCCTGATTGTAATCGTATTTTAAATTCTGTTGTTTTTTCTTTTAATTCCTGATCAGAGAGTTTTTTGAATCCATCTTCAAAAGAATTGATTTTCTCAAGTTCTGGGGTAAGTTTTTTCAAAATACGATCATTGTCAGTTCCGAAAATCTTTGCAAATAATTGTTTCATAATACTGTGATTATAGCATATTTTCACACAAACAAAAAACGCCCCAAAGAGGCGTTTTTTGTTTGGAACAAGAACTATTTTTTCTTCTTAGCTGCTGGTTTTTTCTTAGCAACCTTCTTCACTGCTTTTTTAGCTACTTTTTTTGCAACTTTTTTAGCAACTTTTTTAGCTGCTTTTTTTACAACTTTTTTAGCTGCTTTCTTTTTTGCTGGCATATGTGTGATGAAAAATTATTTGTAACATGCAGAAGGTCGACCAATTACCTACCACATCTTTAATTACATTATCGTACACTGCAGAACAAACAACAATAGAAAAATACATAAAAGTTGTGGATAACTTTTTTCTTGCGTAAAAATATTTTTTTTGATATTCTACCATTCGTGCGAAAGGTTCCATATAAAAACTGACGATATGAGACCTATTGTCATAACATATGTAAATTATCTATCTCATGTGCATCGTGCAAAAATATTTCACTCATTATCCGTTATCCATTATCCCCTAGTATGTTAATCCTCAATGAATCAAAAAGAAAAAAAATAACTGTTCTTACAAAACATCACAAGGCATTGGGAAATAAAAAAAGATGCATGATTCTTATTTTGTTATCACAGTATGAAACTATTCCTGTTTGGTTTATCGCTCAGGAAATTGAGCTGTCTATAAAATCAACATCAAAACATCTTTTGCTACTTTCTCAGGCACACCTAGTTCGCAGCAGTAGAAAGAAAATAGAAATGCATTATTCCCTACCCAAACCAGCACCTATTACATTAAAAACTTTTCTCAAGGAATTCCAATAAAAACAAAACCCGCTACCAATCAGTAGTGGGTTTTGTTTTTATCACCTGGCGCGGTTAGCGAACTTGCTAACTCCACCAAATGTCCTTTGTGAGTGCTTGTCGCTAACCATGCCAAACGACAAGCATGTAAAAAGTATATCATACTCTTGAAAAGAAAAAAGCCCCATAAACACAAAACCCGCCCGAAGGCGAGTCTTGTGCAGGACATTTGTGGTGTTACAATGAATTGATACCATTGAAGTTAGCCACTCACACAAAGAGTATAGCATATCCTGTTTTAAAAGTCAAGCTTTTTTATTCATCCATAGTAAAACCCCGATCAAAGCCGGGGTTTTACTATGGATACATGTATCGATAAGCCGAATTCTGTATGTGTTGCCACATGACGAACATATATCTAGGATTGCTGTTACCAACAATCTCAAGCGATTCTCCCCTCCTCATCGGCGGGGCACGATCTTGCACGCAGGTAAGGATTTTGCCGTTTCACTCCCTGTGTTACCACAGGGATTCATCCGTAAACGGATGCCCTTTTCTTTCGATCCGGGCGTCACTGCTCGCACCTCTTGTTGTGTATCCACCAACAGATGGGGGTTACCCACTACCCTTCTCTCCGCCGATGAGGCGGAGTCGTGTTCGGACTTTCCTCGATAAAGAAACTTTACCGTGTTCGTCTGATACAGGGTTAGTGTACCCGGTAATTAGTATAAGTCAAACTCAATCACATCCCCTATTTGCACACCAACCCGATCAACAGCCCCCGCAGGAAGTTCCAAAACATACAGAGCTTTTTCTTTTGGTGTAAAAATTGTAGGAAATGTTTCTGGATGTACATTTTCAATAACATGCACAACCGCATGAGATTCATCCAACCAAACCATATCCAAACTAATAACCATGTCTTTCATCCATAATGAATGGTAGTCGGGAGATTCAAAAACAAATAACATTCCTTCGTTTTCCATCAGCGTAGATCCTGATAATCCTTGCTGTCTGTCTTTTGCGTTTTGTGCAACACGCACATCAAAATCATAACCGTTTATCTGTACAGTTGCCTGTACAATATCCGATACTGCCTGTTTTTCAGAGAACAAGAACAAACCTATCACCACACCGACACCTCCTAGTATCACAATAAAAGGTAGCACGCGAATAAGAAAGAAACTTGTTCTTGATTGCATATCTAATTTATACTACAATACCAGTACATGATGCAAGATACGACCCCAGAAAACACAACCCTATCAACGGAAAAAGAAAAATCACCAAAAGAAGAAAGCTGGATTGATATCATTCGATTTGCATTAATTGCCTTGGTTATTGTTATTCCTATTAGATTATATATTGCACAACCTTTTATTGTCAGCGGTAGTTCCATGGTTCCAACATTCCAAGATGGAGAATATCTGATCGTTGATGAAATCAGCTATCGCCTGGAAAAACCAGCTCGAGGTGATGTGATTGTTTTTCGGTATCCCAACAACCCTTCTCGATTCTTTATCAAACGAGTAATAGCCCTACCAAACGAAACTGTCAGCATTGATAACGACACCATAACTATATTCAACGAAGAAAACCCTGATGGATTTTCATTGGATGAATGGTATCTTTCTGATATGATGCATACATTACCATCTGATACTATTACTACACTATCAGATGAAGAATATTTTGTTATGGGAGACAACCGCGAAGCCAGTTCAGATTCTCGTATTTGGGGATCATTGCATGAACGATACATTATAGGAAAAGCATTTTTACGACTGTTCCCAATACAATCTATTGACATCCATCCTGGAAAGGCATTATTTGAAAACTAATCTATCGTTCGATACAATACAATATATATATGAAACCAGATTCAAAAAAACCAGCTTCAAAAGAAATTCCTACAACCATCAAAGGTGTTCGCGATATCATGGGGGAAACATACTACAACTACCAAGGGTTTTTTGAAAAAGCTCAAGAAATTGCTGTGTATTATGGATTCCGACCCATTGAAATGCCTATTTTGGAACAAGTAGAACTCTACAACCGGGGTATCGGCGAAGGTACCGATATCATGGACAAAGAAATGTATTCGCTAAAAACAAAAGGTGGAGATCATTTAGCTCTACGACCAGAAGGAACAGCAGGAATTGTTCGTGCATACATTGAACACGGAATGCAAAGCGAACCACAACCGGTGATGTTGTACTATTATGGTCCATTCTTTCGACACGACAAACCCCAACGTGGACGATACCGAGAATTACGTCAGTTTGGATTGGAAATATTGGGTAGCCCAAAAAGCATTGCTGATGCTTTGATTATTTCTACAACCTACACTGTTCTCAAGGCAATGGGTGCAACCGGTGCTACGGTTGATATCAACAGCATGGGAGACAAAGAATCCCGAGCGTTGTATACAAAAGCATTAACTGGGTATTACAAAAAATTTATTAACCAATTACCTGTAGTTGATCGTAACCGATTAAAAACAAATCCTCTTCGTATTTTGGATTCAAAAGAACCAAAGACCATTGAAATCAATGTAAATGCACCAGATGCGCTCAGCTACCTGAATCCAGTCAGTAAAAAACATTTCAAAGAAGTATTAGAATTTCTTGATGAAATGGAAATCCCGTATCGTATCAATAAAAATCTTGTACGTGGATTGGATTATTATACCCACACCGTATTTGAAATTTTTGAAGAACAAACAGATGAGTTGGTTCCCCCACTGACTATTGCTGCGGGTGGTCGATACGACAACCTTGCAAAATCATTAGGTTATAAAAAAGAATTACCTGGTGTTGGTGTAGGTATTGGTGTGGACCGCGTATTAGAAGCATCATGGTGCAAACATCTATCTCCTAAAATTATCAAAAAACCAAAATTCTGTTTTATCCAATTAGGCTTTGATGCAAAACTAAAAAGTCTTAGCATTTTAGAAATTCTACGCGAAGCAAAAATTCCCATCCAACAATCATTATCAAAAGACAGTCTAGGTGCACAATTAGGTATCGCAGAAAAATTAGGAGTTCCCTACACATTGATATTTGGACAAAAAGAAGCTTTGGACAGAACAGTTATTGTGCGTGATATGAATACACGATCACAGGAAATTATTCCTATAGAAAAATTAGCGCAGTATTTGAAACACATAAAATAGTTCTGGAATTCTGTTCTAGGGTTATCTATAGTATGAAAGAAAAACAAATCTTACAAAACGGGCACGAAACATTGCGTGCACGCGCAAAAGAAATAACACCCGAAGAAATAACTTCTCCGCACGTGCAATCCATTATTATGGAAATGAAGCAGGCTCTCCGCAAAGCAAAAGACGGGGTGGCAATTGCTGCGCCACAAATAGGATATTCTGTTCGTATCTTTATTATTGCTGGTCAGGTATTTACCGACAACCCAAAAGAATTTCATGCATTTGAACAAGTTTGTATTAATCCTGTGATAACAAAAAAATCACGGAAAAAGAATTGGGTTCCCGAGGGGTGCCTATCGGTACGTTGGTGGTACGGGGAAACTCACCGGTCACAACAGGCAACTATTACTGCATATGATGAATTTGGAAAACCCTTTACATTAAATGGTTCCGGATTATTGGCGCAAATCTTTCAACATGAAATCGACCACCTGGATGGTATTTTGTTTATCGATCACGCAGAAAAACTGCATGAATTAACCGCAGACGAACAAAAGGAGTATGAATAATCAAAAAATCGCATTCTTTGGAACCCCTGAATTATGCATACCAATACTGGAAGAATTAAAAACTACTGGAATAGTACCCGTGGTTATTGTTACTAATCCTGACAAACCCGTTGGGCGAAAACAAATCATGACACCATCCCCTGTGAAAATCTGGGGACAACAAAATAATATTCCCGTTCTTGAACCAAAAAAATTAGATGCGGATTTTCAAAATACTTTTGCAACATATCATGTAGATCTTTCTCTGGTTGTTGCATATGGAAAAATTATTCCAGAAACATTAATCCACACGCCGACATTTGGTACCATTAATGTTCACTATTCCCTACTGCCCAAATATCGAGGTGCTAGCCCCGTAGAATCCAGTATTCTATCTGGCGATACAGAAACCGGTGTATGCATCCAGGATATGGCATATGATTTGGATAGTGGAGATATTTACGTACAAGAAATTGTACCCATCGATATCAATGAAACTGCACCTGAATTGCGTAACCGACTGAACGATATTGCAAAAAAAATGTTGGTGCAATTAATTCCCCAAATCATATCGGGTCAAACTGTAAAAACACCTCAGCTAGGAGAACCAACGTATTGCAAAAAAACAAAAAAAGAAGCTGGGCAAATATTTTTTGATACCATGACTGACGCGCAATTATGGAATATGTATCGTGGATATTTTGGATGGCCAGGTATTTTTTATTTTGACGAAAATGGCAAACGCATTAAAATTACCAAAGCCCGATTTGAACAGGGAAAATTTATCATAGAAAAAATTATCCCCGAAGGTAAAAAAGAACAAGAATATAAAAAATCCGCATAGTGCGGATTTTTTATAAAGTTATTTTAGCAAATTACCAAGGTTTGATTCCTTTTAATCTTTTTTTCAGACTGCGAGCACCGCGTTCAAAGAGATCATGCATGCGCCCTTTTTTCTTTCTTGCTTGGCGTAATAATTCATCACGAGTTTCATCAATAGCAGTATACAATTCATCTCGCTCTGATGATGCATAATATTCAACACCCTCGACACGAATATGGAATTCCGCACGATAGATATCACCAGACCGATGATGTTCAGTAGTCTTCCCCACCTCGACACGGATCACCGCCGTTGGATGAGACATATCAATAATTTTTGACAACGATTCAACACGCTTTTCAACATACGCTTTTAAATCTGCTGTTAATTCAATACCTGTTGTTTTAATATTGATGTTCATACATTGTTATTATATCACTTTTTATAATCCAGCAATAGAAAATATTTTGGACGGATGCTGATGCCCCGAAATAATTCTAATCGACGATACGGGCACCTGATACCAATCTGCAATCAATTGTATAATTCGCTTGTTTGCATTATTATTCTGAGGTTTTTCTTTTACTGAAATCAAAAACGTAGATTCGTCTTTTTGCACAATAGATTCCCGAGAAACCCCTGTATGTGCTTTTATTTTTATATACATATGATTGACATCTGGATGAAAAAGTTTACCATAGTACACATGATACTCCTTCGAAATATTCTTCGGTTTGCATTGGTTGCGATATTAACCCCTTTTGCGGCTCTTGATATGGTGTTGCAAACCTATATGACAAAATTTAATAAATACCGTCAAAAAGAAAATGATGCGTTTATTACAATTCTCTATTGGGTAGCGTATGTGCCTTTTGCAATTTTCTCTATCCCTGTGAATTGGTTTATTGTACCTACCCTAGAAGATATCGTTGGTTAATTTACTGAAACAGCTGTAATTACAACATCCTCTATTGGTTGATCCGAAGGACCTGTTTCTTTTTGACCAATAGCCTGCACCACATCAAGACCTTCTACTACACGACCAAACACTGTGTGTTTTGGATCCAAATATCGATTGTCTCCAAGATTGATAAAGAACTGAGAGCCGTTAGTATTTGGTCCTGCATTTGCCATAGAAATTGTTCCTGCAACATTTGCGTTCTCTGGTTTTATTTCATCTTCAAATTGATACCCCGGTCCACCTGTCCCCCATCGTGGTCGCATATTTTCTTCTTTTGACAATGGATCTCCACCCTGAATCATAAATCCTTCAATTACTCGATGAAAACGTGTTCCATCATAAAAACCTTTTTGTGCTAATGTTCGAAAATTTTCAGCAGTCTTTGGTGTTTGTTCGTCAAATAATTCAATCGTAATATTCCCCATAGTTGTTTGTAGTGTAATCATATGTGTTTGTTGTTCATTATTGCTAATATTCTGCACTGCATCTTCACCTATATTTTCTGTAACTATTTCTTGATTCTCATATAACAATGTTTCATCTGACTGGTCTTTTGTTGTATCAGATGATTTCCCCATTCCAGAAATCAATATACCTCCGATAACAATCAGTACCCCCGCGAGAAGCATTTGATATTTCATTTTTGTATCCATATGCGTTCTATGTTACGAATAATACCAATAGTATATCATATGTATACCCAGCATATCGATTATCCAATATAGACAATCTCTCGACAAGAGATTGCACAATTCCTGGTTTTTGGTATAGTGTTTCTTGTCAGCGATGACAATGATCTTTTCAAGAAGAATTATTCCCCTGTAGCTCAGCGGTAGAGCACTCGACTGTTAATCGATTGGTCGCAGGTTCGAATCCTGCCGGGGGAGCCATTGTAAAGCAAAGTAAATTGTCTACCTAGCACATCTCTGAAAAGCTGGAAGATGTTTTTCTTGTGAAGCATTCATTAAGTTGGTAAATACAGAAGTTATATCAGAATATTTAGAAACTTTTGGTAGAAGTTCACTTTTATAAAGATTTGCATTTTCAATTTCAGCGTTAACACCAATTTTACAAACTTCTGATAATGTATTTGGAATGGATAATGAAATTTTTTCTGGTTCTGGAATTTTCAGACCATATTTATCATAAATAGCTTTTAATGAACTTATATGTTGTTCTTCTGCTCTAACAATCATTGAGAATGGTTTAACTGAACCAAATTTATCAATAGTTAATTCATATAAAGCTTTTGCCTTATACTCATCTTGGATCGCTTTATAAAGAGCATCTTGAATTTCTTTGGAAAGTTCATCTGCGGGATAATTTAAACCATCTACAGCCAAACAATCATCTGACAAACAATTGCCTTTATTAATTTGTGATTGCTTACCATTTTGATTTTCTTGATTGATTTGATTATTATCAATATTATTTTTTATCCCAATCACACCACCTCCAATCAATGTTCCTAGTAATAAACTTATTATTGTTATTTTATTTATCATATTATAGTATATTATCAAAATTAGTTCTAAAGTTCTAATTTTCCAAAACTCACAAAAACCATAAATTGCTCAACTTCCCTTTTAACCAAAACAGGTTCTAACTTCCTTCACCAGACGGAGCCACTGTAAAGTAAAGTATAAATTACTAAACTTTTTTAGCTATATAAACCCCATAACTGAAGCAATCTTTATATTTTTTATAAAGCTCTATTTCCTTTTTATCTTCATCAACAATTTGTCTAGTTTCTTCACTATTATTATTTCTCTCTAAAAATTCATCAAAACCATTTTCTAAAGGTGTGTAATATTCATCTGTCCAACAATTTTCTGGTAAAGTAAAATAATCAACCATTTTAAAACCATTGTCTTCTAAAATTTTTATTTTATTTTCTGCAAAATCAATTTCTGGATATTCTGTATCCCAGTGGTTTTTAATTTCTTCTGGTAGGTCTTTTTTAAGCCAAGTAATTTCTGTCAAAACCATATATCCATCTTTTTTCAAAAACTTCTTCCATTTATCAATTCCATTTTTAAACCCAATATTGTAAATTGCTCCCTCTGACCAAATTAAATCAAAGTGGCTTTCCTTAAAAGGAAGGTTTGCCATATCTGCTTCAATTGTTTTTAAACGATTATCAAAACTTTGTTCTTTTGCTTTTTTATTTAATTTTTCTAGAAATTCAGGTAAGAAATCAACGGCTGTAACATTAGAGTTAGTGTTTTTTAATATTTCAATTGTAGAAGCCCCTGTTCCACACCCAATATCAACTATTTCTAATTCAGAATTTTTATCTAAGCCCAATATATTCAAAACCTTCCTGACCACCTCATCGGAACCAGGTCCTTGTCTTTTGTTGTTTATGTGTAGATCAACTAATAATTTTAAAGTTTGTTCATCCATAAAAGCTATTTTATCAAAACTAGTTCTGAAGTTCTAATTTGCAAAAACTCTCAAAAATACTAAATTCTTCAATATCTCTTTTAATTTTCTGCCAATTCAGAGTTCTGAACCTGTCCAGTAGGGGGAGCATAAAAACAAAAATTACCCAACATGTTGTGTTGGGTAATTTTTGTTTTTATTGCTTTTTTAGTATAAATACGTACAATCACAAAGAATGAACCTTAACGTAAGAACTCATGAAAGAGCAAGAAAAGGTGGAGCTCAGAGCTCCAAAACCGGGTGAATCGATTCGGATTGTAGGTATTGAAGAAATCTGTGTACCAAATGGAACCTATGTTACCGAGGGCACAATCTTAATTCATTTTGGATCTGACAAGGCAACTATCACATTGGAAGCCGAAAAAAGTGGTAGGGTTTTCTATAACCCGAAAATTATTGAGGGTGCAGAAATATCCACTGAATCTGTTGTGGGATATATTCTTGTCGGAGATAATGAAGAGGTGGAAAATAACCTATCAAATCAACCCGACATGCATAATCCTACGCACAGACCAGCAAACAGGTTTATCTATGAACCTAGGTGGTGGCAAACGGATTCAGATATAATCCGATTAGCGCAACCGCATTATGATACTATTGTTGGGAAAAATCCAAGCGAAGAAGCAAGGAATGCGGTAATCATAGGAATCTTTTGTTACAAGGAGCAAGATGGAAATACTCGGCACAACTGTGATCATTTTGCTCTTTTGGAAGAATTACGGAGAGATCCCGACCTGGTAGTAGGATTGTTTTCATTTTGTCTTCCCAGAGACAGTGCAGATTTTGCATATGCTCATATGCGAAGTCACACGATTGAGTTTTTCGAAACGTATCTGCAGGCATCACCACATTTGGTCGATATACTAGAGTTTCCTAACGTAGTACCATTTTCTTTTCTTTCTACAGGTGATCTTCAGCGTAATCTTGCCTTCAAGGAAAAGTTCTTTGATTACTTTGATTATAAGAATGGCAAACTGACAAAGAAGTGATACTCAACCAAAAGGCCCCGCAAATTGCGGGGCCAATTTTTTATAAAAAATCCCTGTATCTCATAAAATGACTATGGGCCCACTTCCCCATCCAAAAAATTTCATGGAACTGATGTATTCTATTATTTCTGGTTCCACCGATGCACCTATCTACAGGGGTATAGATTTTATTAGAAAATAGTGTATAGTGTCTCTATATGGCAAAAAGATTAACCGGCGTAGGAAACATGAAAGCATCACATTCAAAAAAGACGAAAAAACGTCTTGAGATTAAACACACGATGCTAAAAGAACGAGCAGCAAAAAAAGCTAAGAAATAATTTTTATTAATCAATACAAAAAGAGCTCTCAGGGGAGCTCTTTTTGTTATTATATTTAATATAATGTATACTTTTACACGTATGGAAAACGAACAACAAGCACAAAAAAATTATCGACCAGAACCACAAAGAAAAAGTATCTCTGTTGGAGTAGCTTTAATATTGGGTATTTCTGGAATTATTATTACGGCAATTATCGCAGGTACAATTATTTTTACCAGCGGAGCAAAGGTATTAGATAATCTAAATGTGCAAGATTTGAATGGATTACAGGTTCAAATAAACGAACAAGATAACGAAACATCTGTTTCAGTAGATATTAATAAATCCAAAGAAATGTATACAAATACTGATTTGGGATTTTCATTTTACAATAATCCAGAATTGGGTAATGTTGAATTGAAAACAAACACAGGGACAACAGGTAAAATTTTCTTTGGAACCCAAGGGTGTACAGTGGAAAATAATTTCTGTATGTTTGTAGGTGGAACTACGCCTAATTATACTTTCCCAGGAGAATTAAATGCCAACGAAGTTTCGAAATACCCTTCAGATGCAGAATTGGAATCTTTATCTGCAAATGGATACATGTATGAAAAACGAGTAAATTCTCATGGCGCAGAATATGTATTGATTCATGGTAAAAAAGAAACTGACATGCCCTACATAGGAGAAGGCCAAGCGGTTGCCATTTTTAAATTAACCTCATCTTCTGATTTCAAGGCTCTTGGATTCCAATTGGTTTCTGGGGACATGTACAGCTTTATGCAAGTTATAGAATCAGTAAAGGTTTTTTAACACATACCACAAACTAAAAACACCCCAATTGTTGGGGTGTTTTTAGTTTGTGGTAGAAATTCAAATATCCCATGTACTAATAATCGATCTTTGTCTGGTATACTGAATACTCATGAAACCTATATACAAAATAATGATTCTTCTGGGATGCGTCATGGCTTGTTTGGCAATGATAGTAATCCTGGAATCTCAATTCAATGATTTTGAAGAGATTCCTATTGTATCTCATGTATCAATCCCCTCTGCGGTTCCGACCATACTATCCATCGACAATATCGACGTTCATGCACCCATTGAACCAGTTGGACTGGTAGACGACGAGATGGGTACGCCCACAACCGCAGATGCGGTCAGCTGGTATAGTCTGGGGACAACCCCGGGTGACATAGGCAGTGCTGTTATGGCAGGACATGTGAACTGGGATGGTGGACAAGATGCGGTGTTTACAAAATTGCACACACTTCAAATTGGAGACACCGTCAGTGTAACAGACAGCCACAGAAACAAAGATTATTTCATTATAACAAAGATGCAACAATACAAAGCAGATGATGACGCGACGGAAGTTTTTTCATCAAACAATGGATTAGCACATTTGAATTTGATTACCTGTGCCGGAGCTTGGAATCATGAAAAGAAAACTCATGAATCCAGACTGGTCATTTTTACCGAAAAAATCTAGACGGATTTATTTTTCAAATCCAGTTGTAGGAAAAGCTGGAGTAGGAGTAGGTTCTACAGGTTCAGCTGCTGGGATAACCATAGGATCTATAGGAACTTGCTCTGCCTGCATTTCCAATTCTACTTGTGCTTGCATTTCTGCTTCTGATTCCGTTTCTAATTGTGTTTGTGTATCTGCAGAATAATCATTTTCTAATACAGGAGAAGTTTTATTGTCCTGTACAACTAATACAATAATGATAATTGCTACAACTAACCCTGCAATAATGATACCTATTTTTGTGTTCATACTATTTAAATCTAACTAATACTAATAATTTCTTGTCTTCGAACCATATATATAGTATACACCCAATATTGACAAAAAGATATTCTATCGCTCTATGACACACATACTATTATTCACCTAATAAAAATACCCCTATCTATTTTCCTCAATAAAGAGCATACTGGATAAGAGGCATTACTAATTTATCGAATACTCTTGTTCTACAAGAGATTGCATATTATATGATTACGACTATCGCTATTATTTTATTGATTTTATGGTTATTGGGTTTTGTTGGGTTTAATATTGTAAATAGTTTTATCCATATTTTACTGGTATTGGCTATTGTTTTATTTTTGATCCGGATCATACGCGGAGAAAATCCATTTAGATAACCACGCCATCTCATTGACCACAATAACCAGTAACAAGAATTAAAGATATAAAAACAGTTAGGCACACGTCTGGCTGTTTTTGTATTAAGGGTTTGTATCACCATAGGCTTTATTTTATATAAAAAATAATCATTATCTCTTTCCTATTGTTAATAATTTTGATTGATATTTTCTATGAGCAATTTGAGGGGTGGGAAAATAAATCCGTAATTATACACATGAGGCACTACAGAGAAATCTTCTCTGTAGTGCCTATCTATTTACTTCTTGCTTTTTTAATAGAAATATGGTATAAAAACAAAGAACCTCACACACACCAAAAAATGGAAAAAATCATTGATCTTTTACCTGTTACAATTGCGTTAATTCTTTTTGTTTGTAGTGTTACAGCTTTCCCTTTTTTCAAGAGAAAAACATTAGAAACACTCCAAGAACAATATCTTGGTGTGAGAAATAATTTTTTTGAGAGCATTCCCGCAAAGGAAATTCTTATTGCTGAAGATTTTCAAATAATGAAAACGCTTGTCTCTTCTTCGGAAATAGAAGGTGTCTACCTTCTCCTTTCTAAAAATATTATCGAGGAGCAAGCTCACGCAAACGAGGAAGTTCAATTTCAATTAAAAATTTTCTTGGATAAAGCCTTACCGATCATCAACAGCATGGACAATGAAGATGAAAACAGGCATGCAATTATCACTGAGATTCGAAAGCTCTTTGATTTGTATGCAAACAAAGAAACAAGAGAATTGTTTCAAGGTAAGAAACTTTTGCACCTAAAGTAAGAACCAAAACCCCCTTTCTTTTAGACTGAATTACTGTCTAAAAGAAAGGGGTTTTTATTTTACAAAACTTTTACACAGATATCATGTACCAACACAGTGTGTCTATGTTACACTGGAACCATAACGTATGACACCAACAAAAAAAACTTTCTCTCATAAAAATGTTCAATTATTATTTTTGGTTTCAATCATTGGAATTGCATTATTTGTAAACATTCTTGTTTTTTGGCCTTTTATTTTTAGTTTGTTTATGGCAACTATTTTTAGTATTGCCCTCTTCCCTGTCTACAGATTTTTCTATCAACATCTTGGTAAAAAATCATTACTCAGTGCAGGTATTACATTGATTCTTTTTATCGTTATGATTTTGGGGCCAATTAGTCTTATTTTTAGTATTTTCTTCCAAGAAATGAGAACGTTTTATGTTGATGTTGTTACTACGGGTGGATTAACGCAATATGCAGAATCTATTCAAGATTCTATAACATATACATTAAACAAAACATTTCCAAATATGAATTTTAATATTCATTTTGCTGATACAGTACAACAATCTATCGAAACCATAGTTCAACAAACAGGAAAAATATTCTCTGGCGTTGCACATGGCGGATTGCATAGTATTATTTTTTCTTTTGCGATGTTTTACATTTTAGCTCATGCAGACATATTAAAGAGTTTTATTTTAAAAACTGTACCATTAGAAAAAATTGACACATTAGGTATCATTTATCAAATTCGTGATTCTATTTATGGGGTTATCCAGGAAATATTATTTCTATTCTCGATGCGTCTTGTTGCCCTAATTGCATTGTTTTCGTTATTCGGCATACCAAACCCATTTTTCTGGGCCATGATTGGGGCATTAATCGCTGTGATACCAGGTATTGGTATGATTCTGGCAATTATTCCTTCTGCTCTTTATTTTGTTTTTGGGGGGTCAATTGGGCTAGGGGTTGGGATATTATTTGCCGGAATATTCTGTGCGGTTATCATTGAAAGTATTCTTGGTCCACGATTTATTGAAAACAATGTGCGCGTGCATCCGTTTCTTATTCTTTTGTCTATGATCGGTGGGTTGATTATCTTTGGAGCTGTTGGATTTTTTATTGGTCCCGTTTTTCTGGGATTATTACATGTGCTGGTCGAAGAAGCTCCTAGGATTTACTCTTCTCCTACAAAGAAAAATTAATCTCGTTTTCTAAATAATCCCGGGATATACGTAGCAACAAAATCAGTATAAGTTTGCGGTGAAAGAAATTTTTGTATAAAAGATTTTTTGATCATTCTAGCAACAAAGATGACCAATAAAATCATCACAATCAGAAAGACATAATTACGAAATACCCCTGCTCCGTGAATTAATTTCTCAATATTATTTTGAAAATAGATACCCAAAGAAAGCACCGTTGGCACATACACCAACAAAGCCAAAGAATTCCATATCAAAAATGTTTTCCTGGGTATATTACTGGTTCCCGCTAATACCGGACCAATGAAACGAAATTGCACTACAAAACGAGAAATGAAAATGATTTTCTTGATATGTTTTTCAATGAAATTTGAGTCTTGCAGTATCGCAAACCTTTGCATTCTTTTATGTAACCCAGCAACAATTTTTCCACCCCGACGAGCAAGAGTAAATAAGACCAGATCACTAATAGAAAGCCCTACATATACAATAATTAACACGAGCCAAAATTTCAACGTACTAGCAGAAACGATATACCCTAACACCAGCAAAACAATTTCTTCGGGAATAGGTATAATCATATTCGCCATCAAAGCCAATATAAAAATTCCACTATAGGAAACACCTTGCAGTGTTTGTAATATCATTTCTGGTTCAGTCATAAAAACAAACAAAACTCCCTTTTGGGGGAGCTTTGCTAGAGAAAACTATTTAGTAATTCGAGAGATACGAGCTTTTTTACGAGATGCAGTATTTTTCTTGATAATACCTCGCTTTGCAGCCTTGTCGATTGCTTGGTATGTTTCAGGAACAAGTTTTTTTGCTTCTTCTTTTTTACCTGCAGTAACCAGTTTTTCAACTGCTTTTACGGTAGATTTCAAAGCTCGAGACCGTCGCACGTTCACTACGTGTTTTCGTTCTGATACTCGGATTGCTTTTTTTGCGCCTTTTGTAATTGCCATAATGTAATTTAAAAAAATAAATAAAATGATTGAGTCCAGGTGGGTTATCATTACAACCGCTTTCAACATGAGACACACATCGAAAGTTCTTTTAGGATACCATATTTTGAGATAAATGCAAATAAAAAGGCCACCCCTGGAAAAATCCAGAGATGGCACTTGTGCAACACTTTTTACGGCTGTGTTGGCCGGGCAACCGCAGGAACATCAAAAGCCGATACTGAAAATGGCTCTGACAAAACCGCAGGACCTATTTCTTTATGAATAGTCATCTCAAAAGTAAAGTGACTTATTGCATCTGATGGAACCAAGAAATCGATCAGACCGGTTTTTTCATTTACTGAACAAGACCAAGTCTGACTATTGGGAAAGCGCAGGCCATTCTTATACAATCCTTCTCCTTGAAGAGAGATCTTTGCACTATCTGCCCCCCAGAAAGCGTACGACATGAAAACCTTGGCCGTACTGTCTGGGAAATATTCGATGTGTACAATCTCTGCTTGGAAACCGGTATGGCTGAACGAGAAGAACACCTGATCACCAGTTGTCATATTGTAAGCGGCCTCATTGAATCCAAGTCCAATTTTTACATCATTCATTTCTTCAGCGGAAACCCCTTGAGAAAAACTCATACTCGCAGATCCAAGGAGAATCAATGCAATACCAATAATGCTTGTCATTTTCATGCTTTTCAATTTTAAATGTTCAATTATCGACAGATATATGCGTTCACTGTCTATATATATTATATCATATTTATATATAAAAGTCAATAATACCACCCCAAACCAATCATCCTCCTTTAACCCCTATTTTATCCATGCTATACTGTTCCCATGATCGCTTATCTCAAAGGAAATGTACTATCCACAAACATGCGTGGAGTCATATTGGACGTGTCTGGTGTCGGATACAAGGTAGAAACCACCCCACAAACTGCCCTGTCGCTACAAGGGGCATCTGACGTATCGTTATTCATCCATACCGTGGTACGTGCAGATGCATTAGAATTATTTGGATTTCCCTCTCAATCTGATTTACAACTGTTTCAAAAACTGATTACCGTATCAGGTGTTGGCCCACGATCTGCATTAACTATTTTAGGTAGTGTAGATGAAAAAACTTTGGTGACCGCGGTTACCCAACAAGACGCAACGTATCTGACAAAGATATCTGGCATTGGTAAAAAAATTGCAGCAAAAATTGTTCTTGAATTAAAAGATTCTTTTGATACACTATACGAATCACATGAAACGCATATCGCAGAACATGACCGAGACGTTATCGATGCACTGTGTGCATTGGGCTACAATCAGGGGCAGGCACGAAAAGCCCTTGCCAGTATTGATCCAGCCATTACCGGTGTATCTGCCAGAATTACAGCATCATTACAAATTATTACATAATATATACTATGAAGGACGCAGGATTTTTTATTTTCTTTATGATAGTGCTTTGGATTCTTTGGTTTGTGATGGTAAAATCCGAAGGACGTGAACGAGTAGATGGAACATTTGTTACAGTGCCTTTTGATGGGCAGAGTGAAGTAAAAAATGTGCCCCCGCAGGAATTGGTTCCAGCTTCGTTTCGCTAATGATTATCTCGTAACGAGAACAACAGAACCCCTGTTGCAATAGTTACATTCAGGGATTCTTTTTCACCCTTCATAGGTATTTCAACAATATCATCACACAGGGCAAGAATGTCTGGATGCACACCATCAACCTCATTACCCACAATCACCACAACGGGTTTTTGTGTTTTGTAATCCATGTAGTATATAGACCGATCAGATTGTTCCAATCCCAAAACGGTATATCCTTTTGATTTTAGTTCGGCAATAGTTTCAGGCAAAGAATTCACCTGTTTCCAAGGAACTGATTTTTCACTTCCCAATGCTGTTTTTTGAAAATCCCCCCGTAGACGTAAAAATCTGTCATAGGGCAACGGCGTATAGCCTGATAAAATAATCTCGGTTACTCCTACACCATCGGCAGTACGAAAAAGAGAACCCACATTATGGACACTTCGTATGTCATGTAAAACAAGAATGATCTGCATGTCGGCATCATAACATAAAAAATACCATTTGCTATTTTTCGCAAAATGATTTATATTCTTATCATCTTTTGAAGATATATCCCCCTGTAGCTCAGCTGGTAGAGCAGCTCCCTTTTAAGGAGATGGTCGCAGGTTCGATTCCTGCCGGGGGGACAAT
>CAZAZY010000006.1:25687-30004 GCA_964489785.1 uncultured Candidatus Saccharibacteria bacterium
AATCCCAACACATACTGCTCCAACGCACCAAAAAGCTGTTCCTCGATCCGATATTCATGAAACATAGTTACACATTTTCTGTGTTTTTCTACTGCTTCTTTTAGAGAATATGCCGACGCTCTTTTTTTCATTTTTCCATATACAAAAGGATGCAAACCTAATTCCACTGCATTTTTATTAGGATACATAATTACTGACGCCAGAGATTTATATCCAAATCGCAATGCCCCTAATAGTTCAAATGGGCTTGCCTTTTCTTGTACCAAATCTTGAAATAACACCCAAGATTCTTTTTTATTTTTATCTATACAGGTATCTACAAAAGCAAATGTTTTGCTTTTTAAATCTTTTGATGCAACAGGTTCTGAAACATCTTCGATGATTAATTGTGCAAAATTGGCTTTTTCTAGTTTCTTTTTTATCGGAGCTGAAATCCCAGAATCAACCAAAACCCAAACGGTTTCGTGGGCATGCATTGATGCCATATTCGGCGCGAGAACATCACCAAAGAAGCTTTTTTGAAACGCACCTTCAATAATAATAATTTTATGAGATGCAAATAATTGCTGGGAATTAAGATTATGTACCAAAAAAGAATCCGTAATCACCGATGCATCAGTATGCAGAACCTCGACATCATTCACGGTGTTTTTATATGCTTTGATATACGAATAAATATAGTCTGAACGTTTTTGATTATCTACTCCAACCCAAATAGTTATCATATATTATATCCACATGCGAACTTTGTTTTTGTAGGCACGGTATGTTTCTCCGACATGCGCTTCAAGAAGACTTTCTTCTTTTGGAATAATCACAAAATTAAAAGCCAAAAAAATAACCAGAATACCCAGTAGTACAAATAAAGAATTCAAAATAAAAGCAAATCCTATCACCAAAAAAAATAATCCCAAATGTGATGGGTGTCGAGAATACGCATACGGCCCACGAGACAAATCTTGTAGTGATAACTCAGGGGCTTTTGCTCCGTAGACTTCACGTCGCTTTTTTTGTGACCACATGATCAAAAGGGGTGCAATCATAAGGAATAATGTTCCGATAAAAGAAAGTATTTCATTGTTCCCTAATTGTATAGGAAGAATCAAATGAATAACCAAGCCAAAAAAAGCCCCGGCCAAAATAACCCCAGGAAGATGGGCAGAATAGTGACACAATTTGTGATTATGAGTCATCTCAGACATAAAATACATTATACCATAAAAATATCTGCGC
The DNA here is from genome assembly GCA_964489785.1 of uncultured Candidatus Saccharibacteria bacterium. Classification (GTDB taxonomy): domain Bacteria; phylum Patescibacteriota; class Minisyncoccia; order Phycocordibacterales; family UBA1006; genus JAIPIY01. The sequence continues at coordinate 26,921 of CAZAZY010000006.1, forward strand.
AAAAGTCACTCTTTTCACCGTCTTATTTCATCACCTCCAAAGACCCAAATCTTCTACCAACAGAGACTTTTACCACCAATGGTACAGGGGCATAAGTATCTTTTTTAGTATAGGTATTATCTATAAGAACATTCTGCATTGCCTTTGTGATTACGGGTATCACTTTTTCAACCATATCTTCTTTTACTTCAAAAACCAATTCGTCGTGGATTTGTAATAATGGATATACATATTTATCCAAACCAGCGTTTTGTAATTGATGCAATGATGCAATTAGTGACAGTTTGATAATATCTGCGGTGGCTGTCCCTTGAATAGGCGCATTGATTGCCATACGTTCTGCACTGGCACGAATAAACGGTAGTTTTGATTTTAACGCAGGAAAATACCGGCGGCGCCCAAACAATGTTTCTGTATATCCAAAATCATAGGCGTATTTTTTTGTATTCTCAAGATATTCTGCAATGTGAGAAAATCGAGCAAAATATCTTTGATAGAAATCTTCTGCTTCTTTGCGGGTGGTGCCTAGATTTTTTTGCAATGCAGAAACACCCATACCATACAAAACACCGAAATTAATAACCTTTGCATGTCGCCTCATGTCAGGAGTAACCTCATCTTCTGGAACACCAAAAACTTCGGATGCTACAGTTGCATGCACATCTTTATTTTTATGAAAAACATCTAACAATACAGGATCCTGTGACATAAGCGCCGCAATGCGTAATTCTATCTGTGAATAATCACAAGCAACTAAAACATATCCCGGTGATGCAGTAAACGCATCTCGAATATTTTTTCCTTCGTCACTTCGTGTGGGTAAATTTTGCATATTAGGATTCTGAGAAGAAAACCGACCTGTAGTGGTACCTGTTTGTAAAAATACTGCATGTATTTTTCCATCCACGCCTACTAATTTTGGCAGGGCATCAACATACGTAGAAACTAATTTTTGCAATTCGCGATGTTTTAAAATCAAAGGCACAATAGGATGAGCATCTTTTAATTTTTCCAATTCTGATTCTTTTGTTGAACGTGCACCTTTTGCTGTTTTTTTAAGGCCTTTTGTTGAAATCTGCAATACATCAAATAATATTTCTCCCAATTGTTTTGGGGAATTGGGATTCACCGCAGTACCTGCATATTCTTGAATCTGTGATTCTAATTTTTCCAAGATACTATGCAATTCTTTTGAGATTATTTCTAAATATTCTGTATCCAAAACAATACCTCTTTCATGCATTTTTTTTATAATATCAACCAAGGGTAATTCTATATTTTCATATACAAAAGACATACCCTTTTCGGATAAATCTTGGATCAATACTTTTTCTGCATCAGGAATTGTTTCTGTTTTTGTATATTCAAAAATATCCTGTAATGTTGGATTAGTAATTTCAGAATTTAATAACCATAACCCAATACAAAGATGCTGAATCTTTTCCATATCTTCGGGCGCATACAAAACTGTATCAACAACAACACCCAATGTTTTACGCAATCGGTCTCCTAATGTTTTAAAATCTAAATCAGCAAATAATGCATCTACATCTTTTAATACAATCGTTTCTTTCCATGAAGATTGAGGTAAGGAAAAATCAATAGGAGCATCACGCCGAATTACTGCAAGTTCTTTTGAAAATAATGCTGATTCTTTGCCTTCGATAATTAGTTTTGCAATACGTGCAGAAAAACCTGCCTGTAATAACGATTCTTCGATAGCATCAGTGTCGTACAAATTTTCTAATGTTTTGTATGTGCTAATTATTTTTGTTGCAGTTTTTTCACCAATACCAGAAATACCAATAATGTTATCTGATTGATCCCCTGCCAAACCTTTGTAATCAGGTAGCTGATATGGTTCAAATCCATACCGATCAATAACCGCCGATGTGTCATACAAAATCGTATCATTAATTCCCTTTTTCAGTGTATATATCCGAACACGATCATCATCAACCAACTGCAGTGTATCCATATCCCCTGTTGCAATAATAATTTCCAGAGAATCATTGTCTTTTGTTTTTTCTACAATAGTACCCAACATATCGTCAGCTTCAAATCCTGGATACTGATACACGGGAATCGAAAATGCTTTGCAGATATCGTAGGCTCTTTTTATTTGAGAAACCAACGCATCATCTGTTTCTGATCGTGTACCTTTATAATTTTCATACACGGCGTGCCGAAATGTTTCATCGGGCAAATCAAAACATGCAATAACATAATCTGGAGAAAAATCTTGAATAATTTTTAACACCATAGAAACATACCCATATAAAGCTCCCGTCGGTTCACCTTTTTTTGATGAAAATTCTGGCAATGCATGATACGCTCGATGCAAAATAGCATGAGAATCTAGTAACACCAATCTTTTTTTTGTCTTTTCTGTCATAGAATGTTTTTGATCGTTATGGTTCGCACAGGATCATTATTTACATAATCCAAATAAATATCAATCATTATCATCGGTATCCCCGTTAAAAACTGAGAAATTTTTTCTGGCCATTCGATACATATAACTGCCCGCGCATCTTGTGTTATTTCTTTGAAACCAAAAAGATCTTCATCCGAATCAAGAATTCTGTACGTATCCATGTGTACAAACAGAGAAAAGTTTTCTTTTTCAATCTTGTATTTTTTCATAATAACATAGGTGGGGCTGGTCATGTGTTCTGTAACCCCAAGGAATTTTCCCAAAAACTGAACCAAAGTTGTTTTTCCTACACCTAAATCACCCGATAGCCCAATAATTTTTGGGCCTGATGCAGCATCAAGAATCTCTTGACCCAATTTCTGTGCGAATTTTTCCATATCAGATTCTGTAGTAATGATATAGGTATCATCTAATGCCATATGGTATGAGTGTAACACAAAACCCCGCATAGTGTGCGGGGTTTTGATAAAAATACAATAAAGATTATGCCATAGGAAGCCCTGAAGATGGCGGAGTTTGTCGAACATATTGTCTTTCTTCTCGTCTCATCAAAAGGCGTGTAGCCCAGATCAACAAGAGAAGTATCAATATCAACAACAACCACCCCAACAACGTATTTGGCAAGAAGGTCAATCCAAAGAGAGATG
>CAZAZY010000007.1:0-27988 GCA_964489785.1 uncultured Candidatus Saccharibacteria bacterium
GGAGTTGGTTTGGACCTACCAAAGGTCCGTTAATACAGAAATCCATGAATTCGTTTGATGACACATTGCTGGCCTTACCAAATCCGATGTTTGGGTGTGTGGTCCTGTAAGTTACGGCATTTTGTGCGTAAACTACTGAACCAAAAGAAATCAATACCAAAAGAATGAGAATCTTTTTCATTATGGGGTGGTGTTAAAGAGCGATTTCTCGCTACAAGGTTAGTTACAGATTGCGAAATTTACTTTTATATATTATATCATATATAACATATACTGTCAATGATTCGTAGGAATACAAAATAACATCCTAAACCACCTATTTAAAGGATTTTTCATAGTGTTAACATCTCTTTGAGCTTTTTAAAGTCTTCAAAAAACAGTATTTCTCATAAACTATTCTCTATTTTTTTGAATAACGACTACAATAAGTATTTTTGGGGGAAATTTCCAGATTGTTCATTGACGAACCTATTACGCTCTAGAAAAGATTCCTTTACTTCAGGCAATACTATCTTTCTTTCCCAGTCTTTTTTTAATTTTTTTCTATTTGACTCCATTAATTCTTCAATTGATTTGTTGGCATTCTCCTTAAAATATATAGTCCAAAAGGGACCTATTAAGTGAGCTGCCGCATCAGAGGATGATACAATTTTTACTTCGATCGGGGCATTATTTAAATCTATTTCCAATTTCTTTTCAAAGATTGAAAGATAATTAATAATAGTATTGACGAAATCTTCTTCAAAACCAATTTTTAAAAGTTTCTCTCGGCTCTTTTCAAACATCGCTTCGTCATGTTCTCTCTCCTTGTTAAGGATTTTTGCGTAATCATGTACCCACACCAGAACAAGAACTATATTTTTGTCTGCCTCTGAGTATTTATCACATAGTTCAAGAGCTATTTTTTCTACGAAATTAAGATGATAGTTTACAAACCATTCATGATGTACAAAATCAGGATTCTTGCAGGCTTCAATGACATGATCTTTAAATTTTTGTATTAATATTTCCATTGAATTATTTTACACTATTTTATTAATAAAATCTAAAAACTCAGACTAGGACTCGGCTACTCTCATGGATATTTTATTTCTCCGCCAGCTGACGGAGAAATAAAATATCTCATTCCATCAGCCCCCACTCGGGTGCACGGACTATTGTCCGGCTTCGCGCACCCTCGGTTCGAGTCCAACCTGATCAAGTAATATAGTAAAACCCCAATACTTTCGTATCGGGGTTAAACTATATTATGTTGCCAGACTAGGACTCGAACCTAGATAGACGGCACCAAAAACCGTTGTCCTACCATTAGACGATCTGGCATCACTTTGCCAAAGGCTTCGCGATGCACGCAAAGCAAAGACCCTTGGTTGGGATTATATAATCCCTGTGGTGCTCTTATAGAATGAATCCATAAGAGTAAGTATAGATTACCCTGTTTTCTGAAAAAATTCAAGCCTTAATCTTTTTTCTCGAACAAATTGATACAAGCCAGCTCCAAAGGAATTTCTTTTATAAATGCATATCGCATAGATTCCAATGCTCGCATGAATGTTTCCAATGTTTTGGAATTGATTCCTGAATCTTTATTTTTTGCATATTCTGCCAAATGTTTCAATATAGATTCCGGAACAGATGATTGTAAAGACTGTTGCATAGATGGATTACCAAAACGTAGTAATAAAACAAATCGTAGATGTTCAATAATAATTCTGGTTACCATAGGAACATCCCCATTATGCCCCTGGAATGTACGAATGACATCCAATGCATCTCCTGTATTCTTTGCATCCAACGCAGACAACAATTGCAATAATGCCTGTTGTGGAGGTAAACCTATTAATTTTGCAACAGTATTATAGGTGATATGTTTTTTCTGTGCGGTTGCGTGTACCTGTTCCAATGTTCCCAGTGTATCTCGAAATGATCCATTTCCTGACATGGCAATAATCTCTACTGCATCTTCGTCGATAGTGAATTCTTCTTGTTTACAAATATCCCGAATAGATTCAGACAAAATATATTGCGTGGGTGTTTTGAATCGAAATACCTGACAACGTGAAATAATAGTTTCAGGAACTTTGTGTAGTTCTGTTGTAGCAAGAATAAAAATCGCATGTCGAGGGGGCTCTTCCAATGTTTTCAAAAAAGCATTAAAAGCTTCATTGGTTAACATATGCACTTCGTCGATGATGTAGACTTTGTGTTCTGAATGCATTGGCAAAGAAAAAACTGCTTCGCGTAATTCACGAACATCTTCGATTTTTCGGTTCGAAGCAGCATCCATTTCAAAAATATCATGTTCATGGGTTCCTAATGCCTGTGCAAAAATACGCGCCAAAGAAGTCTTCCCTGTCCCCCGTGATCCAGAAAATAGATATGCATGCCCTAACGTTTTTTTGGTAATTGCCTGTTCCAGAGTTTCTGTAATATGTTCTTGACCACGAACCTGGGCAAAGGTTTTTGGTCGATATTTTCTATATAATACAGTGTGATGTGATGACATGGTGTCAGTATATCAAAGATTATCTCGTCTTGCACGGTTGGATTTTTGGAATTCTGCAATGACATTTTTTACGTCAGCACTATTGTTCGTTTCCATTAATGCCATACGTAATTCTTTTGCACCTGAAAAACCATGTGCATATGCTTTGAAATGTTTTTTCATTACAGAAAAGTTTTTACCTTTGCTGTGTGGATGATTGATATACGGTTCGATTAACAATTTTTCAAATAATTCTGCATGTTGGATCATGACCCTAAATCGTTCCTGTAATGGAATTTTTAGTCTGGTATATTTATGTTTATCTGATTTTAATTTCTTTAACCATGCTGTTGGCAATATATGCCCCAAGATTTTTTCAAAAGGCAAAGATTGGCGTTTTGATTCTACTGTTTGTCTGGCATCAAACAACCACGGGTTTCCAAAGATTGCCCGGCCTATCATGATTCCATCACATCCTGTTTGTTTTGCTTTTGTATCTGCATCTTCGATATCTACGACATCTCCATTTCCAAACAATAATGTTTGGGGTGCGTATTGATCACGCATTCTCACACATTCTGTTATTGTTTCCCATCGGGCTGGGACTTTTGATAATTCTTTTCGTGTGCGTGCATGTACTGTTAATACAGCAATATCTTGTTCCAACAGAAAACGAATCCAGGTATCTATTTCTGATTTGTGATATCCAATTCTTGTTTTTACAGAAACAGGAATATTTTTTCCTGCGTCTTTGATTCCATCTTTGACGCTTTGAATTATTTTTCCTGCAATTTCAGGAGTTTTTATCATGGATGCTCCGGCACCTTGTTTTTCGATATTTTTATCTGGGCAACCCATGTTAATATCAATACCGTCAAAATTCATTTCGGCTACGATACGGGATGCCTGACGCATGGTTTCTGGATTTGATCCAAATAATTGCGCAATCAATGGACGTTCTTTTTCGGTAAAAAATAAATCTCGCATTAATGAATCTTTACCCTGTGCATGACACAAACCATCTGCAGAAACAAATTCTGTCCATAATACATCTAATCTGGAAAAAGGCTGACCCAAATGCGAATGTTCGGCAATAATTTGTCGAAATGCAGTATCCGTGACATCCGCCATAGGTGCCAATGCCAGAATGGGTTTTCCTGATAGTTTTGATTGTGTTTTTAATTTTTGCCAAATAGTATTAGATGTCTCCATAAAATCGATACAGTATTTTGTTGCTAAATCGTACATCAATATATTCTAAAATATCCCCTTTGTCGATGCGTCTTTTTACTTCGATGTCTTCCAATGTTTTTTGCACCAGACTGATGGTTTCTTCTTTTGATTGTTTTTGTGATGTTTTAATAGAAAACGGTTGTGCCAATATTTCTCCATTTCTTTTTGAAACCTGGTACATAATATCGATAGTATTTTCATCCAATATAATAGACTGTATGTGTAATCCATCATTGGTCCATATCTCTACAACTGATTGAATAGTCGATAGTGTATCTACATCATGAATCCAAATGTCATTTTGTAATGATTGGTATGTTCTGTAAATTACCTCATTATTGATAGATTCAATAAATGCACGATCAAAAACATATCCATCTTTGGTTGCATAAAAACAAGTTTCCGTATCTTGTTGGCAGACTACCATATCGGGTTCGTGTTCTTCAATAGAAAGAATCATGGTGTTATTAATATAGGTGGTTTTAATATTTTTGATACGTGGAAATTTTTCGTAGAGATGCTCCGTTATTTTTTTTCTTGGAAAAGTAAAATTATGCAGATAGGTTATGCGTAATTTTTTCTTTGCATCTATAAAACGTGAAATAGTATCATCTAATGTTTCTTTTGAAATGTTGGTTTCACCGGATGTGGTAATAGTTGAAATACGTAACCCCGGTAATTCCATTACCAGAATAAAAATACCTACACAGAGAAAGATAATGAATCCAAAAATAAAAATACTTTTTCTTGAAAAAGCAGGTGCCTGTTTTTGTTGTGGTGATAATAATCTACTTTGACGTTTATTCATACATCAAAGATTATGATGATTTTTTAACAATATGAGTTCGTCCCTGCATATATGGAACAAGAACTTCTGGTATTTTTATTGATCCATCTTCTTGTTGGAAATTTTCCGCCAAAGAAACTAAGATACGTGGTGTTGGAATCGCGGTAGCATTTAATGAGTGTGCAAATTTTAGATTACCATCAGCATCTTTGTAGCGAATATTAAATCGTCGTGTTTGAAAATCATGGAAATACGAAGTAGAAGAAATTTCTCGGTAGGTGTTTTCTTTTGGCACCCATAATTCTACGTCGTATTTTTTCACCTGCCCTTGGCCCAAGTCCCCCGTACAGTTAATAACCGTATGATATGGAATGCCCAAAGATTCAATAAATTCTTCGGTGTTTCTATTTAACCAATCATGAAATTCAACTGATGTAGAATGACTGGCTTCGCACAAGATGACCTGTTCTAATTTATAGAATTCATGTACCCGGATTAATCCGCGAGTATCTTTTCCATGACTACCCGCTTCGCGTCGATAACAAGGAGAAAACGCTAAAAATTTTATAGGAAATTCTCCAGCATTGATAATTTCATCACTGTAATATCCCATGACTGGAACTTCGGCTGTTCCTGATAGATAATCATCATCTTGGGTTACGTACAAATCATCTGCATCATTAGGAAGATGTCCTGTGCCATAGAGATTTGGTTTTCGAACAATCGAAGGTGTCAGCATGGGGGTAAATCCTTTTTGTCCAAAAAAATGCAAAGCATAATTCCAAATAGCAAAAGATAATAATGCGCCATCATTTTTCAAATAATATCCACGGAAACCGTGTACCTTTGTTCCTCGTTCAAAATCAACCATATCAAGATTAGTCATTAATTCAATATGATCTTTTGCTTCGAAAGTAAAATTTGGTTTTTCTCCCCATGTTTTTATTTCAACATTATCAGCATCAGAATTTCCATCAGGAACAGATATATCAGGAATATTAGGAACATGCAACATCATAGTTCTCCATTCCTGCATGATTTCTTTCAACGTATCTTCTTCTTGTTTCATTTCGTCTTTGACTAATTTCATTTGATTTATCAAAGATTCACGCACAGAAGGATCTTGTGCGCCTGCAACACTGCCAGAAACTGAATTTTGTTGTGCTCGTAATGCCTCTACCTTTTTTAATAGTTCTAGACGCTTGTCATCCAATGCAATCAACACATCAATATCCACTGATGATTTTTTCTTTGTCACCGCTTCTTTGACCAGGTCTTTGTGTTCTCTGATGAATTTGATATCTAACATGGTGCCAGTATACTAGAAAATGATATACTATTCAATAATGGAAGAATCGAATAATGATGGCAATGAAATTTCTCGTATTCCACGATTGCTGCAAGAAATTCCAAAGCCTCCAAAACGATTATATGTTCGCGGAAAACTACCAGAAGATCATATGGTGTGTTTGACGGTTGTTGGATCACGACGTTTTACTCGATATGGAAAAGAAGCCTGCGAACATCTCATTCGTGGATTGGCAGGATATCCTATTGTGATTGTTTCTGGTTTGGCATTAGGTATTGATACGATTGCACACGAAACTGCGCTGGCGGTTGGATTGAAAACAATTGCATTCCCTGGTTCTGGATTATCTGATGCGGTATTGTATCCTGCCAGTAATGTTTCTTTGGCAAAAAGAATTGTTGAATCTGGTGGTGCATTGGTATCTGAATTCCCTCCTGATTTTGAAGCAACGAATTGGAGTTTTCCTCAACGTAATCGTCTCATGGCAGGTATGTCAAAAGCACTATTAGTTATCGAAGCCGAAGAAATATCAGGAACACGTATTACTGCAAAATTGGCATTGGATTATAATCGCGAAGTATTGGCAGTTCCGGGGTCAATTTTTTCCGAAGCATCCGGTGGCACGAATGCATTGTTACGCGAAGGTGCATTCCCTGCCAGAAATGTTGCAGATGTGTTAGATGTATTAGGTTTAACATCCGTAAAGCAGTCATCTTTTGATATGTATACGGATTGTTCTGACGAAGAGAAGCAAGTTCTGGAATTACTGTCAGAACCAAAAGTCCGTGGCGACGTATTGCGTGCATTAGAAATGCCTACCCACAAGGCAAATGTGCTTATTTCATCAATGGAATTAAAGGGTCTCATTGTCGAAACCATGGGTGAATTGCGTCGAGGATAAAAAATATAATTTGCGTTCTGTGTCTGTGCATGCTATTAATAAAAACATTCATATGAAAAAACTTGTCATCGTCGAGTCACCAGCAAAAGCAAAAACCATAGAAAAATATCTGGGCAAGGACTACGTTGTCCGTGCTTCTATTGGGCATATTCGAGATTTACCAAAAACGAACAAAGATGCCATTGATATTCCTGCTGGGTTTGTTCCGCGGTATGAAATCTCTCCGTTGAAGAAAAAAGTAGTAAGTGAATTAATCAGTCTGGCACAAAAATCAGACGAAGTTATTTTGGCAACCGACCTCGACCGTGAAGGAGAAGCAATTGCATGGCACCTGGCCGAGGCGCTCCATCTGAAAAATCCAAAACGAATTGTGTTTAACGAAATCACCAAAGAAGCAATCAGTGAAGCAATCAAAAATCCACGTCAGGTTGATATTAAACTAAAAGAAGCCCAAGAAGCACGTCGTGTACTGGACCGTTTGTTTGGTTATGATTTGTCAGGATTGATTTGGAAAAAGGTTCGCTATGGATTATCTGCCGGACGGGTTCAATCTCCTGCCCTGCGTATTATTATGGAACGCGAACGAGAAATCCGGGCATTTATTCCAGAAGACTATTTTGTTCTATCAGGAAATTTTTCAAAAGATTCTGCACAATTTCTCCTGAAATGTGATATCGAACCAACGAAAAAATCTGAAGCTGATCTTATTGAAACCCAAGGAAAAAAGGGTTCATGGTCTATTGTTTCCATTAAAGAAACCGCTGGAAAAAGAAATCCAAACGCACCATTTACCACATCGACATTACAACAATCTGCATCTACACGATTGGGATTTGCACCATCGCGCACTATGCGTGTTGCACAAAAATTGTATGAAAAAGGTCACATCACCTACATGCGAACCGACAGTCGCAATTTGTCTGGGCAGGCGTTGGGGCAAATCTATGCATACATAGAAAAGAACCTGGGCAAGAATTATCTTGAACCGCGTGTGTATGGCAAACAAAGCAAAAACGCCCAAGAAGCTCATGAAGCAATCCGCCCTACAACCATTTCATCAAAAAATGCCGGAGATACCCCAGAAGAACAAGAATTGTATCGATTGATTTGGGATCGTACGGTTGCCAGTCAAATGACATCAGCGGATGTTTTGAAAACAAAAATCTCTGCCAATATTTCAAGTGGTGAAATTCCAAATTTTTCTATCAATGGACAACAAATAGTATTCCCAGGATGGCTTGCGGTTGATACACGGTCACGTAGTGAAGATGTTGAACTGCCAAAATTGGCCGAAGGTGATGCGATTGATCTAAAAGAACTATTTGTCGAAGCAAAACAAACTACCCCACCAAACAGATACAGCGAAGCAGGGTTGGTCAAAGAATTAGAAAAACGAGGTATCGGTCGTCCATCTACCTATGCCAGCACTATCAATACATTGGTTGAACGTGAATACGTAACCAAAGAAGGTCGCACATTAATTCCCACAGACACGGGTGATGTGGTTAGTTCATTTGTCGAAGAATATTTTGGTCACTATATCAGTGATGATTTTACTGCGGAAATGGAAACAAAATTGGATCATATTGCAGATGGGTCACGCGCATATATTCCTACCCTGTCAGAATTTTATACTCCATTTTCTGCCGAAGTGGCATCAAAAGAAAATATTCCAAAAATCACCAACATGGGCGAAGCTGATGCAAAATATGTGTGTCCAAAATGTAAGGCACCTATGGTGATCAAATTGGGTCGCGGTGGTAAATTTTTGTCGTGTGAAACGTACCCTCATTGTGATGGAGCGTTGACCATAGACGGAAAAGAAATTCGCGCCGAAGAACCATTGGGAATCCATCCGGAAACACAATTACCTATTTATGTTATGAATGGGCGTTTTGGTCCATATGTACAAATGGGAGAATCTCCAAAAATTCCAAAGAAAACAACATTTCCAAAAGGTCACAAAAAAACTGACGCAGAAAAAGAAATGTTAAAAAAACAAGCAGAAGAAATAAAATCTGCAAAAGAATTACCACGACCAAAGATGGCTTCTATTCCCCCGCATATCAAACCAGAAGAAATTACTATGGATCAGGCGGTGCATCTGCTAGTATTACCACGTACCCTGGGTGCACATCCAGACGACAACGAACCAGTCATTGCAAATATTGGTAAATTTGGTCCGTATATTGGACACAACCGTGATTTCAGATCTATCAAAAAAACAGAGAAATTTACTCCGTATGATATTACATTGGAACAAGCATTGAATTTGCTCAATCAACCAAAGTCACTACCAAAAGGTGTTGAATTATTTAAAAATTTGGGCAAACACCCAAAGACAGGAAAAGATATTTTATTATTGAAATCAAAATCAGGATTTTATATGCAAAAAGGTCTGAAACGTATTTGGTTGGATGATAAACAAGATCCAGAAAAGTTTACGTTGGATGACGCGATGAAAATTTTGTAAAAAATAAAAAGGGTCACGGAAAATCTCCCGCAACCCTTAAAAATAAAGTCTGGAAACGCATCACGTGAAATACTCACGTCGGATCGCAGACACAAATGAGGTTATAAAGTAATAAATCAAGCAGCCTGTCATGCCACAAACCAATCCATAGATGAATGCGTTTGATGCCAGAAAGTAGGCAAAACCAATGATGACTGATAGTATACAAGATTTCATAAATCCTGCCACCAAAGCTATGAAGAGACTGTCTTTATTTATTTCTAATGTATTCCAAATATTCAAGAAAGACAGGATTCCTATCACAAGAATCCAAAACCCAAGAATTGGAATTCGGATTAGTGTAATATTCTGAAAGAAGGAGGGGTTGTCCTTCATTGACCAAATGGTCAAAAATCCTGGAATAAACTCCTCCATCATTTTTGGATACCCAAATTTAATGATAATCAAGAAAATTAAAAGAGAGGCAATTGCTCTCAGGGTGACATTGAATCCAAGAACGTTCATTTTTGATTTTTTAATGAACAACAACATTGTTGCTCGTTTTACATACAAAATTTATATACAAAACGAAAAACACTATTGTCAAAAACTACTGTAAAAGTGCTATATAATTTGAATATATGTTAGCACATTATATATTTAATGTCAAATAGATATATACAAACAGTACCCAATATGATATTCTCATAAGGAACCAAATGAACAAAGCCATGAAACCACAGACCCAACACTCAGAATCATCAAGGATTTATGTTGACCCAAGAGACAAGAGGCCAACAGCACAAGATCTAAGATCAGATGCAAAACCCTTCAGTCATAGTACAAGAAGAGTCAAGAAATAGTTTTGAATTCCCTTCTCTGACACAAAGAAAAAGCCCCTGGACTACACGTGTAGTTCAGGGGTATCTTTTTGACCGTTTGCAGGTCAGTCCAATGTGAAATATTCAGAAAAAAGTTCTTCCGCAGGTTTTTCGGCAATAAGGAATTTTGTTAAACGACCAATATATTCCTGGTGGAACACTTGATCCTTTGTAGTATTTGCCAAGGCAAATACTCGTTGTTCTTTTTCCCAAAAGACAAGCTTCGCACTCTTCTCTTTAGTGGAAAATTCAATCTGAAACTGGGTACGCACTCTCCCATCTGCCATATGATTGAAACGAAAAGTGTAAAGATCTTCTTTGAATTTATTTTTTTCTGTCACATGAAAAATAAGCATGTTTGGATTTTGGGAATCCTTTTTCATTAAAGATGCGATAGCCTCTGCGATAGTAGAAAATTCCGCACTAGTTTCGCATTGTGTCCAAAATCCTTTCGGCTTTAGTAGTTTTCTCATTGAAGTACAGTGGTTTGGTTCCGCTGCATAATACTTTACTTTATAAATTTTGTCAATTTATTCTCGTATAATTTCCAAACTATTATCGACACTTATTCGCACAATTCGTGATGGTTCTGTGGTTCCTGGATAGGATGATTCTTTGTATATAATACCCGTTGTATCTTTGAAATATTCTTTTGCCTGGTCCAGATTTTGTGCGGGTGGTTTTCCCTCGGGATTTGCAGACGGTGCAATCATAGGTCCGTATGTTTGTAATAGGTTTACCAGTGTATCTGGTTTTGTTATTAGTCGAAATGCCAGACTATTTGCCCCCCGGTGTAAATATACTAATCGTTCTTTTTCTGATTCTGGGATATTCAATATGATACTGGTTGGTCGTGGTGTATTCCAAAGAGATTTTAAAATCTGTTTTTGTTGTTCGTCAGAATAGATTCCAAATTGCTCTAATTCTTGTATTGATAATAATAAAATAATACAAGGCTTCGTCTCACTGCGGCCCTTGATGTCATATACACGCTCTACAGAAAAACGATCAAAAGCAGGAGCTATTATTCCATAGATGGTATCTGTTTGGGTTATAATAATAGACATAAAAAATGGCGTAATCAGATTGGATCTGATTACGCCATTGTAGCATGATTGCTAATTAGTGAGTGCTATTTCTGCAATCAAGGACGGATGAATAATTCCTGATTGCCTAAGAAATAACATAGGAATAAGATTGAGAAACCCACAACGAATACGTTGAATTTCGTTCGCGGTCCTCTCATCTATTAATTGAAATATTTGACTATTAAGATCATACGCCTCCCTTTTTAAAAAATCCTCAGGACATATGAATATCGAATATGTCATATGAAAAAGAAATGGCTTATGGTTCTGAAATTGCTCATCATTCCAAGTGGTACAAGCAGATTGTGCAATCTTGAAATTATCAAAACGAGCAATTTCAAGATTCCCATCCGAAGAAAAAATACAGCAAACAGAAACGCAAGCATTTTCTGATGACCTCACAATTACTGTGCCGTCATTAGTACGTAGGGGTATGTAGTAATGCATGGTACAAATGTTTTGGTTTATGTAATTTTAGCAATTTATGCACAATATTGTCAAGTGTTTTAGTGTGCTATCATAAAAATTATGAATAAAGAAAAAAAATCGCCTGAATGGAAAAAGGTTCTTCATGCATATACATCTTTTGATATATTGCATGTAATTATGCAAAAAATAGAGAATATCTATAAGGAAAAGCAAATATTTCCTCTACGAAAAAATCTTTTTTATGCTTTTTCTTTGACATCATTTGAAAATATAAACGTGGTTATATTAGGTCAAGATCCTTATCATGGCCCAGGGCAGGCTCATGGATTAGCATTTTCTGTACCTGATGGTGTTACCCCTCCTCCGTCTTTGAAAAATATCTACAAAGAAATTGAAGCTGATATAGGTATAAAAAAAGATTTCACGAATGGTAATTTAGAACATTGGGCAATCCAGGGTGTATTTTTATTGAACAGTATTTTGTCAGTTGAATCTGGTAAACCAGCTTCACATCGAAATATTGGCTGGGAAGATTTTACTGATTATGTGATTAAAAAAATATCAGATGAACGTGAGCATATTGTATTTATATTATGGGGTAATTATGCACGTGGTAAAAAAGATTTGATTGATACAGAAAAGCATCTTGTTCTTGAATCCCCTCACCCGTCGCCATTTTCTGCACATTCTGGATTTTTTGGATCGAAACATTTTTCACAATGTAATACATATTTAAAGAATCACGGAAAGAAAGAAATTTTGTGGTAAATATTGACCCTGTATAACATTCCTGATAGTATGAAATTGAATTTTGTTCCACTTTGTAATCTCTCTTATTATGGAAAACTCTCATACTCTTTTCTCTGCGCTTGTTGTTTTTTTATTTTGTCTGTTATTATATAGAATATATATAAGACGTAATGATGGTGATTACCGCGTGATTAATCAAAAGGTGGTAGAAAATGAAAAAGGTCATCCGGATTGCTCTATTGATCTTCTGCATATTGATAATGGAAAGTTATTAAAGGATTTGAAAGTTTCCTGGCAGCATCAGGTTCTTTGCACTAATCCTGCTTATTCTGTTCGTATTAAAAATGGGATTCTATATCTTTTTAAAAAGGGTCACCCAGACTACGCACAGAAAGAGGAATATATTCTTCTAGAAAGAAAAGACAATAAAGAATTACAAGAATCTTGAAACCAAAACCGCATCCTGAAAAGGATGCGGTAATTTTTCATGTAAAATGATTTTTAAGGATTACACCAGTTACAATTTGCAGGATCTTCAAAGATTTTACCATCGATCAAGACCTCTTTTTCTAAATTACATTTTTGGCATTTCTTTATATAAGCAATGGGTGAATCTGTTAATAATTTACATCTTCCACATTGTAAACCCTTTTTAACATTGATAGTTGTAAAACCTGGGGTCTTACAATCAGGACACTGGGACTTGATATTGAGTGCTAAATCTTCTGTCGCCTTTGCAATCTTTTTCATACGAGTTGGATTCATATGTGCTCTCATATCTGTTTCGATGTAGATTGTTTTTTCTGTGGGAGAATCTTGCAAGAGTTTGCTAACTCGCTGACATAGTTCTTCTTCCGTTTTAATATCTTTATATATTGCATGATTACTTTTTTCTTTTTCTCGAACAATAATGCCATGCTCTGGAAATCCAATGTTCTTTGAAAAATCAATAGCCTCTTCTATACTTGATACATATTGACCTGCAAGATTTGTTTCTGAAGATTTGTGATAACCTTGAATCTCTATAGAATTTTTTTTATCAACGAGTAATACTAATTCAAAATTTGATTGGATAAATGGCATTTGTGGATCAGGGCCAAATATTCCTTCGCTGGCAATAGCTAAATCAATGCCGGTGATTTGCATTACTGCTTGGGCCTTGAGACGAGCCGCTTCAAGCTGATTTCCGGTTCTTGGAATATCCATAGTAAAAGTTCCAAATTGATCAGTATCAAAGTTTTGGGGTACAATTATTTTTAGACCAAATTCTCTTTCAAGAATTGGGGCAATGGCTGCTTCTTTTCCATGCATTGTGGCAATTACAGCTGTTCGACCATTAAAAAATGACATATTTTGAAATTATATTGAGGTGTTTCATTTAATTACCACCCAACCTTTTTTATATTTTAAACTCGATCACATCTCCATCTTTGACAATGTATTCTTTTCCTTCGGTGCGAACCAATCCTTTTGATTTTGCATTGCTCATAGATCCTGATTCTAATAGATCGCTCCAAAATACTACTTCGGCACGAATAAATTTCTTTTCAAAATCGGTGTGAATTGCGGCTGCTGCGACTGGCGCTGTTGAATGTTCGGCAATAGTCCATGCACGCGTTTCTTTTTCTCCTGTAGTAAAATAAGTTGCCAACCCTAGTAGTTTGTATGATTTTTTAATCAATGTATCAATACCATCGTCATTATGCCCCATTTCTGTTCGCATCATGGTTTTTTCTTCTCCTTCAAAATCAGATAATTCATGTTCGGTTTTTGCATCGATAATTACCCATTCTGAACCGTAGCTTTCTATTTCGGTGCAAATCGCTTTGAATCTTTCAGGGTCGGTAATATCTAGATTCTTTCCATCGGCACGTTTATTTAATCCATAGATAAATTTTTTCCGTGTTAGTAGGTTTAATTGTTTTGCCATTTTCTCTTCCTCTTCAGTTAGTTGCACAGTATTCGCCATTTTTTCTTGCAATAATGCTTCATGGATTTTTTTAGCAACAGATTCTTCGGCAAGAGCGATTTTGTCGTTACGTTTTACATCTTTTTGTAAATTTGAAATTCGTTTCTCAACCGTTTCCAGGTCAGCCAAAATAAGTTCCATATTAATTACCTTGATATCACGTAATGGATCAATCTCCCCATACACATGATTAATCGTTTCTTTTCCATCATCTACCGCAAAAATACGTACCATTTCTAATATGGCATCTACCTCGCGAATATGGGCAAGGAATTTATTTCCCAGCCCTTCTCCTTTGCTGGCACCAGCAACCAATCCTGCAATGTCTACGAATTCTACCGCAGCTGGAATTGTTTTTTGTGTTTGTGAAAAATCTGCCAATTTGTACAAACGTTCATCAGGAACCGCAACAACACCCACAGATGGGTCAATGGTGCAAAAAGGATAATTCTCTGCAGGGACAGATTTTTTTGTTAGTGCGTTAAACAGGGTTGATTTTCCAACATTAGGAAGTCCAACAATACCGATAGAAAGTGACATATATTATTTACCCAATTGGTAGTCTTGTGCTAATTTTTGAAGTTCATTTTTATACTTCATCATGACCTGCATGCTGGCAGTTTGTTCTAGTGTTCCCGCTTTTACTTTTACTTGGATTTCTTTTGCAATTTCTTCAAAAAGCTTAGGATTCTTTTCTACTAATGCCATAATCATGTCTTTTTGATCTTGTGGCAAGCTTTTTAGCTTGTGCTCCATTAATTTCTTCATTAAAAAATTCTTTATCATATGCGGAAACTATAGCATGTTTGATGCTTTTTGAGAAGATTCTTTTTTCATCGCAAAAGCATTACCAATATGAGATGCTTTCCATGCCAAAGAAAATGGCAAGATCGAGAAAAAGAATTTTGCATCAATAATTCTTCGCATAATAGATGCGGGTAGTCCAGTAAATATATGTCCCTGGACGGTAAATATTGCCCAGTGTTTACCAATCGGAATATTGCTGGCTGTTGGCTTTGGTACATACGTTTGCATAGGTTTTTGTTGTATATGCTGTAGAATATTTTCCGCTATGTAATCTGCATCATACAATGCTGTTTGGGCCATACCTGCATAGGGTGTGTTGGTGCTATCACCTCCTACAAAAAGAGTTTCAAATCCTTTTGCACGTAAATATTCATCTACGATTACCCTGCCACGTTCGGTACGTTCTAATCCTTGTACAGAATCAAGAAGTTTATTAGGAACGACACCAGCAGTCCAGATAACCGTTTTTGCACCCATTTTCATGTCGTTCAAATAGACAGTCCATGAATTTTCTTTTACCAATGTACGATTTAAAAAAACATTCACACCCAAAGATGCCAGGCGTTGTTGGATTTTATGAGAAGCTTTTTCTGGTAACATGGGAACCAATCGAGAAGATCCTTCAATAATATCAATCGTAATAAACGATGGATCTATTTTGTAGGTGCGTGCCAAGGTCTTTGTGTATTCGGCCATTTCTCCTGCCAATTCTACACCTGATGCACCGCCACCAATGATAACAAAATGGAGTGCTAATACTTTTTCTTCTTTTCCAGAATTTGCATTTTTTTGGAATAATTCTGTAATATGGTTTTGCAGGATGATTGCCTGAGCCAAGGATTTGAAACTAAATGAACAGCTTTCTAATCCTTCAATATTAAAATATGTTGTTTCGCTTCCTGGGGCCAGAATTACATAATCGGCTTTGTATTCATTTCCTGATAATCCTGTCATGTGATATTCATCACCAAATTTTTTCAATGCAATTGCCGTATCTTGCACCAGTATCACTTCGTCTTTTTTAAAAATATCCGTATATGGTATTGCTACACCCTGGGGTGCTCGGTCTGTTACTGTTCTGTATAATCCTGGGTAATATTCAAAATAGGATTTTTTATCAACAATAGTTATTTCCAGATGATAATTATTTCTTTGTTTGAGTAATTTTTTAACAGATTGTATACCTGTAAAACCTCCTCCGATAATCAAAATGCGTGTTTTTTTGTTATTTTTCATGATATAATATGTATCATGATACCAGAATCATTCTATTTGGCAAAATTGTCATAAAATAGATTCTCATACGTCATAAGGTATGGAAAGTACTCAACATGTACATAAAATCATAGAAAAAGCTTATTCTGACCATGCTGACAGCATCTTTCGGTTTTGTTTGACACAAACAAGAAATCGTGATGTGGCAAAAGATATTCTTCAGGATGTTTTTATCAAAACATGGGAATATCTGCAAAATGGTAATTCTGTCGATAATATTCAGGCATTTTTATTTCGCGTTGCCAAAAATGCAATCATCGATGCTGGGCGTAAAAAGAAATCTTATTCTCTGGATGTTTTATTGGAAGAAGGATTCGAACCGGTTGATTCACGAGATGAATTGATTGGTCATCAAAATCGTTTAGATTTTGAGAGAGTTTTGATCTTGATTGATGATTTGGATGATATGTATAAAGAACCAATTCTTCTTCGTTATGTAGAAGATCTGTCGATCAAAGATATTGCAAAAATTCTTTCTGAAAAAGAAAACACTATATCGGTACGCATTCATCGAGGTCTTGATATTTTGCACAAAAAAATACAAGATCAAGAAAAAAAATAACATGAAAATAGAACCGCACAAAAAAATACATAATGAAAAAAATATCGTAAAAGAAATTACTTCTCTGCGGTCTATTTGTATGTCTGAAAAAGAACGTACTGATGTATGGAAATCAATCGTTTCTCAAATGCCAATCGTTTCTCCGTTTGCACAACATGTTATCACCTTGCGTTCGATGCTATCATTTGGAGCCCGTCTGGTTGCAATGGTTTTGGTTCTTGTGTTGGGGTTGGGTTCTGGTCTGACCTATGCTTCAGAAGAATCATTGCCTGGGGATTTTCTCTATCCATTCAAGGTGCATGTTTCAGAAGAAATAGAATCTCTTTCTAAAAAAGATCCAGAGGAGCGAGCTTCTTTTGCAACACAGCGCGCAGAACGTAGATTAGCTGAAGTGAAAATATTGGTAACTGAAGGATCTTTTGATGAAATAAAAAGTCAAGAAGTTGTTGCTAATTTTGAAAAACATACAAAAAAAGCAAAGGAAGAAACTCAAAAATTATCAAAGGTTCGCCCTGAAAAAGCATTAATTGTTGCAAGTAATTTTGAAACAACCTTGCAAACTAATTCTATTATCTTGGATGAATTAAAGAAAGATATAGGGGCTACTGAAATTTTAGAGCAGGTTGTATCTCAAGTAAAAGAAGAAACAGATATTGCATCCGAGGAAAAGAGTCGCATGATGGCTTATGTATTTTATGATGATTCTGTTGACGAAGAAGTTAGAAATACTGTAATTGAAGAAAAAATAGAACAAGTTGAATCGCAATTGGCTCTCTTGGCGGAATCAGAACCAGTAATCATTGTTTTCGAAAATGAAGTTATTGCAGAGAAAATTGACGATCAAGATCCTGTTCAGATATCACGTGAATTAGCAAAGGAGGGAAAATTAGATGAAGCTTTTGCTTTATTGCATGAAACCCATTATGAATTAGAAAAGAATCGCGTACTAGCAAATCTTGAACAGGAAAGAGAAGAAATTAAATTGGCCTTAGAAATAGAATCTGGATTATCTGTATCTGATGTTGTTGAACCAAGTGTGGTTCCAAATGTTGATGTTATGTCTGCAGCAACGATGATGACCACTGCAAATGTGGACCCTACTGTTTCCCCTGATGGGCTATGGAAAGTCATAATACAAGAAACAAAAAATGACGATGAGACGTATAAAATTTTATACAGTGTCATGTCTACTGTGGATGATTCTATTCAATATTTGATGTTTTCAAGAAAAACTATTGGAGACAGTATCTCACCTACTCCTCCAGTATATATCTGGTCTTCTGATGGTGCGTATATCGCATATGAAAAAAATAATAAAATTGTCATTTTACAATTATTAAACGGTGAAATACAAGCAACTCTTGATGGATCGTTAATTGCATCAGTTGAGCCATTTCAAGCTTGGTTTGATATTAACACAAAACAACTACATTATTTTGTACAAAAAGATGGTATCTCGGTATTAGCAACACATTCACTATTTACTTCTGAATCAATCAGTCAACCTATTACTATTGAACCTATTCAAAAAGAACTTATTAAAATTGAAGATTCGCTATTGATAAAAGAAAAAGTTATTCGATAATTTCAATATCATCAATACTATTTTCTAATTCAGGTGCAGATTTTCTGTGTGATATTAATAATCCCAAAATACCTCCTATGCTCAGAAAAATAATTCCCAAAAAGCCAATCATGTAAAGAATGGTTTTAGATTTTGTGGTTGAGGTATTTGCCTGCGCAGATAATGAATTCGAAATAGATTGATTTTCTGTATGAGAAGAAATAGTATCTGTTGCCTTTACTGAAACCATCTCTGATTCGCTTGCTATTTCATTAGGTGGCACTATATAAGTCATGGATGCGGACGCTTGCCCTGTCTTAATTGGTGTTGTTCCAATATTGGGTGTCCACGTATCCACTGCAGTTTGGTTCGGGGTATATAACGCAAGAGAGGATGTATCTATTACGGGTATGTTTGTTTTTGATGATGGAATTTTTAATGTTGCCCCAGCGAGAATAGTCGTTCTATTTGGTAGAGAATATTTTTCATTACCCGACATTAAAAACCAACCCGTTGTATCGATATCAAATTTAGAAGTATTTTTTATCACAATCGTTCCATTGGTCATCTTCTCTTCAATAATAAGAGATGGTTCATGAACGGTTATTTTTGTACGTAATGTGACATTAGGATATTCATCAAAAACTGTTTTATAAAAATCCAATATCAAAAGATAATCACCCGCATGTTCATAAGTATGATATAAAATTTCGCTGGTTCTTTTTTCATATTGTGTCCCGTCACCCATAGTCCATACAAAACGACCTACCTTGATGGTATTAATTTCATCTCGAAGAATGGTGGGAAGAAATCGTGTTTGGGTATGAGCGGTAATCGCTGGCTCTCTCTTCAATGAGGCAGTATACATTGTTGGTTTTTTTGGTTTTTCTTCTATTCGTTCATCTTTAGTAAAGAAAGTAATTGACCCTCCACCTCCGGATGATGTCGATCCTGATCCTGTATCTGTTTCTTCAGATTCATTGTTTGTGTTTGCTTCACATGATGATATGTCGCCTATTATTACTGATGTTTGTATTGAAAAAGTATTTGTTGGATTGGCACGCTCTGTTGCTGATACCGAAATGGTTGCCGTTTGTGGTGCGCTGTCTTTATAATAAAAATTTATATTTGCAGAATTAGAAGCCATGGTTCTGGATGTAATAGGTGTCCAGGTTGTATTGTTCGTTGAAAAAGTTCCCGTATTAGATGTGGTGCTATAGGTAATATCAAAAGTAGATCCAACGGGAGTACTTTCTCCATTGCTGTTCTGAGATTGCACAGTAAATTTACAAGAAACATCATCTACTGCTAATGAAGATGGAGATGCCACAAAAACAAATTGAGTAACAGAAGCTTGGGTAAAAAATGGAAAAAAACCAAAAATAAAGAGAACGATAATGCATTTCGAGATATTCTTTTGAAATAAATCAATCTTCATATGCATGCAAATTATATCTTATTCCAATACCTTGCGCAAAATATCTTCTGGTAATTCCCTGGGGGTTCGCGATAATGTTGGATTTGGTTGGATCGACTGTTGTGTCTCGGGTGATTTTACAGGAGAGGTTTTTTCAGGATTTTCTTCTACGATAGGAGATTCTGGAATTTTATTTTTTGATTCTTGCTCAAACGAAGATAATGCTTTTTGAAAAAAAGATACGCTTTCTTCCGACGGCCCTTTTTGGATACCTTTGTGCGTATGTAAAGATGTTGAGGGTGTATGAGGTGCTTTTAAAGTGTTCAATGATATAGGTTTTTGTTCTACTTTTGAAGTTATTGTGACGGGTGGTTTCTCGGTAGATTGTTTTGATGATTGATTTTGTAATGCCTGTTGTATGGTGTCTCGTAAGGATGGTGCAGGTTTAATTATTGCAGGTTTTGATTCCGGTTTTTCTACGGGGATATTTTTAGGTACAGTAAATTCTTTTTTGGGTTGTTGTACCTCATTTGTTTGTGAGGTTTCTTTTTTTACTTCGGTACTTTTCTTTTTTATTACAGGGGGTATTTCCCCTTTTTTTACTTTTTGGAGACAGTCTTTACAATAAATAGGTAAACCATTTGTTGGTTCAAAAGGAAGAAATGCTTTTTTACCACACACATCACAGGGTTTTTCGTGCATTGGTTTATCACTGGAACCAGAATTTCCATTTGATTTATTTTCTGATGTTTGACTATTATTGGTCGATCCTGTTGGTTCGCTCCAGGCGTTTATTTCATCTTCGATTTCTTTGCGTGGTCGATGATATAATCTTCGAGATGCTTCTATAATACGTTCTGGGGCATTTTGTGCGGATGTCAGGGTAAAAGGAGGTAATGTTTTTGCAGAAAATGGTCGTGTGGTCATACCATCTACCATGAGTTTTAAATAGGTATGATAATTGGGTAGCATCACGAAATCCTGAGGTATAAATTCTGGTTCAAATTCCTGTTCCAAAAATTCTGCATCACGAGCTCCTACACGGAAAACTATCATGGATCCCACGTTACCAAATACAGCGTCACGTACTGTTGCTGAACTTTCTACAACCAACTGGTCGATATACTGATGCGCGATAATCAAATTTAATCGGTATTTACGTGCTTCGGAAAGAATACTGGCAAAAGAATCAGTAACAAAGTTTTGGAACTCATCGACATATAAATAAAAATCCTGACGCTCTTCTTCTTTGATACGTACACGTTCCATCGCTGCCAGCTGGATTTTGGTAATAATCATCCCGCCCAGCAAACTGGAATTGTCTTCCCCTATTCTTCCTTTTGAAAGATTTACCAGAAAGATTTTTTTAGAGTTCATGATGTCATAAACATCGATGGTGCTTTTTTGTTGACCAATAATATTACGAACAATTGCAGTAGACAAAAATTGTCCCACTTTGTTTTGAATTGGGGCAATCGCTTCATTTCTGAATTTTTCCTGCCACGCTTCGTATTCTTGGACCCAAAATGCTTTTACTACGGGATCGGTAATATTGTTTACGATTTCTTTTCGATAATTTTTATCTACCAAAAGACGTGGAACACCCAATAATGTTGAACCTGGTGTATCTAATAATGCCAGAATACAATTATTCAAAATGTATTCCATACGAGATGACCATACATTGGCCCACATTTTTGTAAAGATTCCCATGAGTCCCGATGCTACCAAGTGTTTATATTTTGGATCAACAATTTCCAACACATTAAATCCCATGTGAAAATCAGTATCAGATGGATTGAAATAAATAACATCATCCATTCTGTTTTCTGGAATCATCGTAAGAAGACTTTCCACTAATTCTCCGTGGGGATCAACAACACACAATCCTTCGCCCCGTGCAACATCCTGAATCATCATGTTTGATAACATGGTAGATTTACCAGTACCGGATTTTCCCAATATATACATGTGCTGTCGACGGTCGCGTCGTTTAATACCAAATTGTTGTTTGGTATCGCGATAATAGGTCTCGGCAAAATAGGTTATATCTGGATGTTTTGGAATTTCCATAAAGTATATATATTATACCTATATCTGTTATAAAAACACAAGGATTATATTGATTGACGACGTTTCCATTCAAATGCAACCAAAGCTGCAGTAACCGAAGCATTCAAAGATTCAACATTATGTGACAACGGAATTTTTGCTACCGTATCTAATACTGATTTCACCGAAGATGAAATGCCTTCGTGTTCCCCACCGATTACCCAAATAACCTTGTCTGTCATTTCGACACTCCATAATGATTGTGTACCACCCGCGTCCCAACCAATAATGGTATATCCATCGTCTTTGAATTTTTGTAAGGTATTTTTTGCATGAGAAATTTCACAAATAGGAATGATTCCCAAGGTGCCTACAGAGGTTTTATACGTGGCAGTCGAAATCGGAGCTTGGTTTCTTCCTGGGACAAGAATCCCCTGTATATGTGATGCTGTTGCCGAACGAATGATTGCACCAAAATTATGTTGATCTTGGATACCATCCAAATAAAATAATGCATTTGGTTTATTTTTTTCTGATCGTTCTTTTAGTATTTTTTCTAAATCTTTTAATGATGTGTAATCAATTGGCTCTATCTTTGCAATCACTCCTTGGTGTACAGCGTCTTCACCCAATAGATCCTGCATCTTTGATTCAGGAAAAGAATCAACGGGGATAAGGTGCTCTTTTGCCATACTGTAAATACCAGAAAAAGATTGTTCTTTTACAGAGTCACGCAGATAAATATGGTGCACGCGTTTTGGATCTCTTTTGACAAGATCTCCTACTGCGTGTTTTCCAAAAATATAAAATGGTTCAGGTGTTTTCATATGTATAAAATAAGAGTATACTATGTTGTATGTATCCGCAAGCTACATTTTCATTTTCTCTTACAAAAATTATTTTAGCCATTCCACATAATTTTTTATGGATTAGTGCTTTGGTTGTTCTTGTGTTAGTTATTTTAATAACTTTGGCTTTGGTTTTTCATTGGTATGAATATCGACAAAAAAGTCCAGCAACCGTTTTTGCTGAAATTATGTATTTTGTTGGTTTGGTTGTTTTTATATTATTAGCATTTGGGTCATTATCAATGGCTTTATCATAATTTATGAATATGAATATCATTCAGCTAGAACATAATGAACATATCGTTGCAATTATACGCAAGCACTGGTTTTCTATTATTATAGAATTAGTCATGATGGGTTTTGTGGCGTTGCTTCCAGTTTTTGCATATCCTTTTTTAAAACCTTTTCTCTTTGCTGATATTACCACGCAGGCTTTTTATGTACTTTTGTATCTGTATTTTGTATACGTTTTGGCAATTTGGATTATCGCATTTATCTCCTGGACTGATTATTATTTGGATATGTGGATTGTGACCAATAAACGTATTGTTGATATCGAACAAAAGTCTCTCTTCTATCGAGAAATTTCTAGCCTAAGATTAGAAAGAATTCAGGACGTAAAAGTCCAAGTACAAGGGTTTCTTGATACATTTTTGAAAATGGGAACAATTTATGTACAGACAGCCGGTGTGGAGCAAGAATTTAAGATTCCATTTGCCGCTGATCCTATAGAGGTAAAAGAAGTCATCATGAAAGCATATACTGAAGCTTCCGAAAAAGTAAAAACGGTGCGTATCGAATCGTAAAATAAAAAACGTAAATAAAAAGGCC
This sequence comes from uncultured Candidatus Saccharibacteria bacterium, assembly GCA_964489785.1. Taxonomy (GTDB): domain Bacteria; phylum Patescibacteriota; class Minisyncoccia; order Phycocordibacterales; family UBA1006; genus JAIPIY01. The sequence goes on from CAZAZY010000007.1 coordinate 23,641, forward strand.
GAGAACACACGAAGTGTTCTCGGCCCATGCTGCATTCATAACCAACCTACTTATACACCTTCTCGGTGAGGAGAAGATTTCCCTCGCGATCATATCCGCGAAGGATGTACGATCCACTGATCAATCCTTGGTACTCACCACCAGTACGGATGCTTTGGATTTTCCTTCCACTTAGATCATGAGCATCGATGTGATCGATTTCCTTGGTCAAAGCTTCCAAAATTTCCTCGATGCCTACACCGTGGACACTGGTCAATCCTGATCCTGAACATCCGTTTGCATCGGTGACATTCACTCCGTATTGCCCGTTTTGGAAAACGAGAATACTGGGGGTGATGTCTCCGGTGCTCCAGAGATATTCGTAGGGTGCGGTACCGCCAAACACGTTGGCAGTAATGGATGAGCTGTTTGGGCCCGCCTGCATGATGCCTACTTCAGGATTCGGATTAACCCAGATCATAAGGTTATTACTGATGCCTTCACATCCGTTTGCATCCACAGCGGTTACGTTGTAGGTGCCTTCGGCAAAGACGGTCAAAGATGAACCTGTATGGCCTGTGTTCCAAGTGTGGGTTCCCGACCCACTGGCATTCAACGTGACAGATCCACCTTCACAGAAGGTAGTAGAACCGCTTGCCGTCACCGTAGGTGCTGGCAATGGGTTTACGGTCACAGATTGCGAAGCCGAAGCCGAGCAACCATACTGATTGGTCACAGTCACAATGTAGGTACCAGATGCGCTTGCCATCACGGTTTGCGCGTTACCCAATGATCCATTGTTCCAGTTGTATGTTCCTGCACCAAATGCAGAAAGTTGAACTGAACCACCAGCACAAAATGTGGTTGGACCATTGGCACTGATCTCTGGCGTTGGCATTGGGTTCACAGTTACGGTTGTTACTGAGCTTTCTGGACTTTGACATCCATTGGCATCGATTACGTTCACACTGTAATTTCCTGTCTGGTTCACAAGGATCGATCCGGAGACTGATCCATTGTTCCAATTGTAGGCAGTGTTACTTGTGGTAGACAACAGAACTGATCCACCTTCGCAAAAATCGATTGGTCCACTGGCGGTAACGATTGGTGCAGATGGTAGTGGGTTTACGGTTACACTCACACTGGGTGAGGTTCCCGAACATCCACCATTGCTGACCACTACATTGTATGTCCCTGTTTCAGAGACTGTAATGGCCTGCGTTATTGCACCTGTGCTCCACACATTCCCCGTTTGGGAAGAACTGTAAAGTGTTACCGAACCCCCTTCGCAGAAGGTCGTTGGTCCACCGGCAGTTACTGTCGCACCAGCTGTGATCGAGCTTACGCTCGTTGTTTGGCTGGTTGCAGAGCATCCGTTAGCATCAGTTACAGTTACATAATAATTCCCTGCGCTTGCCGTCACGGTTTGCGCAGTTGACCCATTGTTCCAGAGATAGCTGGACCCATTGTTGGCAGTCAGATCCACCGAGCCTCCTACGCAGAACGTAGTTGGTCCATTTGGTGTCACTGTTGCAACTGGGTTGACCACCGTTACAGTAGTCGAGGCATCATCCATACACACATCATTCACATACACCGTGTAGGTGCCGGATTGATTGGCGGTCAAGGTCTGGTTTGTCTCTCCTGAGAGTGGCATACCATTCCTGTGCCATGTGTAGCTGGCCCCCGCTGGACTGGCGGTCAAACTGACCGTCTGCCCCTGGCAGATTGTGTCGTTCCCATTCACCGTAACTCCGGCCTGAAAATTGCAGGACGCAGTGGTAAAGGTAAAGACATTACTGTTCATTGGTATTGGAAATGGCCATGCAAAGAATCCACGTACGCTGTAACTGGTATTTGCGGTCAGTCCCGTAAGGACAACCGAATACGTACCAGTACCTGCAGGCACCATATCTCCATTCAAGCTGTTGTTTTGGAAATTGGGTGTAACCCCAAAATTCACATGTATAAAGCTTGTATCCGTCATGTTCACATACGTGAAATGAATGCGAGCCTCGGTCATTGGGTTCAGTCCGGTAAAGGATACTGAATCAACGCGCAAGGTGTCAATCGATTGCGCGAACGCAGAAATCGTTGTGGCGAAAGCCACGAGCAAGGTAATCAGTACTTTTTTCATTGAAAAAGATTTAGGTTGGTTATGAAGTTTGAAATGAACAGGTCTTTCCTGATCTGTTAAAAGTATAGCAGATTTCAATCCATTTGTCAATAGTATTACTTGACAAACAATTATATATTTGCTATAATAGGAACATGATGAATAATCGTAATTTTAGTATGAAACATTTTATATATACATTCTTAATAGCGTGCGTTGCGTTTTTTGGTGTTGGTTTTTTGCGTGCACATGCACAAACTGCACCTAGTATTGTATCTGCAGTCGCAACACCATCACAAACCTCTGCGGTTTTGTCTGGTTCGGTAAATCCAAATGGACTTACTACTACTGTTTGGTACGATACTCCAAACGGTGGACCATTCGGAACACATACCATTGGTAACGGAAATAGTTCGGTTTCTACACTGCCGTACACTTTGTCTGGATTGTCTGCAGGAACAACATATACATTTCGTATAGTTGCAAGTAACTCTGCCGGTACCATTAATGGATCATGGGTATCGTTCACGACTACAGGAAATAATAATCCTGTTGTTTCATCACCTACTATTACATCTCAATCTTCAAACCCTGGGCAAACTTCAGCGGTCTTTTCTGGATCAGTGAATCCAAATAACGGAACAACTACTGTTTGGTACGATACTCCAAACGGTGGACCATTCGGAACACATACCATTGGTAACGGAAATAGTTCGGTTTCTACACTACCTTATACCCTATCAGGATTATCAGCTGGTACAACCTATACATTTCGTATGGTTGCCAGTAACTCTGCTGGTACAACGAATGGTGCATGGCAAACATTTACCACTACAGGAAACCAACCCCCACAAACCGGTGTTCCTACTATTGTATCTGCTGTTGCAACACCATCACAAACCTCTGCGGTTTTGTCTGGTTCGGTAAATCCAAATGGACTTACTACTACTGTTTGGTACGATACTCCAAACGGTGGACCATTCGGAACACATACCATTGGTAACGGAAATAGTTCGGTTTCTACACTGCCGTACACTTTGTCTGGATTGTCTGCAGGAACAACATATACTTTTCGTATCGTTGCGAGCAACTCTGCAGGAGTGACTAACGGGTCATGGATTACATTTACCACTACAGGTAATCAGCCTCCACAAACAGGTGCTCCTACTATCACAAACCAAACAGCAACACCTTCACAGACTTCTGCATTGTTGTCTGGTGCAGTAGATCCAAATGGACTTACTACTACTGTTTGGTATGACACACCAAATGGTGGACCATTTGGAACACATACTATAGGATCTGGAACATCTTCAGTATCCACACTTCCGTACACGTTATCAGGATTAACTGCGAACACAACGTATACATTCCGTGTGGTTGCAAGTAACTCTGCAGGTGTAACGAATGGATCATGGGTTTCGTTTACGACTACAGGAAATAACAATAACACAACAACTTCTCCAACTATCAGCACAACTACAGCAACCAGTGTTGGTAATTCCAGTGCAACATTGCGTGGATCTGTTGATGATACAGGAAACCTGGCGGTAACACGATGGTTTGAATGGGGTACTAATCAAAATAATCTTAACAACACTTTATCTGTTTCTGGAACTCAATCTTCTAACGGATCATTCAATCGATCATTATCAGGATTATCTTCAAATGATACCTATTATTTCCGAGCATGTGGATCTAATAGTCTTGGAAACGACTGTGGTGCAACATTTTCATTTACTACAAACTCTTCTGGGGGCGGTGGTGGAGGAGGATCATCATCAGGTGGTTCATCTGGTGGAAATAATAATAATCAATGGTTGTATCCATCGGTATCTACATTATTCCCTACTTCTATTAACACAACTTCGGCATCTATTACTGGTTCTGTAAATGCAAATAATAGTTCGACAAACGCTTGGTTTGAATATGGAACATCTATGTCATTTGGAATGAATACCCAATCAGTTACCTATAATGCAAATACAACAGCAACTGCATTTGGTTTTATGTCTCCATTATCACCAAATACAAGATATTATTACCGAATTGTTGCAGAAAACAGTGCTGGTCGTGTATACGGAGCTACAATTGCTTTTACTACTCCACCGGTGTATATACCTGGTTCTGGAAATAATGGTTCAGGTGGTTCAAATGGTGGCGGTACAACTATTGTGCAAACGGGAAATTCAGGAGCTTCCGCCTACGTCCGCCTCACCATTGAAAATGGTGCAGACGTAGTCAACGCAGGTT
>CAZAZY010000008.1:0-11940 GCA_964489785.1 uncultured Candidatus Saccharibacteria bacterium
GTAAGATCAGTGACAAGGCATAAGTCGTAACAAGGCACGGGTAGCGGAATCTGTTCGTGGATCTCATCAAATGAACCAACGTTTTTTATCCCATGTGGGTAAAAAGCTAACTGGTCGATTTCGATCCTTTCGAAAAACGATAACTCTAGTTTTCAAATATGAGCCCGCTTTATTCTGCTTTGGCAGGATAATAGCGGGACGAGTTCCCACACTAACTTGGGTTACAATTAGTAAAAATCCATTTGTGCAGTGTGTACACATGTGCAAATGGTAAGGCGGGACAAAAGAAGAAGTTCTTAATGTCTTTCTCTTATGATTTGGTTATTACAGATTTTACAAAAAAAATCAAAAAAGCTTCCTAAATGGGAGCTTTTTTGGTATGCTGATAATACGTTATGCACTGTATTATCGCTTTGGGAAATCCAGGAAAACAATATGAAAAAACTCCACACAATATTGCGTGGATGATTTTTGATGTATTATTTCCAGATGCAGAATGGAAGAAAAATGATTATGCAAATGCTATGTTGGCTGTGGTTTCTGTGTCAGGATATTCTGACCCTGTGTTGTTGGTAAAACCTTTGACGTTTATGAATCTGTCAGGGTCGGTAATACCATTTCTGGCACGTGAATATGGGGTCCACAATGATTCGTGTATCGTGATGCACGATGATTTGGATGTTCTCTTCGGGAAGACAAAAATCGCCTATGGGCGGGGCCATGCAGGGCACAATGGGGTATTGTCTATCGCACAGCATTTTGATACAAAAGATTTCTTGCGATTGCGTATAGGTGTAGCAAAACAATTAGAAACAGGGGATATTATAAAACCAAATGTATTGGGGTTATTTTCAAAAGAAGATATTGAATCTATTCAAAATGAATCTGTTGTTATTCATGATATTCTAAAAACAATCTTGTCCGAAGGAAAAGATGTTGCAATGAATAAGTTTAACTAGGTGAATTTTTTCCTCCTCTTGTGAAAAAAAAGGGGGGGCAAGGTGGGGTTATTCTTGCTGTAATAAAAACCGCCCAAATGGGCGGTTTTTATGTGTATCTATAAGAAGATTATTTCTTTGTTCCAGTAAATGACAATGTCATTCTTTGGTCTTTTGGTTCAAATAATGTAATTTTGAATGGATATGTTTTTCCTAATTCAAGATTTTCTCGTAGTTTTTCTTCTGTACCAAATTCAGAAACATGTACCAATCCTGATACTCCTTCTTGGATGGAAGCCAATGCACCATGTTTGTTGAATTTAATGATAACTCCTGATATTTCGTCTCCTTTTTTGAAAGAGTTTTCTGCCAATTTCCAAGGATTTGGTTTCAAAGCCTTGATAGATAATGAAATCTTGTTGTCTTTGATTTCAATAACTTTTGCTTTTACTACCTGACCTACTTTGTAGAAATCACGTGGATGTTCTACCAGACCCCAATCAATTTCAGAAATGTGTACTAATCCTTCTAGGCCTTCTTGAAGTTTCAAGAATACTCCAAAATCAACAACACCGGTTACTTCACATTCTAGTTCGTTACCCAGTTCGTATTTTGTAAGAAGAGTATTTTTTGTTTCTTGTTCTGGACCTTTTTCAGAGAAGATCAATTTTCCTTCTTTTGGATTTGCAGAAATAATAGTCAAAGTCATTTGAGTATCAACCAATTTCTTTAATTCTCGCAAAATAGCATCTTTGTCTCCATCTTCTACCCTAGGATAGTTTTCTTGTTTCAGCTGAGAAGCAGGCAAGAAACCTGAGATACCTTGCCATTCTAACATAAGACCACCTTTGTTCGCTTCTTTTACGGTTAATGCAAAAGGAGTTTTTTCTCGGATAGCTTTGTCAGCTTCACCCCACAATAATGCTTGGCGAGCTTCTTTCAAAGACAATTCAACGTAACCATCATGGTTTTCTACTTCGACGATTTTTGCTTTGATAACATCACCGATATTTGCATTTCGCAAGATATCACGTGCGTTAATGTATTCACGTCCATAGATAATACCTGTTCCATAAGGAGCAAGGTTAATATAGACTTCCATAGAGCCAATTTTGATAATTGGACCTTCTACGATTTGTTCTACCTGCAATGGTCGATGATCATTTGCAGTCAATAAATTCTGCATTGGATGATCGATTGTTTGTTCTGTGTTCATATTTTCAATAAAAAAACCGCATTCATGATATACATGAAAGCGGAATCGTTTTTATGGTCTTTTCGTTCGCACATTTCACAAAAAGGGTTACATAAAAACTTTCCCTAGTAATGCCTGTACTATACCTGATTTTTTGTTATTTTGCAAGGGTTAGTTAGACAATGGGAAGACATTGGGATAAAGAGATACCTTGGCGATTATTATCTTACTTTTTTATATCAGATATTTATAAAATGACCAATTAAAGAATTGTTTATTTTTATTAATCGTATTTAAATTTAATATAAACTTGAATTCCAGAAATAATAGTTGCAAATCCATTGGTGATTATTAATGGATAATTTATAATTAAGAAACCATAAATTGTCCAAAATAACATACTAGAAAAGAAAATTACAAGCATAGCAGTGGAGATACCTTTAACGGATTTTGTCTTTAGGGACATCTTAATTTGTGGAATCATGGTAATTGCAACAAGAATTCCTGCTAGATATCCAATTATTTCTGTAATTATCATAATTATTAAATTATATATAATGATTTCGATTAAGGAAAGTGTATGGCAAAAATCTTTAGAATGTATAAAAAAATCCTCTGATTTCGTAGGCTTTTTAGAGCGCTTGAAATCAGAGGATGCTTGTGGGGCTGTTTAGAACATTCCCCGAATGCCGACCAGAAAACCAGGTTGATTACCCTCGATGTTCCATCCCGATGTAGCATGAATCATCAATTTTGAAATAGGTGTTACCTGTAATCGTAAACCGGCTACAACACCAGCCTGAACATGGATACCCAATCCAAAATGTTGAATAGGATGGTAGGTCACATACCCCAGATACCAGTATCCGGATCCTCCGTATTCAAAGGAGACCAGCGACTGCACACGCCCTTTCCAACTTTTGTTCGGGTTGTACTGGGTGAATACATAAGCCATTCCTCGGAATGGTAGGTCATACACCTCCAAACCAAATCCGATACCAGTCTCGATGATGGTATTCTCATTAGGAACAAACGTGTAGTTTGGCCCAACAATAATTTCACCCCATGTTTGCCCAATAAGAGCGAATTCGAACATGCCGAAATTACTCTTCGAACTGAAAGTGTGTGACCCAAAGAAGAAACCAGATGGTTTTACTTCGGAAAAGGAAATCGCATTTTGTTGTTCTGTGGTAAAGACCGAACTTTGTGCGTTGGTGACAGACACCATTAAGATATTCATTAGGAAAAGTGCAATGATTTTTTTCATCAGTGTGATTTTTGTGAGTTTCGTGGAAAAAAGCCTTGAAAATATATTAGCATATTTACATATATTTGTCAAACAATGGAAAAAAGTTTTTATTCAAATTATTTTTCTGCTATACTGTTACACATATGATAATTACATACCATGGAAAACAATTTATTCGCATGCAACTAGGTGATCTGATTGTTGCATTAAACCCTCATGCAGAATCTGCAACAAAAGGTGCAAAGCCAACTAGATTTGGTGCCGATGTTGCTATTTGTTCAATGGTGCATCCAGAATTTCATGCTGTTGATACTGTTGCATATGGCGACAAGGTTCCTTTTGTTATCGATGGACCCGGCAGTTACGAAGTTCGCGGTATGACCGTTCAGGGTAAATTGACCCCAGTACACAAAGACAACGAAACCTATATGAACACCGTATATTTCTTTACGTTTGATGATATGGAAATTTGTGTATTGGGTCATTTATCTACACCACAATTATCTACCGAAGTTCGCGAAGCTATTGGCGATGTGGATGTTCTTGTTCTTTCTTTGAACGAATCAGGATTGAACCCACATGAAGCCCATAAACTGGCTTTGTCTTTTGAACCAAAAATTATTTTACCGGTGGATTATACAGAAAAGACATTGCAAATGTTCCTGAAAGAAGCAGGATCAACAGATGTTTCTCCGGTAGAAAAAATTACTCTCAAGAAAAAAGATTGTATAGGAAAGAACGCTGAAATTATTGTAATACAGCCATAATAATATGATTTCTTGGTTTGCAAATATTCGTAATAAACCAGCACATCTTCGGCAGCAAATCGTCTTTTGGATTGCACTGGCTATCACTGTGTGTATTTTTCTGGTGTGGGGAATTGCAAAATTCCGTATACTGAGTCACAAAGTAGAAGAATCCAGATCTGATAACGTAGAAAAACCCGCATCTCCATTTGCGGTGTTTGGTAAATCTTTGAAAAATATTTTCAAAGAAACAGATGTGCCTCCAGAAGAAAATATGGAGGCTGAATTTGTACCGGCAGAAACACAAATAGAAAGTAGTCTTTACACACCAGAAATGCAATTGGAAGAAGATTTGCAATCAATGTATTATGTGCCGACAGAATCATTAGATATACCAGAAGACAGTATTGATTTTCGTGGTGAAAATGAATAAAAAGCTTTCTGTCTATGGGTAAAGTGTGCTATAATATACGCATAAATCTAAATCATATATGGTAAAAAAAGAAGACAAATCACATAACGAAGAACCTGCAGTACATCAAGGGGTAATCTCTATTGATGTTACCGATGAAATGAAAGAATCTTACCTGGCATATTCGATGTCGGTTATTGTTTCGCGTGCGTTGCCTGATGTTCGTGATGGATTGAAACCTGTACACCGACGTATTTTGTACGCAATGCATGAAATGGGATTGTCTCATTCTTCACGATTCAAAAAATCCGCAGCAGTAGTCGGAGACGTGTTGGGAAAATATCACCCTCATGGTGATTCGTCTGTATACGATGCTATGGTAAAAATGACTCAGGATTTCGTAATGCGATATCCTATGGTTGTTGGTCAAGGAAACTTTGGTTCTATCGATGGTGATTCTCAGGCTGCGATGCGTTATACCGAAGCAAAAATGTCTCGTTTCGCTTCTGAAATGTTGCGCGATATTGATAAAGAAACTGTTGATTGGACACCCAGCTATGATGGTTCTCGAAAAGAACCTCGTGTATTGCCAGCCGGTGCACCAAACCTGTTGGTAAATGGAACAACCGGTATCGCGGTAGGTATGGCGACAAATATTCCTCCGCACAACTTGCGAGAAATTATTTCTGCAACAACACATTTGATTCAAAATCCAGATGCTACAAATGATGATCTTTTGACCTATGTAAAAGGTCCAGATTTTCCTACGGGTGCAATTATCTTTGGAGAAAAAGACATGCGTCAAGCATATGCAACAGGACGTGGTGGCGTAGTATGTCGTGGAGAAATAGATGCACAAGAACAAAAAAATGGTTCACATCATTTGATTATTACTTCGATTCCTTATCGTGTAAACAAAGCAAATCTTATTATGAAGATTGCTGAATTGGTACAAGAAAAGAAATTAGAAGGTATCAAACAGCTACGTGACGAATCAACAAGAGATATTCGTATTGTTATCGAATTAAAAAATGGTGTTACTCCACAACGTGTTATTAATCATTTATATAAATATACAGAACTACAGTCATCATTCCATTTCAACATGGTTGCGTTGGTGGACGGTGTTCCTCAGACATTATCACTACGAGACATTCTTTCAGAATTTATTTTACACCGAGAAGTAGTCGTACGACGTCGATCAGAATTTGATCTACGAAAAGCAGAAGAGCGAGCACATATCCTAGAAGGTCTTACAAAGGCATTGGATAATATTGATGCTGTTATTAAAACGATCAAGGCTTCAAAAGATACCGCAGAAGCAAAAGTAAATTTGATGAAGCAATTCAAATTCAGCGATCTTCAAGCGCAGGCAATTTTGGATATGCGTTTGCAAAAACTTGCTGGTTTGGAAAGAAAAGCTTTGGAAGACGAACTCAAAGAAAAGAAGAAAATAATCAAAGAGCTACAAGAATTATTAGCAAGCGTCAAAAAAATGCGTGCTTTGATTACAACAGAATTAGAATTCATTGCAGAAACATATGGCGATGACCGAAAAACTCGTGTGATAAAAAAAGGTGCATTGTCTATTTCAGACGAAGATTTAGTTCCTGTAATCGAATCTGTGTTGGTGTTCACTCGTGGTGGATATGTAAAACGAACAAATCCAGATGAATACAAACGTCAAAACCGTGGTGGTGTTGGTGTGATTGATTTGGACACCAAAGAAGAAGACGTAGTAACGCATTTGGTTACCACAAATACTCATGCCGATGTGCTCTTTTTCTCTGATGCTGGAAAGGCATATCAAATCAAAATGTACGAACTACCAGAAGGAAAACGAGCGACAAAAGGTAAATCAATTATGAACCATCTTAGTCTGTCTGGTAATGAACATGTAACATCTATTTTACCTATTGAAAAAGATGCAGGATACGATACCTTTTCTCTTTTGTTTGTAACAAAACAAGGAACGATGAAAAAAGTTTCTGCAGAACAATTTAAAACAGTACGTGCAAATGGATTGATTGCAATTAATCTTGATGCTGGTGATGAATTGTTTGCAGTATTGCGCGTGAAAAAAGGTGACGACGTTATCGTCGCAACTGCAAAAGGTCAATCTATTCGATTCCCAGAATCTGATATTCGTCTTATGGGACGTACAGCTGGTGGGGTGCGTGGAATGAAATTAGGTAAGGGAGATAAAATAATCGGTAGCGGTGTTATTCCAAAAGAAGATAATGAAAAAGAATTTCTTGTCGTGTCTGAAAACGGTTATGGAAAACGAACTGCTGTATCTGAATACAAACAACAAAAACGAGGAGGATCAGGAATCAAAACTGCTCAGGTAACTGCAAAAACTGGCCAATTGGTAACAGCACATGTGGTTGGAAAAGAAGACGAAGAATTGATTGCTGTTTCTCAAAAAGGGCAGGTGATTCGAATTGGAAAAGAAGATATTTCTGTTATTGGACGACAAACACAGGGTGTTCGTATTATGAAACTTCGTGCAGAAGACAATGTTGCATCAGCGACTATTCTTTAATAATGAAACGTGCGTGGTGCGTATTCGTGGTTAATAATATTTTCATCATATGTCATATTTTTTTCGTGTAATGTTTGTTCTCGTATTTGTCTCATCTTTTTTAGGAGGTTTCACATTTGCAGTAGCACAAACTAATTCAGTTGAAATTTTTGAAAATGTCGAACCGGTTACTATTCTTGATCGAGTATCGGTATTTTTTACTTTTAACAAAGAAAAGAAGGTTCAAAAACTCCAAGATATGTCAAAACGTTATGCATTGTCGGGTGTCAGTGTTATGGCATCTGGTGAAACAGAACGTGGTCAAAAATTTCTTGATCAATCGACAAAAACAATTGCCAAAGCAATTACCACTGTATCTCAGATACAAGATGAACAAATAGGTGATCGACTGATTGCGAGCTTGGCTTATGATGTTGTAGAACAATCACAATTAGTCCAACCCCTACAAAATCAAGAAGTTCAAATATTGCGCACAACAGCGCAAAATTTGTTAGAGCATAATACACGTTTACTACAAACATTGTCTGATACCTCTTTTGACCAAGGTACAAAAAAAATACAAGAAGGGGATATTGTGCAGGCGGAAAGATATTTAGCTTTGGCTGAATCGCATAGTGCGCGGGCTCTTTCTGTTGCATCTACATTAGCACATGAAAATCAAAAACAATTGGTTGGTTCTATTTTGGATACAACGTATAATCGTATCGAAAATATATCTAAAATTGCGAAAGATTCTTCTGATACCCGGATTCAGACTGCAGTAGATACATCATTACGCAGTACAACATCTAATTTGGGAATTTTTGCAGATGAGATGATTAACAAAGAATCAACAGAAGAAAAATCTGATATTCATATTGAAAGTGCTTTTATGATGTTAGATTCTGTAATGTCATTATCAAAATTAGCAAAACCTACATTACAACAGGAAATTTTAAAAACGGGAGAGGAGAAACAAAAAAGTCGTTTAGATAAAAAAAATCCCATTGATACTTCAGAAGGAGAATTTGTACGGATGAAAAAAGATTCTGTAGAAGAGAAGATGTTGGAAAAGGAAATGAATCTGTTATTGAATATGCAATCTGTTGGATTGGAAAATGCTATCCAAAATAATGTACTGTCCGAAGATTTTCTTGTACGAATAAAAGATTCTCGGTCTCGTGTATTAAATTATGGAAAAAAAATGCCGATAGAAAAAGAATCTGAATTATTGGCACGTATTACTGATGAGGTAGAGAAAACATCTGGGGTGGTTGCTAATAAAAAAGATATTATGGCTTCTGGTACATTAAGAGACAATTTTATTGTGTCACAAATCGAATTTATAGAAACTATACAGGATCACAAAATAAACAATATCGACAGTCGAGCATCTGCTGGAATTGCTGTTTCTGAATTACAAAATATTACCACCTCTTTAGAAAAAGACGCTACTTTACTAGTGGATAATGTTCTTTTGATAACTGATCCAGAAATAAAAACTCAAAAAGTTGAAGAGATAAAAGCCAAAAGTAAAATTCGTGAAAAAGATTTGGCACAAGTATCTGAAAAAAATAAAGAATCATTGGGTGATATATTAATTGCAGTAGGTGAAAGAGAGAACGTATTTCAAGTTACTTTGGATAATCGTGTTAACGAACAAAAACAACAAGAAGAGGCTAAAAAAGAAGAATCAATAACTGTAGAACCAGCTGTTGGTAATGTAACTGGTTCGAATACTATTGTTTCTGAAACGACCACAACAATCGCGCCAGTATCAGAGACTGTGCCAGTAGTAGAAAAACCAACACAACCAGCTGTTCCTGCAAAACCAGCTACTGACCCTATAACAGAACCGGCAAAACCTGTTGCAGTATTACCTTGTAAAGTTTCATACAGTGCAATACCTGTAGTAAATGAAGGTATTGATATCGGTAAAACAGTACAATTCACTGAGTTAGAAATAAAAACAGACGGATGTAATGCAGACATTGAATCATTTGATATTATTGTTTCAGGTACTGTGGCACCGCTGGTTTCTCGTAAAATGTCTCAATCATGCGTACAACCCGCATCATCATCATTCGCGCATGAACCACGAATTATGTATTGGTGGGGCAAGGTGAATCTTCACCGGGATACACAAACAGGACAATGGAAAACAGACCCCGATGGTACTTCGGGTGCAAATATAGATGCGCTGACATATTGTAAAAAATGGTATCCAAAAACAGTTTCAGTAAAAGATTACAAAATGGAAATTTCTGATGCATGGAAGGGTGCAGGTAATACTGGTTCTAATCATATTGCGCTGACATTGGATAATATTCGTATACAAGATGACAAAGGATTGTTATCGGTTGGTCCTATTAGTACCGCACAAAACAAGGGATTGTATTCCATTGTTTTACCAAAACCATATCGTATTACAAAAAATGGTGCACGAATAAAAGTTTCTGCAGATATCATTGGGGGTCAAGGTCTAGGAGTAATTTTGTGGTTGTCTAATATTATTGCAGTTCAGGAAAATTCTGAAAATGTTTTACCCATAGAAACACAGTAAAAATTCTTTTTTCTTATAAAATATAGTACAATAGAAATATGTTTTCAGACCCAGAACACAATATAGAACAATTCCGACTTTCACCAGGAGTTTCAGTGGTTGATTTGGGTGCTGGTGCAGGACACTATTCATTCGCCGCTGCACGTGCTGTTGGTCATGATGGTACAGTCTATGCTGTTGATGTACAAAAAGATATGCTGGATCGTATGTTGGCTGATGCACACCAACATGGGATTTCAAATATAAAAGCAATCTGGGGAAATATCGAAACGGTACATGGAACCCGATTACGTGACCAGTCCGTTGATGCAGTGATTTTGTCGAACACTTTTTTTCAGGTGGAAAACAAAATTGGCTGTCTAAATGAAATTCATCGTATCTTAAAATCTACTGGACGTTTTTTGTTAATTGATTGGAGTGAATCATTTGGTGGATTAGGTCCACAATCTTCTGACGTGATGTTGGAACATGTATCAAAAGATTTGTGTGAGCAAAATGGTTTTACCTATGATAGTTCAATCGATGCAGGGGCTCATCATTATGGATTAATTTTTAGAAAGAAATAGTATGGAAAAAAAAGGTCTCTTACAAAAAATATTAGTTGCGGTATTTGGGATTGGTATTTTGGCTGGTGTTATGGCTTTTGCTATTGGATCCAGTAAATCCAGCCAGCAGGGTACAGTTACTGTATCAATTTGGGGTACTATTCCACGCGAGCTTATGGTTCAATCACTAGATGCCATGCAATCAAAAGAAATTCGTGTTATCTATACACAAAAATCCGTCGATACATTTTATAGTGAATTAGTGGATGCATTAGCTTCTGGTTTTGGCCCTGATATTGTTATCTATTCCAGTGATTTCTTAGGACGCATGTTGGATAAAGTTTTTATAGTACCTTATGAACAATATCCAGTTGTAGGATTTCAGGGTCAGTATGTTGATGCTGGTTTGACCGCATTGACTACAAAAGGGATTGCAGGATTCCCATTAGGGGTTGATCCTATGGTTATGTATTTTAATCGGGATATTTTGGTGAATAATTTTTTAACCCGACCACCACAATATTGGGATGAAATGTTGCAATTTGCAACAACTGTGACCAGACGAGATGGTCTTTCTTTGACCCAAAGCGCTGTTGCATTGGGATCTTTGCGTAATATTAATCATGCAAAAGATATTTTTGCTTTGATTAGTATGCAGGCGGGAAATAGTTTTACTGATAAAAATGAAGGGAAACTTATTTCCGTTCTTGATCGTCCTGGTACTAGCATGATTCCACCCGTAGAATCAGCAATATCATTTTTCTTGCAGTTTTCTAATACGCAATCAGATGTATATAGTTGGAATTCAGGATTACCTCGTTCTTTGGATATGTTTTTGGCTGGTAATTTGGCTTTGTATTTTGGACCAGCAAGCGAATTTCAATCATTACGTAGTCGAAATCCTAACTTAAACTTTGATGTTGCTATGGTGCCACAGTTACGAAGTATAAACCGCCGTATGACTTCGTCTGATGTTCTTTTTGTTTCTACTACAAAAATATCCCAAAATCAAGGTCCCGCACAGCAAATCATGTTTAATTTGTTATCTCCGGAAATACATCAATCAATAATAGATGGTACAGGTTATCAATCGGCTCGACGTGATGTATTAGTAACCCCAGTACAAGATACCTATAAGACAATGTTTCATAATTCTGCTATGATATCTATGTCATGGGTTGACCCACTTTCAGAAGAAACAGATGTTATTTTTGAAAAAATGATGAATGTTGTTGTGTCGGGTTCTAATACTGTAAATGGTGCAGTATTAGATGCACATAAAGAAATGGAAAGACTTATTAATACTCGCATACGTCAATTTTAACTTGTATGAAAAAAAATACTTTATATACTATATTCTCATTTGCGCTGATTTTTTTTATTGCATCATATGCGTATGATGCTTCTGCACAAGGCTTAGTTTCATGTGGATATGACGAGCCTTGTAATTTTGCAGATGTAATTGGAATGGTGAATAATCTTATTAATTTCATCTTGACTCGGTTAATTTTACCTATTGCAGCGATTATGTTGGTGTATACTGGTTTTTTATATTTATCAGGAAAGCAATCAAATGTCGAAAAGGCTCATTCCGTATTCCCAAAGGTGATCATCGGTCTGATTATTATATTGATATCATGGTTGATTGTACGTGCTATACTGTATGCATTAGGTATTGATGTTGAAGATTATTCGTTTCTTTAATTATGTATATGAAATCACTTTTTAAATCGTTTCTTTTTATTGGAATATTTGCGCTGGTATTTTT
>CAZAZY010000008.1:12040-22169 GCA_964489785.1 uncultured Candidatus Saccharibacteria bacterium
TGAAATCACTTTTTAAATCGTTTCTTTTTATTGGAATATTTGCGCTGGTATTTTTAAATATTACTAACAAACCAGTATCTGCTGCTACATCGAATAATTGTAGTGCTAGTTATACTGCATCAGGTGTTTCTTTTACTTTGGCTGGAAATCCACCTTTACCAGCGAATGCATCTATATCTATAAATGTTGCTAGTTCAGAGCAAGGTGTCGGTGCTTCTTCTATTGATATCGACCTGTCTTATAATAATGGTGGATTTCAGGGTAGTACAAATATCTTATCTTCTCCAGACTCTGTATATTATCGTTTTATGTTGGATGGTCAGCAATATTGCCCGCCAACAGGAGTAAAAAGTTTGACCGCATCTACTACTACTACCACAACAACATCTGGAACGGGTGCAGGGGGATCACAAGCATGTCCCACTGGTCAAACATGGAATAGCGCATTAAATCAATGCGCATCTACTGCACAGATTGTGGGAGGTCAAAACAACCCAGGTGGAACGAGTCAAAACAACCCAGGTGGAACGAGTCAAAACAATCCACCAGCAGGAGATCCACCTACTGAAAATCCTCGTCTGATAAATCCATTGGGTGGGGTGGATAGTATCGAAGGTTTTTTAGAAAAATTATTTAATATTGTGTTACGTATCGCAATCCCTATTATCGCATTGGCGATTATCTATTCTGGATTCTTGTTTGTTACTGCTCAGGGTAAAGAAGATAAATTAACCACTGCAAAAAATACACTGATGTATACATTAATTGGTGCCGCAATCATTCTGGGTGCATGGGTGATTGCAAATGCTCTTAGTGAAACAGTAAACGATATTAGAGAAGATGTCGGCCTACATAACATAAAAGATATTGCCTAATATGATGTTGCAAAATATTTTCTTTAAAAATAGTATCCTATTCATTATCGGAATTTTTCTCTGTGTTCCTATGTTGGTATTCGGTCAAACAAATCCCACAACGCAACAAGTTCTTAATCCTTTAACAAATACCACGTTGACTATTCCTGCTTCTTGGAATGTATCTGCGGGGAATTGGTCTTCATTGCAACCTGCATTCAATCCGATTACTAATACTTGGATTCAGGTGCCATTAGGATGGGTAATACCGCCTTCTGTTCAAACAAATCCAATAAATCCGAATAATTGGGTTATCCCGACTACACCCGGAACTGTTCCTGGTGCATCTTCTGACCCATTAAATCCTGGCACCACCACAACCACTTCAACCGCATCAACAACTTTGGGTGCACCCATCACAGATGGCAACAAAACCATTGCAAAAATATTAGGTTCTGCAACTACTATTATTCAGTCATTATTGCCTGTATTAATAGCTTTGGCTACTATAATCTTTATTATCAGTATTATCATGATGATAAAAGATGATGATAGTGAAGAAAAAAGAACGCAGGCAAAAAAGGTAATGATTCAGTCTATTTTTGCATTATTTATTTTGATTTCTGCATGGGGAATTGTTGCTATACTCAGTGCTACATTTGGGTTTGAATTTGGTCTTCCTGTATTATCAGCATAGGGTATTGTTGATTTTTCTGTGCATGGTATACTATACATATGTTCTTTCTGTGCATTTATTTTATTAGTTTTACATAGATTAGTTATATGAAAAAAATTATTGCGTTCTTTTCGTTTTTGTTATTGCCAGGTTCTTTTGCTTTTGCACAAAACCAAAATGCATTTGATATACTAGATATTATTCAAACCATTTTTAATACACTTGTTCCTATTTTAGTTGCTTTGGCAACATTGTTTGTAATTTGGAAGGCTATCCAATTTGCACGTGCAGAAGGTGATGACAAAGCAGAAAAACAATCAGGAATGATTAGTGCAATTATTGCATTGTTTGTATTGGTATCTATTTGGGGGCTTGTTGCAATTCTTAATAACACTTTTGGTATTAGCCAGGGTACAGGACCATCAAACTTGAATAACTTTGGATGTTATGATCCAAACACTAACACAGTTGCACCACAAAACTGTTAATAGATATGTTTTTTGTGACACCTGTACATGCTGATGCGTTGGGGGATCTCTTGAATGCCATCTACGCACATATTATTAATCCAATTATTGCTTTTGTTTTTGCCTTGGCTACAGTTTACTTTATTATTGGCATTGTGCAATTTCTTGCCAATAGTGGAAATGAAACAAAACAAACCGAAGGAAAACAGCATATGTTATGGGGTCTGATTGGTATGTTCATTATGGTTTCTGTGTTTGGTCTCATGCGTTTGATCATTGCTACTGTAGGTGCATAAAAAATCTTTTTCAAAAACCTCTCATGTAATGAGAGGTTTTTGTTATATAAAAAACACCTCTCCAAGTTTCCTTGAAGAGGTGTATGATATCTGGTAATATCTACCATCCGCACATGGTGCAGATTTCGATATTTACCGCGAACCGATAAATCGGTCCATAGCCAGGAACCATAATGGGTTCTGGCATGGTTGCATAGGTGACCAATAATGGTCGCGCCCATGGACCTGCCCATTGCATTTCATTGGTCGCCAACTGATTGGCGTTTCCATATATGTCAGATGCAATTTTGACGTATACTACCATGCCGTATTCATCGGTCATGGTGTTGATGCCGTTTCTGATTCCTGCGCCATTGTGCAGGAATATCAGACCATGTCCTGGCACGGGTTCCCATTCTAGAACAGGTTCTTGAGTTGGGGGAATAGTCCAACCATCACCACCCTGAGAATTGCAGGGCACACAGTACCCTGTGTATTCGTCCAGGCACTGTCCATATGGACAATAAATGGGTTCTTCATAGCAACCTGCCAAGGTTGATACAATGGCAATCAAAACGGTTAAAAAGATCAGCTTTTTCATGGTTTATTGGGTTTGTAAAAGGGCGTTTGTTCGCCCTTTCGTTGTGAAACAAAGGGGAAAACTTTACTCATATATTAGCATATTTGTATATATTTGTCAAGTATAAAAAAACCCCCAACCCGATATTCTGGGCTGGGGGACATTGTTACGAAAGAAACTTCTTTCCAATTGCCAAGGCAAATTTGTCAAGTGTCGACAACGTTTCTTTGGTTAGACCCAAAGTACTTGTCGACTCTGTGACAGTTTTCTTACCAGTGAGGACTTGGACCTCGCTGATGGCCTGTTGGTGAGCTTCTTTGTCCTTCCGTAGAGTTGTGATGTTTTTATGACCAGAAACTTCCACAAGGGATTCTTGATAAGCTTTTGCAGATGCAATAGCCCCAAGACCTTCTTGTGTTTTCATTAGCTGGCTCATGAACGCTTGATGGACAAGTGGGTCGATAGAGATGAATCCCTGAACCCAAGAATCGTTGATGATCACACCCCATTCTGGCAAGAAAACATGTTCTCCGTGCATAATAAATGAGGCTTCCCAAAATTGACGATCTTTGATGTCACGCATGGGTTTAATACGACCGCCTTGCATTACTATTACATCACCCTCTTTGATTTCATACCCAAGTTGGGAATCTGGATCATGTAGGTTGGTAAGTGTAGTTGCAGGAATATCGTTACCTTTGTGGCGACAAATTCTCCAAGCCTTTCTGGCATCTCGCAATTCCTCCCAGTACACATTATTTAGTGTAGCGCCACCTACTTTTGAACCAACAATTTGCTCGTATGTGAGCCTTTGTAGGGCCTTAAGAGTGGTTGCGCGGATAAAATCGTCCATCCGACCTTTGATGCCTTCTAGTGCTTTTTCAGCACCTTCTTCATCATAGATTGAAACCTTGCGAATGTAGGGTGCCACAGCAACAAGATCAAGTGCTTCGTAGGTGTATGTAATCTCACCCCTTAGTGCCACCATATCACTTGTTGTGGGAGGTTCCGTTGTACTGGGCTTGATATCCTTGGTTTCATTGATTGTTGGTACAATAATGACTTCCAATAATGATTTGCCTATGAACTTTTTAGGCATCCAAAATTTGTATTCACCAGGAGTGAGGATGATGTAAATAGGATCACCAAGAAAAGTGACGACCCCTGCCCATCCTAATGGTATTTTTGTTACCGGACTCATGAATGTTGTTAATATTACAATCACAAGTATGGAAATACTAAGAATTCCGGCAATGATCAGAGATACCTCTGAGATACCATTTAAAGCTAAAGATACTGATCCTATCATGAAACCCATGGTTAATGAGACCATTATCGTAATAGGTAGTATCTGTGTAAGGTTGATTTTCTCTGCTTCAGTTGAATTTAAGATTCCAGAATTCTTTCGATGTTCTGGTAAGATGCCTCGTACCCAGGGGGAAATTTTTTTGATTGCCCAGGGAGTGTTTTTAAGCGTTTGCATTGTTTCTACGGTTTTGGAGGTTAGTGATTAGGTTACCCACAATAACAAACAGGGGAGTTTGCACTCATAGATAACCTAAACACAACCAAATGTAAAAGAACTATATTAAGTATATTATACACTATATAAAAAGAAAAGTCAAGCACCTAGGAAGATGCTTGACTATTTGTTGCAACCTGGTTATTTGCCAGGTTTATAGATTCTGAAATATGCTACACCGGGAGCTTTTCCCCAAATGTAGAGATTTCCGTTCTCCCATGATTCTGGGAGAGATTCGTTACCTCGAACCATTGCTCCACTTTTGGTTTGCTTGCAATATTTGTCATCATTCTGATTTTCCATGCGGTAGTCAGAATGTTTATTGAAGTTAAATTCCAAAGTAAAATTTTTGGGTTTCTCTGCTTGATAGGGAACCGGAAAGAATTCTCCTACCGTCACCAATGTGTCCTTACCATTAATCCTGATTGAAATACTTTGGTTAGATTCCGATTCCAAAGTCGCCACCAAGGTTTGTTGACCCTGAGTATTTGCTTCAGGGGAAGAACATGACCTTACGGTCATGATAATTCCCAAGATAATAATGATGGGAATAATGAATATTAGGCAATATCCAAGGATTCTTGCTCGAACAGACTTAGTTTTTGATGCCCAAGAATTTTCTTGTTGCAAATCTTTAATTTCTGCCTCGGCAAGAAACTGAGGATTCTTTGGATCGTCATTCTGGTTGGTTCCGTTAGTTGACATGGTGTTTGATTTGGAGGTTAGTGATTAGGTTACCCACAATAACAAACAGGGGAGTTTGCACTCATAGATAACCTAAACACAACCAAATGTAAAAGAGCTATATTATCACTATTATACACTATATATAAAAAAAAGTCAAGCACCTGGGAGAGTGCCTGACCTACTGTGATTTTATCACCAAAAAACGTACATATTCTAATAGTTTGCCGTACAGGGTGCCAATAATAAACGTTCCTGACAGGGTAGCTAATGCAATAGTTATTTTCTGATTTAATGGTATTTCTCCATCAAAAAATACTATTCCAATATACGGCACACCATGATACACAACATACAAACACCCATCAATAACCCATGTTGGTCTGGTTGCAAAACGTGCAATCATTTTATCACGTACGATTCCATAGACTCGTGCGGTCAAAAAATTAAATACGGTAATTTTGAATCTCTTGTCCAAACTTTGCGTAACGGTCAGTTCAAAGATGTATGTCTCGACAAACATCATTACTGCAAAAGACAGAAAAGAAAACAACAAAGTATCAACCAGAAATTTTACATAGGTAAATCTTTCTTTTGATATTTTTTTATCAATGAAAATAGCGACCCCCCAGGAGATCGCCAAAAGAGCAATCTGCCAAGGTTGTATCATCGGTTTTGATTTACAAGGTTCTGGTGTAGTATACACGAAAACAGGGTGTTTGTCTTTCTTGTTCCATGTCTTACTTACAGTAACAAAACTCACAATAACAAAATGAGGGTAATACGATGTATTACCCTCATTTTGTTATTGTGCCGGGAGCGGGACTCGAACCCGCACGGCTTGCGCCCAGGGATTTTAAGTCCCTTATGTCTACCATTCCATCATCCCGGCTATATTGCTTTGAAAGTCCACTATTGCTCGTTGTCCCCCCAGTAGGACTTGAACCTACGACCGTTTGCTTAAGAGGCAACTGCTCTACCAGCTGAGCTATGAGGGGAATATATTACATTGAATACATACCCTGAATTATTGAAATACGTACCTACATATTTCTGGTGCCCGGGAGAGGACTTGAACCTCCACAGATTGCTCTACTAGTTCCTAAGACTAGCGCGTCTACCAATTTCGCCACCCGGGCTATGTGCATCATAATAACCTTTTTATAAACTCTTTTCCAGTACCTGATTTAAGGTATTTTTCTCGCTCTCTTGCCAGAATTCTAGTTGGATACTGTTCGTAAAGAATTAGTGTAAAAGGGCTGTATGCCTTTGTTGTTTTATTTTTGCCAAGGTTATGTTCTTGAAACCTTCTATCAAGATTGTTGGTTAATCCAACATATAAATAGTTTCTTTTTGTACTTTGTATAACATAAGTATAAAACATAGTATTTTATTGTATTGCATCTACCAACCTGCCTGCCGGCAAAGGCAGGTTTCGCCACCCGGGCTTTATAAAACTTGTTTATTGTATATTAAAAAGATTGAATTATCAATCTTTTGTTACCCTTGGTCTACTTTACTACGTAAAGATCGACCGACGGGCAAAAATTGTCATCAATGACAATTTTTGAGGCCTGGGCGGGAATCGAACCCGCGCATGGAAGTTTTGCAGACTCCAGCGTTTCCACTTCGCCACCAGGCCTTTAATTATTCGGTACCACCTTCCGCACCTTCTTCTCGCAATATTGCATCAATAGCATACCGGTTTTTCTCTCCTTTATCAATATGGAAGATTAATTTTGGTGCACGGCGATGTTTGAATGTTGCATTAATTTTTTGCAACATGTCATGGGCTCGTCGTTGTACAAATTTCAATGCAATAGCCTCTTGGCTTTCTG
Organism: uncultured Candidatus Saccharibacteria bacterium; assembly: GCA_964489785.1. Classification (GTDB taxonomy): domain Bacteria; phylum Patescibacteriota; class Minisyncoccia; order Phycocordibacterales; family UBA1006; genus JAIPIY01. The sequence goes on from CAZAZY010000008.1 coordinate 18,937, forward strand.
GTAATACAGAAATACCTACTGATGCAAGATTGCTTTTGTCTTGCATAGTAACACTGGTTACGGTAATTAATGATTGCTTATTACCTTCTTGTACGATAAAACCAGCGATGACTTTTTGTATTTCACCGGTAAACCGTTCGTTACTTGTTTGTTTTTGTATGTCGTTATTATTCATATTTAATGATAAAAGATTCTATAACATCTCCTGGTGCTGGTTCGATTTTTGATTCGATCATACAACCAAATTCAGAACCTTCTCGGACCGTTTTTGTGTCTTGTTTTCCTTCTTGGAGATTGGTTATTTTACCTCTACCAACCATAACATCTCTTCGAAGAATACGCACTTGTGAACCCAATGTGATTTCACCTTCAGTTACGCGACCTCCGCAAACATGTTTATCTCGTGTACTACTGAAATGACGTAAAAGTTTTATAGATCCAATAACATGGGTTACTTCCTGTTTTGGTTTCCATGTTTCTCGCATAGAAGTGATCCATTCGGTTAAATGATAGATAACGTCAAAAGTTTTTACTAACACAGATGTTCCAATCAGCATGTCTTCAGCTTTTCTTTCTACGGTAACACCAAAACCCAGAATAACGGTAGATGGATCAGCTTTTGCTAATTTCACATCTGATTCATTGACTGACCCAACGCCACGCTCGATAATTTTAAACCCAAGAAATTCATCTTGCATTTTTGCTAATTCACTACATACGGCTTCTACGGTACCCATGGTGTCTCCCTTGATAATCATGGGAATACTGGTTTTTGCTGTGCCCATATCAAGACGTGGTTCTTTTTTGTTTGCAGTATCATCCAAAAATGTTTTGATCATTTTTTCAGCTTCTTTTTTTGTTTCCACTGTAGTAAAGGTTGATCCAATTTCCGGTGAAGTTGAAAATCCTGTAATACGCACAGGTGTAGAAAACTGAGCATATGACAATTTTCCACCCACGGTATTTTCCATAATTCTGGTACTAGAAAATGATTCAGGTGTAACCACTAAAGAACCGCTAGAAAGAGACCCATTTTTAATCAACAGTGTTGCAGATACACCTCGTTTTGGGTCGTGGGTCGCTTCTAGTACAAAACCAGTTGCAGGTAGGGAAGTATCACCTTGTAATTCTTCTAATTCAGCAACCAAAAGAATTGTTTCCATGAGGTCGTTTACACCAGCTCCTGTTTTTGCAGAGATGGGTACTACGGGTGTATTTCCTCCATAACCTTCGACGAATATTTCATGTTCCAAAAGATCACCTTTTACTTTTTCGATATTTGCAGCAGGTAAATCAATTTTGTTGATAGCAACAATAAAAGGAACATTGTTGGCTTTGATTGTTTTAATAGCTTCGATAGTTTGTTGTTTTACACTGTCTTCCGCGGATACAATGAGAATAGCAATATCAGCCAATGATGCACCACGAGTTCTCATACCAGAAAAAGCGGCATGTCCTGGTGTATCTAAAAATGTAATAGTTCGGTCATTACCTTTTTCATCTTTGTGATGAGCTTCGTAGGCTTTGATATGTTGGGTAATTCCACCTGCTTCACCAGCAACAATATTACTCTTTTGAATATAATCCAAAAGAGATGATTTTCCATGATCAACGTGCCCCATAATTACTACTACAGGTGGTCGTTGTATAATTGTATTTTCTTTACTTTTTTTCATAGGCAATTTTTGCGTTATCAAGCACTTCTTGTTCTTCAGCACTTAGTTCCTGTGTTGCAGTGTATTTGGTAATATGTTTTGCAAAGACGCTTGTTTTTTCTCGTGAATAAATGGTAGACAACACAACACCATCTCCATTTTCAGTTACGAATGCGGTTGCAAAGCTTTGGTTTCCTCCCGCATCAGTAAATGCATTGAATCTTTTTACTGGTGGTTCTTGGACTGTTTTCAAAAGACGTTGGTGTAATGATTCAATTTCTTTGTGTAATACTATATTTTCTGCTTGTAATTCTTTGATATTTTCCAAAGCTTGGGTTATAGTTGATTCTAGGGAATTACCTTGTTTACCAGAAGCCAATACTACAAGTCTTTTCCCTAGTGTAGAGATATAATAAAATAAGCCACCTAAAACAAGGAGGATAATACCTGAAATAATGCTGACCAACAAAATGAGAAAGTCCATTGTATATCAGTATACACAAAATTACTAAAAATTCAAATACTATTGTATGAAATGGGTTTTTCAAAACAAAAGAATATACGCAGATTATGCATCAGGAACGCCTATGGATTCGGATGTATTTTCTGCTATGCGACCATATATTGAAAAAAATTCTTTTAATCCACAGGGGTTATACAAAGAATCTCGTGGCGTGCATGATGCGCTGGAAAATGCCAGACGTGATGTTGCTAGATTGTGTGGGGTAACACATCGAAATGTTGTATTTACCAGTGGCGGCACCGAAGCAAATATGATCGCGATTCTTTCTCTGTATGACACCGTGACACGACATATTACAGGTGTTCCAAAAATTTTGGCAAGCAGTATTGAACACCCTTCGGTTCTAGGTGTGTTGAAATTATTACAACAAAAAGGATGCGAAATTGTTTTTATTCCTGTTACCAAAGAAGGTATTGTGGATGTTTCTTTTATTGAAAAGAATCTTGATGCACAAACGGCATTGGTTATTGTTATGGGTGCCAATAATGAAATTGGAACAGTGCAACCCGTTTCTCGTATTGGTCGATTGGTCCGACAATTTCGAAAAGATAATAATTCTACGTATCCCTATATGCATTCTGATATTGTACAAATGGGAAATACGCATACTGTGCAACTAAGCGGGGTGCACGTGGATAGTATTGCTTTGTCTGGTTCAAAAATCTATGGACCCAAGGGTTCTGGTGCATGGGTTTTCCAGGGTATAATTTCTCCACAATCTTGGTTTTCTGGTGGAACACAGGAGTTTGGTTTTCGCCCAGGCACTCATAATGTTTCTGCATGTATTGGTTTTGCCCGGGCATTATCAATAGCACAAAAACAATATAAATCTGAATACGAGAGATTATTGGAATTGAGAAAAGAATTATATATGCAAATACAATCAAGATTTCCTGATATTGTATTGGTTGGTTCAGAAAAAGAACGATTACCTCATAATTTGTATCTTGCATTTCCACATATCTCTGCTGAACAGTTAGTCATTGAATTAGACGCGCGTGGTATTGCAGTCAGTTCACAATCTGCATGTAGTACAGGAAATGGTAAAATATCAC
>CAZAZY010000008.1:22269-25993 GCA_964489785.1 uncultured Candidatus Saccharibacteria bacterium
GGTATTGCAGTCAGTTCACAATCTGCATGTAGTACAGGAAATGGTAAAATATCACACGTATTGCAGGCAATCAGTGAACACTATGATGGCGTTGCGCCAGAAGGAATTCGTATTAGTTTGGGCAGACACACAACAAAGAAAGATATGATGCAAATCGTGGATGCCGTACATCAAGCTGTGACAAAATTATACACAAACCGTAATCGATTTTTATCACATGAAAAAACAATCTAAATATATTTTTGTTGTAGGTATTATTTTGTTATTAGGAGGATTGTATGTATACGATGTCCGGGGATCTTCTGTGGTGCGTGAATCAATTCAAAACATTGTTGCGCAAGGAAAAGATATACAACAGGAAAATAAAAAAGATACAAAAAAAGAGGAAGAAGATACGACTGTTTCATTGTTGTTTGTTGGTGATACCATGTTGGACCGAGGGGTAGAATCTTCGGTGCAAAGAAATTTTGATGGAGATTTTAAAAAATTATTTATGCATGTTCAAGAATATTTTGATGCGTCAGATATTATATTTTTAAATCTTGAAGGTCCTATTTCCGACAAGGGAAAAAATGTGGGCAGTATATATTCATTTCGCATGAATCCGATTGTTGCGGATGTATTGGGTGATGTTGGTGTAGATATTGTTTCTTTTGCAAATAATCATGTGGGGGATTGGAGTGCTGCAGCTTTTTCGGATACATTACTACGATTGGAATCTGCTGGAATATTATTTACTGGTGCGGGAAAAAATGATGCCGATGCAATCACTCCAAGGATTATAGAAAAAAATGGTATTACCTTTGGTTTTCTTGGTTTTTCTGATGTAGGTCCAGAATGGTTGCGGGCATCAGAAAATAGTCCTGGTCAGTTATTGGCGAAAGACACACGCATAAAATTACTCATCCAACAAACAACAGAAAAAGTTGATGTGGTAATTGTGTCGTTTCATTTTGGAGATGAATATGTAGGTGTATCAAATCGACAAAAAACATTAGCACGGTCTGCTATTGATGCCGGGGCCACATTTGTTATTGGTCATCACCCCCACGTAATTCAAGAAATCGAAGAATATAATGGGGGGTTGATTGTCTATTCATTGGGAAATTTTATTTTTGATCAATATTTTTCTGAAAATACTATGCGGGGTATGATGTTGTCTATTGAAATGCAAGATAAGGATACCTGGTCATATCATCCGCGCATTGTTGAATTAGATAGGACATATCAACCTATTCGTATTCGTGATTTGGTAGAAACAGATATTGTGAGATCAAAAATTAGTATTCCTGATCTTTGTCCACGTACACCACCTGGTCATGTGCGAAATATTTTGGTTCCAGTCTCGCACACCAAATCATTGGGTTCTTATGCCCCGCCTAAGTTAATTCATATGAATAATCGTGTGGACGCACGTGGGTCAGCCACCTGTTTAGATGAAGAAGCCGGTTTGGCATTTGAAAAAATGGTGAATGATGCATTGCAAAAAGGCTTAAAAATTATTATGGCATCCGGATATCGTGATGCAACTACTCAGGCAGGTTTATATAAAAATTCTGAAGCTTCTTTTGGTGAATTTCCTTCTGTTGCAAAATCTGGACATTCCGAACATCAATTAGGAACTGTGGTTGATCTCAAATCTGGTAGTATGGATATTCTGTCGTATGATGTGTTTGTAGATTCTCCTGAATATGCCTGGATGCAAAAAAATGCACACAACTATGGTTTTGTGCAAAGCTATAAACAGGGAGAAGAAATCATTACAGGATATATTCCTGAACCATGGCATTGGCGTTATGTTGGTGTATCTGTGGCGGGTTTGATACAAGAATCAGAATTGCCGGTAGTCACGTTTTTAGAGAATCTTGAAAAAGAAAATATACATAATTAAAATCCAAATAATCTTACTGGACAAGAATAAGTTGTAATCTTATAATTTTAGTATGAAAGAACAAATCCCACAATTATATGGTCAACAGAAATTTAAATTCTTAGAAATTCCACACGATGAATATGGTGAAGGTTTTTTTGATGATTTTATTGAAAAGAGAAATTTCAAGAAGGAAGACTTTCAGTATATAGATATATTGTTAGAAATTCCCAAAGATGTTTTGATTAGTGAATATCATAATTTTTTTTATTCAGCACAAGATAAAACAATTACACAGCTTGAACAACAAATTACAGATTGGAAAGAGGAAATACAAACTGATACGTTGAAACAAAAGATACATTCAGCAGAGATTTATAAAATAATTACTGAAAAATATAATTGGGAGGTTGCAAACAGTTTAAATCGAATTCTTGAAAGATTGCCAAATACTAAAAAATAACGATAGATACAATATCTAAAAAGGTTTGTCTCAAAATTTATAAAAATATGATATACTGGTACCATTATGCCACCATTTAATCAATTCACAACAAAAGCAAAAGAAGCAATTCGAAAGGCTCACGAGCTAGCAATCGAACGTGGGCAAAATCACGTAAATCCACAACACTTGTTGTTGGCGTTATTGCTACAAGAAGAAAGTTTGATTATTCCATTATTGGAACGTATCGAAGTCGACACTATGATATTAACTGATTCATTGCTGGAATATATCGAACCCGAAGTAGACACCGGCAATACAACAGCCCCACCAAATCAAATTTATCTTACTCCTGATTTGGCATCGGTTATAGAAACATCTTCTCGCGTTGCAAAAGATTTAAAAGATGAATTAGTTTCAGTAGAACATTTATTTTTGGCTGTGTTAGAAACATCAGGTCAAGCAAAAGATATTTTGACAACCGTACGCGTGACCAAAGAAAAAGTCCTCAAGGTTCTTCAAGAAATTCGTCAAAGCGAACAAGAGGGAAATGGTCCTATGAAAGATTTTAAAATGCTAACAAAATATGCACGAAATCTAACCCGTATGGCTGCCAACGATAAATTGGATCCTGTAATCGGGCGTGATAATGAAATCATGCGTATTATCCAGATTTTGTCACGACGTACAAAAAACAATCCTGTATTAATTGGAGAACCAGGAACAGGAAAAACTGCAATCGTAGAAGGTTTAGCTATTCGTATTGCAAAAGGAGATGTTCCAGAATCACTAAAAGAAAAAGAATTACTTTCTTTGGATTTGGGATTTCTTTTGGCGGGTACAAAATACCGTGGAGAATTTGAAGAACGTTTGAAAAAAATCATGAAAGAAATCGAACGTGCCGAAGGGCGTGTGATTGTGTTTGTTGATGAAATACACACATTGGTAGGTGCCGGTGCATCCGAAGGGTCTGTGGATGCTGCAAACATGTTAAAACCAGCTTTGGCTCGTGGAGAATTCCGTTTGATTGGTGCAACAACGACAAAAGAATATCAAAAATATTTTGAAAAAGATGCTGCATTGGCACGACGTTTTCAGCCTGTGTATGTCCAAGAACCATCAGTAGAAGATGCTATTGCGATATTACGTGGATTAAAAGGCAAATATGAATTATTCCACAGTGTGCGTATTACGGATGATGCAATTTTGGCTGCGGTACAATTATCTACACGATATGTAACAAATAGATTTTTACCCGACAAAGCAGTTGATTTGATCGACGAAGCTGCTTCTTCGTTGCGTATTGCGTTGGAAAATAAACCAGCGTTATTAGAAGAATCTCATCGTAAAATTATGCGATTGGAAATTGAAAAAGAAGCTTTGAAAAAAGATATCGAAGCATCTTCTGGTAA
>CAZAZY010000008.1:26093-27516 GCA_964489785.1 uncultured Candidatus Saccharibacteria bacterium
GTGTAAAAGGTCAAGAAGAAGCTATCGAAAAAATAGCTCATGCTATTCGACGTTCTCGGGTTGGTATTTCTGATCCTAATCGTCCCATTGGTTCGTTCATGTTTTTAGGTCCAACTGGTGTTGGAAAAACTGAACTGACAAAAGCATTGGCTGAATTTATGTTTGACGATGAAAAGGCATTGATCCGTGTGGATATGTCAGAATACATGGAAAAACATTCCGTTTCAAAATTGATTGGTTCACCACCAGGATACGTTGGGCACGAAGAATCAGGCCAATTCACCGAAGCAATTCGTCACCGTCCGTATTCTGTTATTTTGTTTGACGAAGTAGAAAAAGCTCACCCAGAAGTGTTCAATGTATTGTTGCAGGTATTAGATGATGGACGATTAACCGATGGAAAGGGTCGTATTGTGAATTTCAAAAATGCGATTATTGTCATGACATCAAACATTGGATCTCAGTATGTTGAAAAAATGCAATCTATTGGATTTTCTGCACAAAGCGAAATCGAAGCATATCAAAACACCAAAGAAAAAGTAGAACAAGCATTAAAAGAATTTTTCAGACCAGAATTCTTGAATCGATTGGATGATATTATTGTATTCGACGTTTTGTCTCCAGAAGTAATTAAAGAAATTGTAAAAGTTCGAGTTTCTGTAGTTGTGGAACGTTTGCAAACAAAAGATATTACCTTGTCTATTACCGATTCTGCATATGCGTATTTGGCAGAAAAAGGATACAATCCACAATATGGTGCACGACCATTGAACCGTTTGATTCAGAATAAAATATTAAATCCTGTTGCAACATTGATTATTACCAACAAAATATCTTTTGGTAATGTAGTGCACGTAGATGTGGTCAAGGGGGAAATGATCGTAACTAAAAAGGGTCCAACTATTAAATCACCTGCAAAAAAGAAGGTAAAAGCATCGGTATAGTCTTGCATAATTGTTCTTTTTTGTGTACAGTAGTGGTACGTTTATTATGTGCTTAAAACGTACATGCCGTGGTGGCGGAGTGGTCAATCGCATCTGACTGTAAATCAGACGTCTTCGGGCTACGCAGGTTCAAATCCTGCCCACGGCACAGTTCGAACAAAGTGAGAAAAAGTGTTGTGAGACGAGTGTTTTTTATAAAAACCAGTGACTACGGCACAAATCAAAAGAGAGGTTGATTTTTAATTGGTTTTATAGTAATATCAGAGAGCTACAAGCGTAATAGAATCCTATGTCACAAGATAACCTTATATATTTAAAAAGCAAAGAAGCAAAGGGAGATGTATACCCGACTTTTAAGAACAAGAAAAAGTTGGCTTCATTCAAACTAAAACTTCGAAAATACAGTAAAACTCTGCGAAAGCACATCACTTTCAATGAATCAAAAAAGTAGCCACATGGCTACTTTTTTGTTATACTGG